>DATEUE010000220.1:0-28336 GCA_035283305.1 Vicinamibacteria bacterium | reverse complement strand
GGCGGGGATCACGACGTCGGCGCGCGGCGCCTCGAGCCGCACCGCGACCGTGGCCTTGCCACGCAGCTCCTTCTCGAAGGCCGCCCGGCGCTCGGAGATGGCTCGCCCGCCCAGGATCTCGCGGATTCGGGCGAGGGCCTCGTCCCGCGGGGCCGCCCCGAAGCGCTGCTTGTTCTGCTCGTATATCTGCTCGACGTACGGCGGAGCGGGCAGCTGGGTCTTGGCGTCGACCTCCTGCTTGAGCAGCTGCTCGGCGGAGACGCCGCGTTTTTGCGCCTCGGCGGCGACGAGCCGCTCGGCGATCAGCTCGTCGAGCACCTGGCCGCGGATCTCGTACTCGTCCTGGCGGACGCGTAGCAGCCTCTTGGCCGCGCGCTGGTCGAGCTCCGAAGCCAGGATCGGGCCCCCGTTCACCTCGGCGACGACCCCGGTGCCCGTGGCGAGCTTCGAGCCTGGCGCCGCGGAGGCTGGCGTGCCCCCGGGTCGGGAGCATGAGGCGAGCGCGAGCGGTGTGACGACGACGAGAACGAGGCGGAGCTTCGACATGGAAACAGGCTAAGCGGAGGACCCGAGGTCGTCAATCCGGCGGCTCGCCGGCCGACTTCAGCGCGCGGCGAGCTTCGTCGCTGCCGCGAGGCTCTCGACGGCCGCGCCGATCGCCGCGCAGCTATTCGCGATGCCCAGAAGCGAGGTGTTCACCACCAGGTCGAAGTGGACCGGGTCGTCGAAATCGGTGTGGAAGTGCTTCATCAGGAACGCCTTGCGATCGGCCTCGACCGCCTGGATCTGACGGCGTGCGTCCCGCTCCGAGATCTCGTCGCGCTTCATCACCGTGGCGACGCGAACGTCGAGCGGCGCCACGACGAGCACGCGGAGCGCCTCGCCCTGCCCGAGGATCAGGTGGGCCCCGCGGCCGACGATGATGGCGCCCCCGTGGTGTGCCACCGCGCCCACGACCCGCGTGAGCTGGTAGCGGTACTCGACCGAGCTCAGATAGTCGTGGCTCGCGATGCCAGAGAGCCATTCGGTGAGCAGCTCTCGCCGCTTGTCGTCGAGCGCACCCACGACCTGCTCGCTGAGGTGCGTGCTTTCGGCGATCTGCTGAATGATCTCCCGGTCGAAGATGTCGAGCCGCAGCTGCTTGGCCAGTGTCTTCACGAGCTCGTCGGCGCCGGCGCCGTGCTGCCGCGCGACGGTCAACACGGGCCGGTGTTCCTCGTCCCGCCGCTTCTCGTGGACCAGCTGCCAGCGACGGGCCTGCTGCTCTACCAGGGCCTCCATCGAACGCGCCATGGCTTCCCCCTGTGCTCCTAGGGGAACTCCTGCGGGGGGTGCGTGTCAATAGTCCCGAGGGTGCCGAGTTCGGGCAAACTAGACGCCGTGAGCCCGACCGCGCGCCGCATCCTGGTCGTCCTGGCCGCGGCGGCGCTCGCACGCGGGGCTCTGCACTGGACCACGTTTGCGCTGCCGGTCTCGAACGACGACGCGATCCTGCTGCTGATGGGGCAGGCGGTGCTCCGAGGCGAGCTCGCGACCACGCTTTGGAACCAGCCGTACAACGGCGCGCTCGACGCCTACCTGCTCGCTCCCCTGTTGGCCCCTCTCCCGCACCACGCCGCCTATCGTTTCTATCAGCTGCTCCTGGCGGCGCTGCTGGTGTTGCTGGTCTCCCGCCTGGCCCGACGCCTGGGTGGCCCGGCAGCCGGATGGGCGGGCGCCTTCCTGGCGGCGTGGGGGACGCCGTACATGGCGCTCATGACCGCCACCGGCCCGCCGCCCAACTTCCTGATGCCGCTCGTCACCGGGTTCCCGCTCGTCGCCGCTCTCGAGGTGCCTGAGGCGCCCGCCCCGGGCCGCGGGCGCATCCTCTTAGTGGGGCTCGTCTGCGGTCTCGCCGTCTGGAACTCGGCACTGGCGATCCCGGCCTTCGCGGGGATGGCGCTCGGTCTCGCCCTCGCCGGCGTGCGGCCGCGCGCAGCCCCTGCGATGACGTTCGGTCTCGGCCTGGCGCTCGGTGTGACGCCCCTCGCCGTCGCCCGTCTGATCGGAGCCTCGGGAACGAGCGTCGTGACCGCCTCGAGCGCGGTCACCACCCTGCGGCCGCGCTGGCTGTGGGGGCAGGGGCTCCTCGACCTCGGTCAGGCGCTCGCGGGGTTCCTCGGGCTTTCGGTGCCGCTCGTAGTCGACGGGAAGGAGCGGGCTGCGCTGCCGGCGGTGCTCGTCGCGTTGCTCGCCTGTGGCCTGCTGGCCGCCGTCGGCGCGGCCTGCCGCTCCCGGCTCGCGCTACCCCTGCTCGGATGGGGGGCGGCACTCGCGGGTGCCTTCTGGCTGTCGCGTCGGACGGGACCGGACGATCTGCGCTACCTGTACGGGATGAGCGCGCCGCTGCTGGCTCTCGCCGGAGCGGGTCTCGCGGCGCTCTGGGCTCGCCGCCGTCCTGTGGCGCTCGTCGCCGGCCTCGCCCTCGTCGTGCCCTGGGGCTACGGCGGATGGCTGCTCCAGCGGGCCTGGGCCCAACCCGACCACGCCGACCGCGTCTGGGAGGTACCTCCGCTCGACACCGCCATCGCGTCCGTCGAGTCGGCCGGGGCCCGCAGCGCCTACGCGAGCCTTCAGTTCGCGGGCCGCCTCACGCTCGAGACGCGCGGCGCAGTCATCGCCAGCCAGGCCTGGAACGAGCGGATCCCCGGCGATCCGCTGCGCTTCCGCGACGAGGTCGACCTCGACCCGGCCCCCGCGTGGGTGCTCTCGAGCCGGCTGTCGCGGGGGATGCCGCGCGCGGCGGGCTTCCGCGAGCGGCTGCGCGCCATGGGCGGCTCCTTCGAGGAGACCGAGGCCTCCGGCTTCACGGTCTTCCACGGCTTCCATCCGCCCTACGACGAGTCGCGACCCGTCCCGATGCAGGCGATCCAGCTCGGGACACTCGACGGCGGTGCCGTTGGCCCCGAGGCGCTCGACCGCGACCCGGCCACCACGTGGAGCTCCGCCGCGGGCCTCGCTCGAGGCAGCGGGCTCGTCGTCCGCGTGACCCCGGCACGCCGGCTGTCCGCTCTCGTGCTGGCCCTGGACCTCGAGACCTCGCCGCTGGCGGTGCCCTGGGTCGCCTCGATCGCCGGGCAGGTCGTGGCCGAGGGCCCCGGCCGTGCGGGATTCCAGTGGGTGAACGGGGCGCCGCGCGCCGGACGGCAGGCGCTGCTCGCGGTGTCCCTCAGCGAGCGCGAGACCGACGAGGTGCGGCTCGCGTTCCAGGGACCGGGGCCCCGCCTGGTGATCGCCGAGGTGTTCCTGTACGGGCCGGGGGAAGCGGCCCTGCCCAAGGGCGGGGAGGCCTCGGCGCGCGATGCGTTCGACTCCGCGCGTGGGGGGCGCTGGGACGAGGCCGTCCGCCTCTACGCCCAGGCGGTCCGACTCGAGCCGGAGCGTGCCTCGCACCACGCAGCATGGGCGAGGGCGCACTGGCGCGCGGCGCAGCGCCGCTTCGTCGACGTCGAGAGCCTGACCGACGGCGGCCCCGAGCTGGTCGACGCGCGATAGGCTACGACCAGCTGAGCCGATAGCGACACACGCTGCCGCCCTTCGCCCGGCACTCTTCCTCGACCACGCGCGGTGCGCGGGCCCCGCACATCGCGAGCGCTCGGCGATACCAGCCCACGACGGTCAGGCAGTCGGGCGCGCTGAAGGTCTCGGCTTCGCGCGTCGTCAGCACGGCCTCGGTGTCGCCCGTCTTCTCGTAGTCGCGGCGTCCCTGGTCGTAGTAATAGGAGTAGATGAGCGGCGTCTTGGCCAGGAATGCGTGCGGGTCTCCCGCCACCAGGAAGCTGCGGTGCACCCCGCCAGGCCCCAGGTTCTTGTCGGCCGAGGCCTCGCCGAGCTTCAGGAAAAACTCGGATCGCCCTCCGCCCAGCACCTCGACGATCGCCTCGTCGAGCCGTTTCCCGAGCTCGAACGGGTACCAGGCGGAAGCCAGCAGCGACGTGAGCGCGTCGCGCTCGTCCGGCGTCAGTCGCGAGAGCACGCGAGCAAGGCCGTCCTCCGGAGCCAGGTCCTCCACGAGCGCGAGCCGTGCCCGCAGGACGCTGCCCTTGATGCTGATCATGCTGCGAGCATTAGTGCCGCAAGCGGAACGGCAACGCAAGCCGCCCAAGCGGGCCGCACGGGCGGCGTGACGCCCCTCGCGGGGTGTGGCACGATCCTCGGCGTGAACGACGCCCACGCCTCTCGCCGCCGGTTCCTCGCGGGAGCCGCCGCCAGCGGTGCGGCGCTCGGGCTCGGTGGCAGCGAAGCGGCCGCAGGGCCGTCCGCGAGCACCGCCTCGCGCACGCTGGAGCTGCCGGGCCTCGTCGACCTGCAGGTCAACGGCTTCGCCGGCGTCGACTTCGGCGATCCGGCGATCACGGCGGACGACGTGCGGCGGGCGGTGGATGCGATCGGGAAGACCGGGGTCACGTGCTTCCTGCCGACGCTCATCACGTCGTCGCTGGAGGCCTTCAGCGCGTGCGCCCACACGCTGGCGCGGGCGCGGCATCCCGCGATCGCGGGAATCCACATGGAGGGGCCCTACATCTCGCCCGAGGACGGCCCGCGCGGAGCCCACGCGCGCGAGCATGTCCGGGGGGCCGACGTGGACGACTTCAGGCGTCGCCAGGACGCGGCCGAGGGTCGCATCCGCATCGTGACACTCGCTCCCGAAGCGCCCAGCGCGCTCCTGCTCATCGAACACCTGGTCTGCGCAGGCGTGAGAGTGGCCATCGGCCACACGGCAGCGGACCGGGCCCAGATCCAGGACGCGGTTGCGGCCGGCGCGACCCTGTCGACCCACCTCGGCAACGGCTGTGCGGGCACGCTGCCGCGCCACCCGAACCTGATCTGGGAGCAGCTCGCGGAGGACCGACTGCTCGCGAGCCTGATCGTCGACGGCCACCACCTGCCCGAGGCGACGGTCCGATCGATGGTCCGCGCGAAGACACCCGCGCGGACGATCCTCGTGACCGACGCGATGGCCGCGGCCGGCATGCCTCCCGGCGTCTACACGCTGGGCGGCCAGAAGGTCGAGCTCGACCGGGCGGGGCGTGTCGCCGCTCCCGGTGCTTCGAACCTCGCCGGATCCGCTTTGACGCTGCCGGTTGCGATCGGCAACGCCGTCCGCTTCACGGGCCTGTCACTCGAGGACGTGATCCCGATGGCCACCACGCGCCCCGCGGAATACATCGGCATCCGCTCGACTGGAACTGTCGTCGCCGAGTGGGACGCGGAGGCGATGACGCTGCGCGTCGTCCGCGTGACGGCCTAGGTTCGAGGGCGGCGCCCTACGTCGGACGATCAGCCCAGCCGGTCGCGCCGGAGCGTCAGGCCGCCGTCGACGGTGATCACCTGGCCGGTGACGTAGGAGTCGGGCTCGAGCAGGAAGCGGACCGTGCGCGCGACGTCCTCGGGCCGGCCGAAGCGGGCGATCGTGCCGCGGTCCACGTAGGGGTCGTACTTGCCGCCCTCGATCGAGGCGCGCGCCATGCCCACGACCGTGGCGCCGGGGGCCACGACGTTGACGCGGATGTCGGCCTTGCCGCCGTACTCCTTCGCGAGCACGCGGGCCGCGTGCACCAGCGCGGCTTTGGGCGAGGCGTAGGCCAGGCTGCCCTCGAACGGGAAGACACCCTGCATGCTCGAGAACAACACGATCGCGCCGTGTGTGTCGCGGCGCAGCATCTCCTCGGCCGCGGCACGCGCCAGCAGCACCGGGGCCTCGAAGTTGGCGGTGAAAGAGGCGTGCAGCGAAGCACCGTCGAGCTCGCCGCCCTTCACGCGCGCCGGATCGCCCGTGAGGGCCACGACGCCGTAGAGCTCGCCCTTGACCGCGAGTGCCGCCTCGATGTACCGCTTGCGCACTTCGGGATCGGCGACGTCGCCCTCCACCAGGTGGACGAGGCCGCCGTAGAGGTCCTGCACGCGCTGCTGGAACGTGAGCGCGTTGCCGCGGTTCGAGCGATAGCCCACGACCGGAATCGCGCCGTCCTGCACCAGAAGCGCCGCGATCGAAGCACCCAGGCCCGAAGCGCCGCCCGGCAGCAGCACCACGCGGCCGGCGAGCGACTTGCGGTTGAAGTCGTAGCGGTGCTCGGCGTAGCGACGCGCCTGCTCGGGGTCGAGGTGGCGGGAGGGCAAAGCTCTCAGTCCTCGAAGAGCCCGCCGAGCGATGCGGGCTCGAATGCGGCGAGTGAGTCCAGGACGCGGTGCGCGGAGCGGAGCCTCTCGGCGGGGTAGCTGTGCGCGACGCCCACCACCTTCATGCCCGCGCCGAGCGCCGACAAGACTCCTGGCAGCGAGTCCTCGAATGCAACGCACTGCGCGGGTACGAGCCCCGGGACGCGGCTTTCGAGTCGGCGTGCCGCCTCGAGGTAGGGCGCCGGGTCGGGCTTGGTGCGAGCCGCGTCCTCGGCGCCGACGAGGGCGGCGAACGCGTCACGCAGTCCGATCCCCGCGAGGATCGCCTCGATCTCGTCGTGGCGCGCGCCCGAGGCGATCGCGAGCGGCAGCTCCGCGGCGAGCGCACCGATCACCTCGCGCGCCCCGGGGAAGACCGGCACCTCCGGGATCAGCTCGGCGAAGCGCTCGACCTTGAACCGCTCCACGCGTGCGAGGCGGTCCGGATCGGGCCGCTCGCCGCGCCGTTCAAAGGCCAGGCGGATCGAGCTGCGGTCGTCGTGCGCCAGCAGGTGGTCCCAGTACTCCTCGTGGCTGATCTCGACGTTCTCGCTCATGAGCGCGTCGCGCAGCGAGCGGAAGTGCAGCGGCTCGCTGTCTACGATCACCCCGTCGAAGTCGAAAACCGCCGCGCGCAAGGCCATGGAACCCCGGATTCTACCAAGCCACGCTATCATCGTCGTGACGGACCGATGAACTGTCCCTCCTGCCGCGCCCAGAACGAGAGCTCCGCCCGGGTGTGCTTCGCCTGCGGCGAAGCCATGGACGCCGGGCTCGCGGCGCTCTCGGAGGGCGCTTTGTTCGCCTCGCGCTACGAGATCCTGGGCCCACTCGGCCGCGGGGGCATGGGCATGGTGTACCGGGCCTTCGACCGCGAGCTCGGCGAGACGGTCGCGATCAAGGTGCTCCGGCCCGACGTGGCGCGCGAGTCGGGGCGGGTGGAGCAGCGCTTCCGATCCGAGATCCGCCTGGCGCGCCGGGTGCGGCACAGGAACGTCTGCTCGGTGTACGGCGACGGCGAGGACCGCGGGCTGCTCTACATCTGCATGGAGCTCGTGGAGGGACAGAACCTGGCCGCGGTCGCGCGGGACGCGGGCGGGCTGCCCCACGACGAGGCCTGGAGCGTCGCGCTGCAGGTCGCCGACGGCCTGGTCGCCATCCACGAGGCGGGAGTCGTGCACCGCGACCTCAAGACGGCGAACCTGATGCGCGACCGCAAGGGCGCCGTGCGCGTGATGGACTTCGGCATCGCCAAGCAGCACGGCGCGACCGGGGGCGTCACCGTGACGGCCACCGGCAGCCTGATGGGGACGCCCGAGTACATGAGCCCGGAGCAGCTGCGGGGCGACGGCGTCGACTTCCGCGGCGACCTCTACTCGCTCGGGGTGGTGATCTTCGAGCTGTTCACGGGCGCCCTTCCGTTCCGCGGCGAGACGGCGGTCGCCACGATTTTGCGCCAGCTCCACGATGCGCCGTTCCTCGACCTGCCGCAGCTGCCGGAGCCGCTGCGGCCGGTGCTGGCGCGCACGCTCGCCAAGGACCCGGCCGACCGCTACCCGACCGCCGTCGAGATGCGGCGCGCACTCCAGGCCGCCTGTGCCCGCTCGGCGCCCGGCCTGCTGGCGGCGCCCGGCATGTCGCTCACCGAGAGCGGACCCGAGGACGAGACGCGCCCGGTCGCGCTGGTCGCCGAGCGGCCCCCGATCGCCCGGATGGCGCTCGCCCAGGCGGCGCTCGCGGTGCTGGCCGTGCACCTCGTGAGCGCGGGGGGCGTCGCGGCGCCGCCGCTCCCGGCTCCGTCGCCGTCGTCCGGCCCGCCGGCCGCAACGCCCACGCCGACGCCCCCGGTGGTCGTGGCGCTGAGCGTGGTGCCCTCTCGGCCGCGAGGCGCCGCGTCAGCGGCTCCGGTCGTGGCCGCGTTGCCCCTGCCGACGCCCCTGCCGACGGCGCCCGTCGCGCTGCCGACGCGGGCGCTGCGACCGGTCCAGCAGGCCCCGACCCTGCCCGTCGACCCGAAGATCTACGACGAGGACGACGTGGACGTGCCGCCGATCCGTCTCTCCGGCGCGAACGCCGCGTATCCGGACTGGGGACCGAGGCTCGCGCGGGGCGCCCGGGTCTCCATCACGGCGAGCTTCGTCGTCAACGAGGCCGGCGACGTGACCGACATCCGCGTCGAGGAGGGCGGCGGCGTGCTCGAGGCCGTGCTGCTCGAGATCAGCCGCTGGAAGTACGAGCCCGGCAGGAAGGCCGGCCGGCCGGTCAAGGTGCGCGTGAGCGGGAAGCACACTTTTATTGGGGGTTGAGCTACCAGCGCTCCTCGACGACTCCCGCGCGGTGGTTCTCGTGGCGGGCGAGCACGAACAGCAGGTCCGAGAGCCGGTTGAGATAGACGAGGATGCCCGGCTCCACCGAGGCGTCGTGCGACAAAGCGACCACAGTCCGCTCGGCGCGGCGCACGACGGTGCGGGCCTGGTGCAGCAGCGCCGCCACCGGCCGGCCTCCCGGCAGCACGAATGCCCGTAGCGGCGGCAGCTCGCGCTCGCGCGCGTCGATCGCCCTCTCCAGCCTCCGTACGTGTGCGGCGGTGACTGCGGCCTTGGCGCGCCGGGCCGCGACCTTGTGCGTGGGGTCGGCGAGGCGCGCGCCGATCGCGAACAGGTCCTTCTGGATCGCGCCCAGGAGCTGCGCGAGGCGAGCGTCCGCGTGTGACGCGACTGCGCCGATCGTCGCGTTCGCCTCGTCCACGTCGCCGTAGGCCGAGACGCGCAGCGCGTCCTTCGGCACGCGCGCGCCGCCGAGGAGCCCCGTCTGGCCCTTGTCGCCGGTCTTCGTGTAGATCTTCACGCCTGCGCCCCCGCCTCGTCGAAGCTCAGCACGACCCGGGCGGGGACGCCGCCCACCGCGACCTCGCTGCCGGGAGCGAAGTGGCTGCGGTGAACGTAGCCCATCGCGATCGGTCCGAGCCGCGGCGACACCGCGCAGGTGGTGAGCCAGCCGGCGTCCTTGCCGTCCGCCGTCAGCGCCGCGCCCGGACTCGCGGGCGCGCCGAGCCGCAGGCCGCGCAGCGCCTTGTTGACGTGGCCGCCGCGCCCCTCGAGCCGCGCGATCACCTCCTGCCCGACGTAGCAGCCCTTGGTGAAGGAGTGCAGGACGCTCACGAGGCCCGTTTCGTGGAGCAGGTTGTCCTCGGTGACGTCGCTGCCGTACCACGGGCAGAGCGCCTCGATGCGCAGCGCGTCGAGCGCTTCGGCGCCGAGCGGAAGGGCGCCCGCTGCCTCGAGAGCCGTCCGCACCACCTCCGCCTGTTCGGGTGCTGCGTGCAGCACGAAGCCGCCGCCGGGCAGGTCGCCCGCCCGGACGAGCCGCACGGGGTGGTCGCCGACCCGGGCCTCGCGGTGCGACTCGAAGCCCTCCGGCAGCGGCGCTGCGCCGGCGGCGATCAGCGCCTCGCCCGCCCGCGGACCCAGCACCCCGAGGACACTCACGGGCCGCGTCGCGAAGCGCACCGGCGCCCCGACCTTGTGGTGCTCCAGCGTCTGCAGCACCAGCTCGAGGCGTTCCTGCTCGGTCTCCAGCACCACGACGCTCGCGTCCACGAGCACGCGCAGGAAGGCCTGCAGCGAGCCCCTGGCACTCATGCTGGCCGCGCGGCAACCCTCGCCGGGCCGCCGGCCGTTCACGTCGTTGCTCAGCATGGCGTGCAGGAAGTCCTGTCGCTTGGGGCCGGTCACGTCGAGCGTTCCGCGCGCGAGCGTGACGAGTCCCGCCGCCTCGCGCCCCGCCCGGTACTCCCGCTCCAAAGCCGCGCCCGCCACCAAGGCCTCCTGGATCATCCCGCCAGTTTACCGCGCGCCACACCCGCGGCTAGAATGGAGCTTCATGTCCGACTTCAAGGTGACGGTCAGGAACAACGGACCCCTCCGTCTCGAGGGCGCGATCACGATCGAGGACGAGAGCGGGAAGGAGTGGGGCCTCGCCGGCCGCACCGTCGTCTCGCTCTGCCGCTGCGGTCAATCCACGAAGAAGCCGTTCTGCGACGGATCCCACAATCGGAACGGCTTCGCCTCGACCTGCGAGGCGGCCGAGCTGCCGCCTCCCGCGGCCAGGGCCTGAGCGATGGCCCGCTCGCCGCGGCTCCACCTCGCGCTGGTCCTGCTCGTCGCGCTCCTCGCGGCTTCGTGCGGGGAGGACACCTTGACGGCCGCCGACGTGGCGCGCGCTGCCATCCAGGTGACGGTCGATCCCACGCCCGTGCCGCCCAGCCAGAGCGCGCTCACCGGCGCGGTCTCGATCGGGTACAAGGTGACGATCCAGGAGCTGAACGGCCTGGGCGGCGAGGTCCTGTTCGTGAGCGCCCAGATCTACGATCCCGAGACAGGGCTGCTGGTGAGCCTTACCTACTTCGATAGCGCCGACCTCATCGTCTTCGTCGGCGAAAAACGCATCGACCCCGGCGGCACGCTCGTCGTACCTCAGACGACGAGCTACATCCTGCCGGACTTCCGCGTCAACGCGCTGCTGGCGGTCAACGTCCAGATGAAGGACGATCGCGACAACCTGATCAACCAGTCGGTGCTCGTCAAGGTCGAACCACCCGCGCAGTGACGAGCCTCCAGGAGGCCGCCCGCGCCGCCGCGGGCGCTTCGCGCGTCGCCGGGATCCTGCTGCACCCGACCTCGCTGCCCGGACCTCAGGGGATCGGAGAGCTCGGCCCCGCGACGCTCGCGTTCCTCGATTTCCTCCAGGAGACGGGCCAGCGCCTGTGGCAGGTGCTGCCGCTTGGCCCCACGGGCTACGGCGACTCGCCCTACCAGTGCTTCTCGGCCTTCGCCGGCAACCCGCTGCTGGTTTCGCTCGACCGGCTGCGCGACCTCGGCCTGCTGACGGACGCGGATCTCGCCGGGCGGCCCCGCTTCGAGGAGCGCGCGGTCGACTTCGGCCGGGTGATCGAGTGGAAGCGCCCGCTGCTCGAGAAGGCACACGCAGCCTTCGAGGCTGGCGCGGACGCCTCGCGCCGTGAGGCATTCTCGGCCTTCGTCCGCGGCCACGCGGCGTGGCTCGCCGACTTCGCCCTCTTCACGGCGCTGCAGCGGGCGAGCGGTGGGGCCGCATGGAACACCTGGGAGCGCTCGCTCGTCGAGCGCGAGCCGGAAGCGCTCGAGCGGGCGCGCCGCGAGCTCGCGCGCGAGTGCCGCGAGGTGGAGTTCGCGCAGTGGCTGTTCTTCGAGCAGTGGGCCGAAGTGAGGCGGGCGGCCCACGCGCGCGGCATCCGGCTGATGGGGGACGTGCCGATCTTCGTGGCCCACGACAGCGCCGACGTGTGGGCGCACCCGGAGCTCTTCCACCTCGGCGCGGACGGGCGGCCGTCCTTGCAGGCCGGCGTCCCGCCCGACTACTTCAGCGCCACGGGCCAGCTGTGGGGCAACCCGCTCTATCGCTGGGACGCGCTCGAGCGGGCCGGCTACGCCTGGTGGATCGACAGGCTGCGCGCGGTCTTCGAGCTCGTGGACCTCGTGCGGCTCGACCACTTCCGCGGTTTCGAGGCGTACTGGGAGGTGGCGGGCGACGCGACGACCGCGGTCCACGGCCGCTGGGTGAGGGGCCCCGGCGCCGCGTTCTTCGAGGCCCTGCGCGGAGCTTTGGGCGAGCTTCCCGTCGTGGCGGAGGACCTCGGCGTGATCACGCCCGAGGTCGAGGCGCTGCGCGACGTCTTCGGCTTCCCGGGCATGGCCATCCTGCAGTTCGCCTTCGGCAGCGACGCCCAGGGCAACGGCTTCCTTCCCCACAACTACTCGCGGCGCAAGGTCGTCTACACCGGCACGCACGACAACGACACGGTCGTGGGCTGGTGGAACGCCGGGGTGGGGGACTCGACGCGCACCGCCGCCGAGGTCGAGCGCGAGCGGGAGCGCGCGCTCGCCTACGTGGGCGGCGACGGCAGCGAGATCCACTGGGACTTCGTCCGCACGCTGCTGGTGTCGGTCGCGGACACCGCGATCGTGCCGCTGCAGGACGTGCTCGGCACGGGATCGGAAGGACGCATGAACCTGCCGGGCCGCGGCGACGGCAACTGGCGCTGGCGCTTCGCCGCCTCCGACCTGACGCCGGAGCTGAGGGCGAGGCTGCGGGCGATCACCGAAGGCTCGGGCCGCTGCCCCGCGCGGGAGCGCGCCCCTCGCTAACCCCGCTGCTCGCAAGCTCGCGGGCGCCTCGTCCAACCGATTGGAGCGGTTCGCTTGACTCGCTCCCGGCCGCTACGAGGTGCGCGCGAGCTTCCCGGGCTTCGCCGACACTGCCGAGCCGGCCGTGGTCCCGGCCGAGGCTCAGGCGAAGGCTCTCGCGCTCGAGCTGGGAGTGGCGCAGCTCAGCACCGCGATCACGGTCGAGACCGCGAACCGGCGCGAGCAGCTGCTGTTCGACGTGGCCCAGCCGGTCACGCTCGTCGAGCGGGCGCAGATCCAGGACACCGGCGCCCGCTCGGCGAAGGACGTCCTCGTGGAGCAAAGCGGCTCCGGCGTCGAGGTCAATGCCGGCGGCGGCCAGGGCCACCTGTCGATCAACGGGATCCCCAACAAGGGAGTGCTCGTGCTCGTCAACGGCCGGCGCTACCTGGGCCGCGACGCGAACGGCAACCTCAACCTCGAGGAGCTGCGGCTGCCCGGCGTCGAGCGGATCGAGATCGTGAAGGGCGCGGGCTCGGCGCTCTACGGCTCCGACGCCATGGGCGGGGTGGTGAACTTCATCACCGGCGAGTCGAGCGAGCGCGGCGTGTCGAACATGCTCACGCTGTCCGCCGGCTCGTTCGCGGACTATCGCCCAACGCGACCTGACGCGCTACATGCTCTCGCCCGAGCTCGAATGGCTGATCTCGCCGCGCTCGAGCGTAAACCTGACCTACACCTGGGGCGAGTACGATCGCGACGAGACGCGCGTCTTCGTGAGCGACCCCGAGCGCACGATCGACGTGGCCTGGGCGCAGCAGGAGCTCAACCTCACCTCGCGCCTGCGGATCACGGGCGGCCTGCGCTACGACCACTACAGCGACTTCGGCGACGAGTGGAGCCCGAAGGCCGACGTCGTCTTCACGCTGGCGCCGGAGCAGCGCCTGCGCGGCAGCTACGGCCACGGCTTCCGACCGCCGTACTTCGGTGAGCTGTACCTGGACACGCCGCCGTTCTTCGTCGGCAACCCGGAGCTCGTGCCCGAGGAGTCGGACGGGTACACGGCGGGGTACACGTTCGCCGGACGGACGGCGCAGCTGTCTCTCGACGGCTACCACACGAGCGTCTAGAACGGGATCGTCTTCTTCCAGCTCTCGCCGAGCACGTTCACCTACCGCAACCTCGACCGCTACACCTCGAAGGGCGTCAACCTCGCGGCGGCCCTGAACCTCAAGTGGGGCCTCACGCCGTCGCTCGCGTACACCTACAACGAGCGCGAGACCCCGGAGGGCGCCGAGGTCGGCGGCTATCCGAACCACTCTGGTTTCCTGAAGCTGCTCTGGACGAACCCGCGCCTCGGCCTGCGGGCCAACCTGCGGGGGCAGTGGAACGACAAGATGCCTCCCGGCGTCGACGGGACCTACCAGCCCGCGTACTCGGTCTGGTACGCGCAGGTGAGCAAGCGCTTCGCGGGCCTCGGGTCGTATGCCGTGAGCGTCTACGCCCAGGTCGACAACCTCTTCGACGAGGACGACGTGTTCCTCGCGAACGCGGACGGCACGCCGGTCACCGGCCAGTTCCAGGTCTGGCTGGCGCCGCGCTCCTACCAGTTCGGCGTCAACGTCGGTCTCGAGCGGGCGAACCGGCGCTAGCAGCTCTACTCGAGCGGCTCGCCGGCGAGCTTCTCCGGCGGCGGCGCCACCGTCATCAGCTGGAAGAAGCCGGCGATGCTGTCTTGCGGGCCGTTCTGGAAGCGCTTGTACACCTTGCCGACGGGGTTGCAGCCGCGGCCGTCCGGCATCGCGACCACGATCGGCGAGCTCGCCACCGCCGTCATCCCGACCGCTTCTGCGCTGCGCCAGCGCCCACCCGCGCGCCGGACCAGCACCTCGCCCACGTAGCAGCCCATCGAGAAGAGCAGCGGCTGCAGGTCCTCGAACTTCTGGTCCTTGCGCAGGTCGTCGAGGATGCCGTCCACCTGCTTGAGGCTGTAAACGCCGTAGTCGAGCTTCGCCCCGTAGGTCTGCTCGACCCACGGGACGAAGAGTGCGGCGATCTCGGCGGCGGTTTCCGGCGCGGGCGTGATGGCCATCTGCGGGCCCACGCTCCTATAGACCACGGCCCCCGTCAAGGGCCGAGGCCCGCATTGGCCCGCCGGGAGCCCTCGACTGGCCGCGGAGCGAACGATCTGCTCGATCCCTCTGCTATGATTCATGACATTCCCTCATGGTCTGAGGCGGGAGAGGAAGCCGATGGAGCTCTCGCAACTGCGTACCTTTCGCGTCGTCGCCGAGACGCTGAATTTCACGCGTGCCGCGGAGCGGCTGGGCCTGACCCAGTCCGCCGTCAGCCACCAGATCAAGTCGCTCGAGACCGAGCTCGGCGAGCCGCTCTTCATCCGGGCCAAGCGCGGCGTCAAGCTCTCGTCTGCCGGCCAGGCCTCCCTGGAGCACGCGGTGCGCCTGCTCGACGAGGCGGAGGCGCTGCGAGAGCGGGTGAGCGGCGGCGAGCACTCGCCGGCCGGGCGCGTGCGCGCCGCGGCCGCGACCCAGGCGATCGTGCACCTGTTCGCGCCGCTGTTCGAGGCCTTCATGAAGGCGCAGCCGCGCGTCGACGTCTCGTTCCGCACCACCTCCAGCACCGACGAGACGGTGGCGGACATCCTGAACGGCGCTGCCGACGTCGGCTTCGCCTCGCTGCCCGTCTACTCGCCCGCGCTCAAGATCGAGAGCCTGTTCGAGGACGAGCTGGTGCTGGTGGTCGGCCACGGCCACCGCCTGGCCGGCCGCGACGAGGTCTCCACCGAGGACCTGCGCCAGGAGCGCCTGATCCTGTTCGAGCGCGGGGGCTCGATCCGGCGCACGACCGACCAGTTCTTCAACAAGGTCGGGATCGAGCCGTCGCTGGCGCTCGAGTCGAACGACACGTCCTTCATCAAGCTGATGGTCGAGCGCGGCATCGGCGTCTCGCTCCTGCCGGCGTGGGCCGTGCGCGACGAGGTGGCCTGGGGCTGGCTCGCCAAGCTGCGCCTCGAAGGCCACCGCCTGCGGCGCAGCGTTGCCGTGATCTCGCTCGCGCGCTTCCAGCCGGCGGCGACGCGCGCTTTCCTCGAGTTCGTGCGTGTACGCCGCGCGGAGCTGCAGCTGATGGCCGAGGGCCACCCGCGCGGGGACGACTCGAAGCCGGGCCCCAGGCGCAAGTAAGCGGGCCGCTTGAGTCGGCGCCGCGGGCCGGACGACAATCGTCGGATGGTGCGTCTTGAACGAGGCCGTTTGCTCCGTTCGCTCGCCGCGCTGGCACTCGTCCTCTCGGCCGGGCTCGTGCTCCAGCGCACGCCGGCGTCCTTGGCCGCCGCCGCGGGCGCCGGACGCGAGGCCGCGTGGCGCGAGAACAACCTGGGGGTGGCGCTGCTCGAGCAGTTCCGCTTCGCGGACGCCGTAGCGGCTTTCCGCCGCGCGCTCGAGGCCGACCGGTCGCTTCTGGCCGCCCAGGTGAACCTCGCGATCGCGTACTTCTACCTGCCGGACATCGAGGCAGCGAAGCGAGCCGCCCGCGAGGCGTACGAAGCCGCCCCAAAGGCGCCCCAGCCGCACTACCTGCTCGCGCTCGTCGCGCGCAGCGAGGGGCAGGCCGAGCAGGCGCTTCCGCACCTGCAGCAGGTGCTCGACGCCGACCCGAACGACCTCGGGGCGAACGTCACGCTCGGGCAGGTGTACCTCCAGCTGCGCCGGTTCGAGGACGCGGTGAGGGCGTTCCGCGTGGCGCTCGCCGCCGAGCCCTACAACGTGAGCGCCGCCTACAACCTCGCCGTGGCGCTCAATCGCGCGGACCGGCGCGACGAGGGATCTCAGGCGATGGCGCGTTTCCAGCTGCTGCGCGACAGCCCGTACAAGACGGCGCTCAGTGCCAACTACCTGGAGCAGGGCCGCTACGCCGAGGCCGTCGCCTCGACCGGCGCCGAGACGGAAGCCGTGGACCGCAAGACGCCGGCGGTGAGCTTCGCCCTGAAACAGGACCGGCCCGGGACCCGCTCCTCGCCCGGGCCGACGCCGGCGGCCCTGGTGCTGGCCGATCTCGACGGCGACGGGGGACTCGAGGCCGTCGTGGCGGACGGGGGATCGCTGCGCATCCTGAAGGGCGGCGCGGCCGCGCTCGTCGACGTCACGGACCGGACGGGGCTTGCGGTCACGGACGCGCTCGCCGCGGTGGCGGCGGACTTCGACAACGATGGCCACCTCGACCTGCTCGTGGTTCGCGGCGCAGCGCTGTCCCTGTTCCGAAACGCGGGCGGCGGTCGCTTCGAGGACGCAAGCGCCGCCGCCGGTCTCGGGCCTGTCGCGGCCCCCACCGGCGCCGCCGCCTGGGTTGACGTGGATCACGACGGGGACCTGGACGCTCTCGCCGCGGGCCTGCTGCTCCGGAACAACGGCAACGGGACCTTCACGGACATCGCGAAGAGCGCCGGCCTCGACGGAGCCGGCGCGGCCTTTGCCATGATCCCGACCGACTTCGACAACCGCCGCGACGTCGACCTGTTCGTCGCCACGCGGGAGCGCGCACGGCTCTACCGGAACATGCGGGACGGCACATTCCGCGACGTGGCGGGGGAGCTGGGGCTCGCCGCCGCGGCGGGGCCGCTCTTCTTCGCCGCCAAGGGCGACGTGAACAAGGACGGCTACGAGGACTTCCTGCTGGGCGGCTCCGCGGCCGCGAGCCTCGCGGCGAGCGACGGGCGTGGCGGCTTCGCTCTCAGGCCCGTGCCGGAAGCCGCGGGAGCCGTGGCGGCGCAGTTCGTGGACTACGACAACGACGGGTTGCTCGATGTGTTCCTGGTGGCCGCGAAGGGCCTCCGGCTGCTGCGCAACCTGGGCACGTCGTGGGCCGACGTGAGTGCGGCCGCATTCCCCGAGGCGCTTCGCACCGCGTCGCTCGCAGGAGCCGCGCTCGGGATCGCCGACCTCGACCGGGACGGCGACGCCGACGCGATCGTCGCGACGCCGGGGCGCCTCCTCGTTCTCGAGAATCGCGGCGGGAACCGAAACCGTTCCTACGCCCTCAGGCTCCGCGGCCGGGTTTCGAACCGCGACGGGCTCGGCGCCAAGGTCGAGATCCGGGCGGGCAGTCTGCGCCAGAAGCTCGAGACGAGCGCCAGCGTGCCGATGGCGGCGCCCGCCGAGGTCGCCTTCGGCCTCGGCTGGCGACAGGCGCCGGACGCGGTGCGCGTGATCTGGATGTCGGGCATCGTGCAGACGGAGGTCGCGACGCAGGCCGGCGGAGCCGGCGCGAGCCCCGGCCGCGTCGAGCTCGAGGAGCTCGACCGCAAGCCCTCATCGTGCCCGTACCTCTACGTCTGGAACGGCGAGCGCTTCGAGTTCGTGACGGACTTCCTGGGCGGCGGCGAGATGGGCTACCGGCTCGCGCCCGGCGTCGTGAGCGACCCCGATCCCGTCGAGCAGGTGCGGATCGCGCCGGGGCAGCTCGTTCCGCGCGACGGGCGCTACGAGCTGCGGGTGACGAACGAGCTCGAGGAGGTCCTCTACCTCGACCGCCTGCGGCTCGTCGCGATCGACCACCCCGAGGACGTGCTCGTGTTCCCGGACGAGGGCATGACGACGCCGCCGAAGGCCGAGCGCCTCTTCGCCGCGCGCGACCCGCGGACGCCGCGCGCCTTTGACCATCGCGGGCGCGAGGTGACCGAGCGCCTGCGCGGGCTCGACCGCGTCTACGTGGACGAGCTGCCGACCGAGCGCATCCGCGGCTACTCGAAGCAGCACGCGCTCACGCTCGACCTGTCCGGCCTGCCCGAGTCGCACTCGTTGCTGCTGCTCAGCGGTTGGACCGACTACGCCTTCTCGAGCGACAACGTCGCCGCGCACCAGGCGGGCCTGCAGCTCGTCCCGCCACGGCTCGAGGTCGAGCGCGCGGACGGCTCGTGGGCGACGGCGCTCGAGCAGATCGGCGTGCCAGTCGGCCGGCCCCAGACGATCGTGGTGGACGTGGCCGGGCTCATGGGCCCCTCGCGCCGCGTCCGTGTCGTCACGACGATGCGCGTGCTGTGGGACCAGGCCAGAGCGGCCGCTCCCGCGCGCGGGGTCGTGCTCGCGCCCGTGACGCTCGAGCCGGTCCGTGCCGACCTGCGCGAGCGCGGCTTCTCGGCCGAGGCCAGCCCTGACGAGCCGTGGACCTTCGACTACGCGCGCGCGTCCTGGCTCTCGCCGTGGAAGACGCTGCCGGGCCGCTACACGCGCAAGGGCGACGTGCGGCGCCTCGTCGGGGCGAGCGACGACCGCTTCGTCGTCTCGAAGCCGGGCGACGAGCTCTCGCTCGCGTTCGACGCCGCGTCGCTTCCGCCGCCGCGCCCTGGCACGGTGCGGACGTTCCTGCTCCACGGCGACGGCTTCAGCAAGGAGATGGACATCAACTCCGCGAGCCCCGACGCCGTCCTGCCCCTGCCCTTCCACGCCATGAAGCGCTACCCCTACCCCGAAACCGACCTCCCGCCCGGCGTCCGAAAGGCCTTCGAGGACACCGAGAGCTGGAACACCCGCGTGGTCGTCCGCCCGATCGTGCCGATCGAGCTACACGCGGCTCAAGGACAAAGGACGAGATGATCCGCTACGCGGCCGCGGCCTGCCAGACCGACCTGCCGAACCCGCTCGCCCGCGCCGAGATGCGCGCCAACACCGACCGCATGCTGGCGATGATCGATCAGGCGCTCGCCGGCGCCGCGCCGTTCCTGCCGGTACGGCTCGTCGTTTTTCCCGAGTTCGCCCATGCCGCGCCGGTGTTCCCGACGGTCGCCGAGCTCGCCCAGAAGCTCGCGGTGGAGGTGCCCAACGAGCACACCGACCGCATCCAGGCGAAGGCGAAGGAGCACGGCATCTACGTCCAGACCGGCAGCATGATCGAGGCCGACCGGCGCTGGCCGGGCGTGCTCTTCAACGCGACCTGCCTCGTTGGCCCGTCCGGAGTCCTGTACAAGTACCGCAAGGTGAATCCCTGGATCCCGTACGAAGTGCACTCCAGCCCCCACGACGTGGAAGGCTACGACGAGCCGCTGTTCCCGGTGGCGGACACCGAGATCGGCCGGATCGGCTGCGCGATCTGCTACGACTGGCTGTTTCCCGAGGCGCTGCGGCAGCTGGCGATGAACGGCGCCGAGGTGCTGGTGCGCGTTTCGGCATACATGGACCCCTGGGGCGCCACCGAGCCGATGGACTGGTGGACGCTCGTCAACCGTTGCCGCGCGCTCGAGAACACGGCCTTCGTGGTGGCCGCCAACCAGGGGGCGCAGCTGCGTCGCTATCCGCCCTACTCGTGGCCGGGCGGCAGCATGCTGGTCGACTTCGACGGCCGCATCCTGGCGCAAGCCTCGCCGGGACCCGGCGAGCGCATCGTGGTCGCGCCCGTGGACGTGAGCGCGCTGCGCCACGAGCGCGCGACCCGCCGCGGCCACCACATGCTCGCGCACCTGCGCAGCGAGGCGTACCCCGTCTACGGCAGCCACGTCTACCCGCCGGAAGGGCCGAGCGGCCCGCTGTCGGTGGAGGAGAACAACGCGCGCATCGACAGGGCGAAGGCGCGGCTCGCGTGGTAGCATCCCGGCCCGTCGGCTCGCACATGCTCCGCCATCCCGCCGTCGTCCTTCTCGTCCTGAGTCTCGCCGCGCCCGTGCCCGCGGCGCCGCAAGCCATGCCGCGGCAGCAGCCGCAGCAGCCGCAGCAGCCGGCCGGCCCGAAGCCCAGGGTCTTCATCGGCAGCTTCGAGGGCTCGGCGGTCCTGCTGAACGACGACGCCGGCGTGTCGTGTCGCTACGAGAGCGAGCCGGGCACGCCCAGCGTGCGCCTCGAGCTGGGCGCCGGAACGTCGATCGCGGGCTCGATCGCGATCGACATGCCCGCCCCTGCGGGTGCGACGTGTCCCGCGCTGCGCAAGCGCTACTCGATCGCCGAGTTCGTGCTCGAGGGTCCCGCGCTGTCCTTCACCGACTCCGGCGGCAACGAGTGGACGCTGTCGCTGCGCGAGAGTGGAGCGGCGCTGCAGGGGCTTTTGGCGTGGCGGCAGGGGGGCGCCGAGCAGCCGCTCGCCGAGGGCTTCTCGCTACCGGGTGGGCGCCGACCCCTGGCGCGCCTGAGCGGCGAGGTGCAGCTGCGCCGCGTGGCCGCGGGCGGGGCGGGCGCCGCCGCCCCCACGGCCGCCCCGGTCGGGGCGGGCAAGCAGGCCGGGAACATCGGCGCGATCATCGGCGCGAACATCGTCGGCCTGGGCCTGCTGTACGGCGCCAACAAGCTCGGCAAGGGCAGCTCCGAGACCGGCGTCATCACCTGCTCGCCCCGCACCTGCATCGTCGGCGCACCGAACGAGCCCTGCTTCTGCGAAGGCAACGTCCTCTCGGGCGCCTCCTGCGGTACGACGGAGGGCGGAGCGCCGCTGAACGCGCCCTGCGACGGCAAGAGCGTGCCCTGCGAGTCGAACCTGTCCTGCAACAGCGGCCTCTGCGAGGACCGCTTCGGCCGGTGCCCGTACTGAGGACGCCCGCCTCCGCTGCCCGCGTGCTCGGTGCCAGCCCCGGCTGGCTGACCCTGATCGCGCTGCTGGCGGTGGCGGCGGTCAACCTCGCCGGCTTCTGGGGCATCCGCGTGGCGCGGCAGGGCGCGCGCGACGAGGCGGCTCGCGCTTTCGAGCTCGAGGTCGGCGCGCGCGCGTCGCGGCTCGAGCGCCGCCTCTCGGAGGTGCGGGCGGACCTCGCCTTTCTCGCGTCTTCACCCACCATCGCGCGCCTGGGTGACGAGGGGCTGGGTCCTTCGTCGCTCACGCGGCAGGCCGCCGAGAGCGCGCTGCTGATCTTTCTGCGCAGCCACGCCGAGGTCGTGCGGATCAGCATTGCCTCGACCGCCGGCCGGCCGCTGGTGCACGTCGGCCGGCGCGGCGGCGTGCCGGTGCTCTGGGTGTCGGCGAGCCCCACGGGCGACGAGGGTGCCGCGGTCGACCCGCGGCGGCCGCGCCTGATCGCGAAGCTGCCGCAGCAAGACACGGGCCGCCCGCTCGCCGGTGGAGTGACGGTCGAGATCGAGGTCGAGGCGGGGTCGCTGCTCGACCCCGGCGAGGGCGCGCCGTCGTCCGCGCTCGCGGCCTGTGAGCTGGCCGACGCGACGGGCGCCACGCTCGGCCGCTTTCCGCGCGGCCCTCGAGCGTCGAGCGGCGCGACCGGGGAGGAGACTCGGGCCGCCGTACCGGCCGAGGGCTGGTCGGCCGCGGGACCGCTAAGACTGTCGTGCCGGCGCGCCTCGCCCGCGGCGTCGGGCCTGGACGAGCCGATCTTCGCCCGCTACCGCACGACACTCGCGCTCAACCTCGCGGTGATGGCGTTGGCGCTCCTGCTCGGTGGCTTCGCGGTGCAGCAGGCCAGGAGTCGCGCCGGGCTCGAGGCGCGCGCGGCGGAGGAGGCGCGGGTGCGCGAGCTCGAGCGGCGGTTGTTCCACGCCGAGCGGCTCAGCACCGTGGGCCGCCTGGCGGCGGGCATCGCCCACGAGATCAACAACCCGCTCGAGGGCATGGCGAACTACCTGGCGCTCGCCCGCGACGCCTCGGCGCGCGGCGACTCGGAGGCGGTAGGCCGCCATCTGGCGGCCATCAAGCAGGGCCTCGACCGCGCGGCCGGCATCGTGCGCCAGGTGCTCGCGCACGCCGACCCTGCCAAGGCCGAGATGACGCCGGTGGACGTCAACCGCGTCCTGCGCGAGACCGGCGATTTCGTCCGCTCGCGGCGCGAGTTCACCCACGTCGAGCTCGCGTACGAGCTCGGCCCCGGCCCGCTGCTGGTGCGGGGCAGCCCGGTCATGCTCGGCCAGGTCGCGATGAACCTGATCGTGAACGCTTGTGAAGCCCAGCCCACGAGCGGGGAAGTGCGCGTGGTGTCGCGGGCCGAGGCCGGCCAGGTGGTCGTCGAGTTCCAGGACCGCGGGCCCGGCATCGCCGAGGCCGACCGCGAGCGCGTCTTCGAGCCGTTCTTCTCGACCAAGGACTCGACCGGCCTGGGGCTCTCGATCTGTCATACGATCGTCGCCCAGCACGGCGGCGAGCTGTCGGCCGAGCCGCGCCCGGGGGGCGGCACGCTGTTCCGGATGCGACTCAAGGCGTGGGAGGGTGGGGCATGAGCGGGCGGGGAACCAGGGGGCGCGTGCTCGTCGTGGAGGACGAGGCGTACGTCCGCGACTCGCTCGTCGAGATCCTGCGCGCGCGCGGCTTCGACGCGAGCGGAGCGGCGACGGTGAAGGACGCCCTCGAGCTGCTGTCGCGGATGCCCGTGGACGCGGTGCTGTCGGACCTGCGGATGCCGGGCGAGGACGGGCTGCAGCTCGTGCGGCGGATGCAGAGCACGACCCCGGACGTGCCGGTGCTGATCCTGACCGGCCACGGCACCGTGGCCTCGGCGGTCGAGTGCCTGAGGGCCGGGGCGACCGACTACGTGCTGAAGCCCGTCGAGCCGGATGCGCTCGAGCTCGCGCTCGAGCGCGCGCTCGAGGGGCGCGCGCTGCGGCGCGAGGTGCGCTACCTGCGCGGCGCCGTCGCGGGCGAGAGCGCCGCCATGATCGGCGAGAGCGCGCCCTGGCGGCGCGCGATCGCGATGATCGTGGCGACGGCGCCGGTCGACGCGGTGGTGCTGGTCACCGGCGAGTCGGGCACGGGCAAGGAGCTGCTGGCGCGCCACCTGCACGCCCTGTCCGCGCGCGCCGCGGGCCCCTTCGTCAAGGTCAACTGCGCCGCCGTGCCGCTCGAGATGTGGGAGAGCGAGTTCTTCGGCCACCGCAAGGGCTCGTTCACCGGCGCCTCCTCCGACCGCGACGGCCGCTTCCAGCTCGCCGACCGCGGCACGCTGCTGCTCGACGAGGTGGGCGCGATGCCGGCCGCGGGACAGGCCAAGCTGCTGCGCGCGATCCAGGACGGTGAGTTCGAGCGGCTGGGCGATCAGCAGGCGACGCGGGTCGACGTGCGCGTGGTGGCGTCGACGAACAGCGACCTCGAGGCCGAGGTACAGCAGGGCCGCTTCCGGGCCGACCTCTTCTACCGGCTGAACGTGGTGCGCATTATCGTGCCCGCGCTGCGCGAGCGCAAGGACGACATCCCGCCGCTCGCGCGCCACTTCGCCGAGCTGATCGCGTCGCGGCTGGGGCGCCCCGCGCCGGAGCTCCAGCCCGCGACCCTCGCGCGGCTCGCGGCCTACCACTGGCCCGGCAACGTGCGCGAGCTGCGCAACGTCATCGAGCGCGCGATGATCCTCGACCCGGCGCACGGGCTCGAGGCGCTCGACCTGGCGCAGGCCGGGCCGCCCTCGCCACACGCGGCCGTGAGCCCCGCCGACCACGACCTCAACCTGCGCGAGTCGCTCAACCGCCTGGAGCGCGAGCTGCTGCTCGAGGCGCAGCGCCGCGCGGGCGGCGTGCGCAAGCAGGCGGCGCACCTGCTGGGCATCGACCCACGCAACCTCGCCTACTACCTGCACAAGCACGGCCTCGCCGCCGACGGCAGCGAGGACTGAAGCCCAGGCGGCCGGAAAAGCGGACACTGGAGCCCCGCCACGCTCTCGATCGCACTCGCGCTGCCCGCCGCGGCGGCAGCCGGATCCTCCGCGGTCTCGCCGACCTGCCGCGTCGATCAGATCGACGGTAGGAGCTACGCGTTCACGACTCGGGCCGTGGCGACGGCCGTGACCGAGCCGCGTCACGGCTGGTGGGATTCCGTCGATCTCGGCAAGTACGAGTACGACCTCGCCGACCTCAACTACGCGGTCACGCGGGCCGCCGAACGCGCGCTCGAGCTCGACGCACACAACCTGCTCGCGCACCAGATCCTCGCGCGCCAATACCTCGTGCTCGGCGAGCCGGAGCTGGCGCAGGAAGCCTGGCGCCAGGTGTTCGCGGCCGGTGGCGCCGTCGCCTGGACGGCGACGCTCTACGACGTCGACGCACGGACCTACTTCCTGTTTGCCTTCGACGCCCGCGGCATGCGCATCTACCGCTTCGGCCAGGTCGTGGAGCGCCTGAAGCGCGGCTTCTACGGGGTCCCCGAGTTCCCCGGCCCGGCCGACGAGCGCTTCTGGGCCGCCTCGGCGGGCTGCATCCCTGCCGAGATCGTGCCTGACGCCGAGGTCGCCTGGTCCAACGTGCGCGAGATCAAGGCCGGCAACTGGGTACTGTGGTTCAAGCTCGACGAGCCCGTCCGCATCGGTTCGGACCGCACGGGCAAGCGCAAGACCCTCGACGAGATCAAGCTGAACCTCCACGGCCGCACGGGCTCGCTCGAGGTCTACAAGCCCACGGGCGAGAACCACCTCGCCCTGCGCGGCCGCGGCCCCGCCGACTACCAGGATATGGTCCGCCGCACCCTGGCTGCCTTTGTCGACCCGGAGAAGCGTATGGCCCTGCCCCCCGTCAAGCCCGGCGCAGGCTGGTAGAGCCCGCCGGCCCCTTTCGGCTAGTCCAGTCCGTTAGTGTCCGTCCCACAGGGCTCATGTCGCGCCCTGCGACCGTTGTCCGGCATTGGCGGGCATACTTAGTCCAATGCGGTTTTTCCCCGGGGCTCTATGCCTTCAGCGGTGATGCGGCTATGAGCGAGGATGCCAGGCACATCCGGCGGGCCATCGAGTTGGCGCGCGAGGCTCGCAAGCGCGGCAACCACCCGTTTGGAGCCCTCCTCGTCGTCGATGGCCAGATAGTACTGGAGGCCGAGAACACCGTCGTCACCCAGAAGAACCCCACTCACCATGCTGAAATGAACCTCGTTCAGCTGGCTTGGCGTGAGTTGCGGGCCGAAGTGATCGGAAGGTCAACGCTCTACACGAGCACGGAGCCTTGCCCGATGTGCACCGGGGCCATCTTCTGGTCGGGGATACGGCGAGTGGTCTTCTCGCTCTCGGCCCTTGAGCTCGGGAAGATGGCTGGTGACAGGTTCTGTGGACCCTGCGCGGCACTCTTCGATCGAGCCCACGAGAAGACCGAGGTCGCCGGTCCCATCTTGGCCGACGAGGGTCGCCAGGTTCACGAGGGGTTCTGGACGACCGCGTAGTACGAGGTGGATCGCTGATGCACGTCGCGCTGATACGCGGGATCAACGTGGGGAAGGCCAAGCGGGTTGCGATGGGCGACCTGCGTGCGCTCATCGCAAAGCTCGGCTACGGTGACCCGCGAACTCTGCTGAACAGCGGCAACGTAGTCTTCGACGCGGGGCGCGAAGCGGCGGGCAAGGTGGCCGCGCGCATCGAGGAGGGGATGGCCGCGAAGCTCAAGGTGTCCGCACGGGTCACCGTGCTGACGGGCGCCGACTTCGCGACCGTGGTCGAGGAGAACCCGCTGGGCGGCATGGCGGCCAATCCGTCGCGGCTGTTCGTCGCGTTTCTCAGCAACCCGGCGGACGGGACGAGGCTCAAGCCTCTGGCGCGGCAGGTCTGGAAGCCCGAGGCGCTCGGCCTCGGCAGCCGGGCGGCCTATCTCTGGTGCCCGGTGGGGATGATCGACAGCCCGCTGACCGAGGCGGTCGGCCGGGTGCTCGGCGACGCCACGACGACCCGGAACTGGGCGACGGTGACGAAGATCCGGGCCCTGCTCTGATCCCGCTCAGCTTCCCAGGCTGTCGTAGGTCGGCTTGAGGGCCGGATAGAGAGCGCGATAGCGGGGGTAGAGCGCCTCGTAGGCCTTCGTCCATTCGGGGACCGGCTCGTCGCGGCCAGTGACGGCGATCGTCGCGTCGCAGGCGGCTTCGACCGTCGGCCACGCGCCCTTGCCGGTGCCGCCGAGGAGCGCCGCGCCGTAGGCTGCGCCTTCGGTGCTGTTGACGGTCAGCATCGGCAGGCCGAGGGCGCTCGCCACGATCTTCCGCCACAGGGCTCCCTTGGCGCCGCCGCCCGCGATCCGCACCTCGTTCACCGCGCCGAGGCCGGCCCCCTGCAGCAGACCGAAGCAGTCCTTCATCGAGAAGGCGACGCCCTCGAGCACGGCCCGCGTCATGTGCGCGCGCGTGTGGCGAACGGTGAGGCCCACGAAGCTGCCGCGGGCCAGCGGATCGGGGTAGGGGGTTCGCTCGCCCGAGAGGTAGGGCATGAACAGCAGCCCGTCGCTGCCCGCGCTCGCGCGCTCGGCCTCGGCCACGATCTCGGCGAAGCTCTCTGTCGGCGCGAGCGTGTCGCGATACCACTGCAGGCTGCCGGCCGCCGACAGCGTGACGCCCATGAAGTGCCACTTGCCGGGCACCGCGTGGCAGAAGGCGTGCAGCCGGCCTTCGGGCTCGACGAGCGGCTGGTCGGTCGTGGCGAAGATCACGCCGGAGGTGCCGAGCGTGAGCGAGACGACGCCGGGCCGTACCGCGCCTGCACCCACGGCACCCGCGGCCTGGTCGCCGCCGCCCGCCATCACGGGGGTGCCGGCCTTGAGCCCGGTCTCGGCCGCGGTCTCGGCCGTGACCGTCCCCGTCGTCTCCGGTCCCTCAAAGGTGGGCGGCAGCCAGTCGGCCGGGATGTCGAGCTTCTCCAGAACGCGTTTGGACCACGCACGGGCCTTGAGCTCGAACAGGATCGTGCCGGACCCGTCCGCCTTGTCCATCGCCGCAACGCCCGTGAGGCGCAGGCGAACGTAGTCCTTCGGCAGGAGCACGAGCTTCGCCTTCGCGTACACCTCCGGCTCGTGATTGCGGACCCAGAGGATCTTGGGCGCCGTGAAGCCGGTGAGGGCCACGTTGCCGACCTCGCGGATGAGCTCGGCTCGGCCCACGCGCCTTTCGATCTCGGCGCACTCGGCCGCCGTGCGCTGGTCGTTCCAGAGGATGGCCGGGCGCAGCACCTCGCGCTTCGCGTCCAGCAGCACGAGGCCGTGCATCTGGCCGGTGAGGCCGACCGCGGCCACGTCCTGGCCGCTCGTTCCCGCCTCGGCGAGGGCCTTCCGGATGCTCGCGGCGGTTCCTGTCCACCACTCGTGCGGGTCCTGCTCGGACCAGAGCGGCCTCGGGGCCTGGAGCGTGAGCGCAGTCGTGGCGGAGGCCACGACGGCACCTTTCTCGTCGATCAGCAGCGCCTTGGCGCCGGTCGTCGAGACGTCGACGCCGAGAAACAGACGCCGCATGCCCCTAGCGAACGCCGAGCAGCAGCTCTATCGTCAGCTGGTCGAGCTTCTCGTAGCCCAGGCCGCGGGCGCCGAGCGCCTTCCTGTCGAAGGCGTGGCCTTTCAGCGCGTCGGCCGTGGTCTTGCTGTAGGCGCCCACTTGCGGCAGCCCGTCCGTGGGCACGTTGGAGATCGCGCTCACGAGCGCCTGGATCTCCTTGTCCTGGTTCCAGCGCCGCGCCTTGTCCTTGTAGATCAGGTAGCTGCGCATCGAGCCGCGCGCGAAGTCCTTCACGCCCGCCACGTCCTCGGTGCGATAGGCGTGCGAGTCGAAGTGGCGCATGCCGGGGTACTTGACGTCCTCCAGGAACTTGACCAGGAAGAAGCAGCTCTTGAGCGAGTGCGAGCCGAAGCGCAAGTCCTGGTCGTAGCGGCCGAAGGCCTGATCGTTGAGGTCGATGTGGAAGAGCTTGCCCGCGTCCCACGCCTGTGCGACGGCGTGCATGAAGTTGAGGCCCGACATGTGCTCGTGCGCGACCTCCGGGTTGACACCCACCATTTCGGGGTGATCGAGCGTCTCGATGAAGCCGAGGAAGGACCCGGTGGTCGGGAGATAGATGTCGTGGCGCGGCTCGTTGGGCTTGGCCTCGAGCGCGAACACCAGCTCGTACTTCTTGTCCTTGACGTAGTGGGTCAGGAAGTTGAGCGCGTCGCGGAAGCGCTTGCCGGCATCGAGCGCGTTCTTGGTGGCGTCGCTCTCGACGCCCTCGCGGCCGCCCCAGAAGACGTACACCTTGGCGCCCAGCTGCGGCAGGCCGTCCGTGGGCACGTTCCCGATCGCGTTCACGAGCGCCTGGATCTCCTTGTCCTCGTTCCAGCGCCGCG
>DATEUE010000219.1:0-16730 GCA_035283305.1 Vicinamibacteria bacterium | reverse complement strand
CGCGGAGGCCTTCACGACCGGCAGCGTCGACCGGGGCAACGTCGTCGAGGTGGTTGGCGCCACAGGGACGCTCGAGGCGGTCGTCACCATTCAGCTAGGGTCGCAGGTCTCGGGCACGATCGACAGCCTCCACGCCGACTTCAACTCGACGGTCAAGAAGGGCCAGGTCGTGGCGCGACTCGACCCGTCGCTCTTCGAAGCCCGGCTCGGCCAGGCGCGCGCCAACCTGCTGGCCGCCCGCGCCAACGTGGATCGCGCCCGCTCCTCGGTCGAGGACATGCGGCAGAAGTACCAGCGGGCCAAGGAGCTCGCGGCCGAGAAGCTGCTCCCGGCGACCGAGCTCGAGACCGCGAAAGCCAACTACGACGGCGCGGTGGCGCAGCTCAAGGCGAACGAGGCCGCCGAGAGCCAGTCGCAGGCGAACCTGAACCAGGCCCAGGTGGACCTGAGCCACACCATCATCGCCACTCCCATCGACGGCGTCGTGATCTCGCGCAACGTGGACGTCGGCCAGACGGTGGCCGCCTCGTTCCAGGCGCCCGTGCTGTTCCTGATCGCGAACGACCTGACGCAGATGCGCGTGAACGCCTCGATCGACGAGGCGGACGTGGGGCGGGTGCACGAGGGCCAGGAGGTGACCTTCCACGTCGACGCGTTCCCGGAGCGCGAGTTCGTGGGGACCGTGGAGCAGGTGCGGCTCAACCCGACCGCCGTCCAGAACGTCGTGACCTACAACACGATCGTGGCGGTGGACAACAAGGGCCTGCTGCTGCGGCCCGGCATGACGGCGACCGTCTCGGTCATCGTGCGCAAGGCCGAGAACGCGCTCCGGCTGCCGGCGGCGGCCCTGCGCTTCCGGCCCGAGGGTTACGAGCGGCCCGCCACAGCCGGCTCGCGCGGACCGCGCACGACGGGGTCCGAGGCGCCACCGCAGGCTGGCGAGCGGCGCGGGCCGGGGCGTCCCACGACCGTCTTCGTACTGGACGAGACCGGTCGGCCCATGGGTCTGGACGTGCGGGTCGGGATCTCCGACGGGCAGTACGTCGAGGTGCGCGAGGGTCTCGAGGAAGGCGACAGCGTAATCACCGGCACCGAGATCCCGGGGGCCGCAACAGCGAGCCCCCGCGCGGGCGCCTCGCCGTCCTCGAACCCCTTCTCCCCGCAGCGGCCACAGCGGCGGCAGCGCTAGACCCCCGTGCCTGAGCCGCTCATCCGCATCGTGGACCTGAAGCGGTCCTACGCGCTCGGCGACGTCACGGTGCACGCCCTGCGCGGCTTGACGCTCGAGATCGCCAAGGGCTCGATGATCGCGATCGTGGGCGCCTCCGGCTCGGGCAAGTCGACGCTCATGAACATCCTCGGCCTGCTCGACCGGCCGACCTCGGGGCAATACTTCCTCGAAGACCAGGACGTCTCCGCCTTCGACCGCGACCGCCGCGCCGAGCTGCGCAACCACAAGATCGGCTTCGTGTTCCAGAACTTCAGCCTGCTGCCTCGCACCACCGCCCTCGAGAACGTCGAGCTGCCGCTGCTCTACAACGGCCGCGGCAGCCGCATGCGCGACCGTCACGAGAAGGCCATGGAGCTCCTGCGCGCGGTGGGCATCGGCGAGCGTGCCCACCACGCGCCCAACCAGCTCTCCGGCGGGCAGCAGCAGCGGGTGGCGATCGCGCGCGCGCTGGTCAACGACCCCGAGCTGATCCTGGCCGACGAGCCCACCGGCAATCTCGACAGCCGCACCAGCGTCGAGATCATGGAGATCCTGCAGCGTCTCAACCGCGACAGCGGCATCACCGTGCTGCTGATCACCCACGAGCACGACATCGCCGGCTACGCCTCCCGCGTGGTCACGGTCCGCGACGGGCGCGTCGTGAGCGACGAGCCGGTCGAGAGCCGACGCGACGCGGCGGCGGAGCTGCTGGCGCTGCCGCCCGTCGAAGCCGAGGCCTGAAGGAGGAGCGATGGACATCCACGAGACCCTGCGCGTGGCGCTGCGGGCGATCCGGCGCAACAAGGTCCGCTCGGCGCTCACCATGCTGGGCGTGATCATCGGCGTCGCGTCGGTGATCGCCATGATCGCGCTCGGCTCGGGCGCGCGCGCCTCGATCGACCAGCAGATCCAGAGCCAGGGCACGGCGCTCATCTACCTCTCCTCGGGCAGCTTCGGCGGCCCCGGCCGCGCCCACCAGGGCTCGGGCTCGGTGCAGACGCTGACGATCGAGGACGCCGAGGCGGTCGCCCGCGAGATCCCGACGATCGCGCGCTGGACGCCGGGGGTGCGCGGCCGCTCGCAGGTCATCGCCGGCAACAACAACTGGAACACGCAGGTCGAGGGTGGTAACGAGGACTTCCTGGCCGTGCGCAACTGGGAGGTCGCCGAAGGCGCCAACTTCACGGCCCGCGACGTGCTGGTGGCCGAGAAGGTGTGCCTGCTGGGCGCGACGGTCGCGCGCACGCTCTTCCCCGACAGCGACCCCGTGGGTCAGATCATCCGCGTGCGCAACATGCCGTTCCGGGTGCTGGGCGTGCTGCGCGCCAAGGGTCAGGGCCAGTGGGGGCAGGACCAGGACGACTTCGTGGTGGCCCCGTGGACCACGGTCCAGAGGAAGCTGCTGGGGATCAACTACATCCACCAGGTGTCGCTGACCGCCCGCTCGAGCGAGTTGGTTGAGCCCACGGCGGTGGCGATCACGCGCCTGATGCGCGCCCGCCACCGCATCACGAACCCCGAGAACGACGACTTCAGCGTGCGCACGGTCGAAGAGATGGCCGCGACGCGTGTGCAGATGGCGGAGACGATGACGGGCCTGCTGATGAGCGTCGCCTCAGTGTCGCTGCTGGTGGGCGGGATCGGCATCATGAACATCATGCTGGTGTCGGTCACCGAGAGGACGCGCGAAATCGGGGTGCGGATGGCGGTGGGCGCCAAGACCCGGGACGTGATGCGGCAGTTCCTGGCCGAGGCGATCGCCCTGTCGCTCGTGGGCGGGCTCGCCGGCATCCTGCTCGGCGTGGCGGTTTCCGAGACGATCACCCACAGCCTGGGCTGGCCGGTGGCGATCACCACGGCCTCGATCGTGATCGCGTTCGCCTTCTCGGCCGCGGTGGGCATCTTCTTCGGCTGGTATCCCGCGCGCAAGGCGGCCAACCTCGACCCGATCGAGGCCTTGCGCTACGAGTGACGTACTAGAATCGCGGCCATGTCCGCCGCGCTGGTCCTCGCCGCCCTCGTGTCGCTGCCGGGCCCAGACACGATCGTCGTCGGCACGCTGAGCGACCCCTCGAGCCTGGCGCCACACCGCTCGACCGACCTGGTGGCGGCCGAGATCGTCACGAACGTATGCGAGACGCTGGTGCGGCTCCGCCCGGGGTCGCTGCGTCCAGAAGGCGTGCTCGCCACAACCTGGGCCACTGCGGACCAGCGCGTCTGGACCCTGACGCTGCGCGAGGGGGTCGTGTTCCACGACGGCAGCCCGTTCGACGCAGCCGCGGTCGCTGCGAACCTCGAATACCTGCGCGAGAAGCGCACGTTCAACGGACGCGCCGAGCGCGTGGGCCCCCACGTGGTCGAGATCAGGCTCGAGCGGCCGAACGCGGCGTTCTTGTCGACGCTGTCGCAGCCCTTCTTCGCGATGCAGAGCCCGAAGCGGCTGAGGGCGCGCCCGGCGACGCCGGTCGGCACGGGACCCTTCCGGCTCGCGACGATCGAGCCTGGCCGGATCGAGCTCGCGGCCGTGAGCGGCCATTGGGCCGGCACCCCGCGCATCCGGCGGCTCGTGTTCCGCCGCTTCGCGGACGAGCCGGCCCTCGCGCGGGCGCTCTTCGCCGGAGAGGTGGACGTCACGGCGGCACTCGGCCCCAGCCGTGTGGCCGAGCTGCGGGCGGCCGCAGGGGTGACGCTCGACGCGCAAGCGGGGCTCAACCTCACGTTCGTGGCGGTCAACAACGAGCGCAGCCCGCTCTCGGACGCACGCGTGCGGCGCGCGCTCTCTCGGGCCATCGATCGCGCCGGGATCGTGCGCGAGCTGCTCGCCGGGCACGCCGCGCCGGCGCACGCGGCCCTGCCACCGATGCTGCTGGGCCCCGACACGCGGGCGCGTGAGCTGGTGCTGGACCGGGAAGCGGCCCGCCGGCTGCTGGCCGACGCCCGCGTCCCGCCGGGCTTCGAGATGACGCTCACGGTGTCGCGGGCCCCGCGCCCGTACCTGCTCGAGCCGCTGCGCGTCGCCGCCCGCATCCGCGACGACCTCGCCCGGGTGGGTCTCGTGGTGCGATTTCACGAGGTGCCGAGCTGGGCCGAGCACGTCGCGCTCACCTCGCGGGGGGACTTCGAGCTGGCCCTGCTCGGCTGGCAGGCCGACACGCTCGACCCGAACGACTTCCTCACGGCGCTGCTCGACTCCGAGTCGATCGGGACCACCAACCGCTCGCGCTACCGCAGCGCCGCGATGGACGGCCTGCTGAAGCGCGCCCGCCAGGACAACGCGCCGTCCGAGCGCCATCTGCTCTACCGCCAGGCACAGGGTCTGGTCCAGAGCGACATGCCGTTCGTCCCGCTCTACCACTCGTCCGTGTTCACCGCCTATCGCCGGCAGGTGCGGGGTCTCGTGATCAGCCCGACCGGCGTCCTGAGGTACGACAAGGCATGGAAGCAGCCCTGATCCGCAGCCTCGCCCGCGGCGTCGCCCTGGCGCTCGTCGCCGTCTGCTGCTTCGTCCCTGACGCGCCCCCGGCTGAGCTCGCCGCGAAGCCAGGCGAGCTCGTCGGCAAGCTACGTGCGCATGTCCAGGCTGTCGACGCGCGCCTCGACGGCGTCCTGGGCGTCTACGTCGAGGATGTCTCCAGCGGGACCGTCATCGAGCTGCGCGCCGACGAGCTCTTTCCCACGGCGTCCTCGATCAAGCCGGCCGTACTCTACGAGCTCTACCGCCAGGCGGAAGAGGGCCGCCTCGACGTGCAGGAGCTCACGCGTCCGCCGCTGCCCCGGGTCGGCGGAGACGGCGTGCTGCAGGACCTCGGCGACCGCCTCACCCTCACGTGGCGCGACTTGGCGGTCCTGATGATGCGCTGGTCGGACAACGAGGCCACCAACCTGCTGATCCGGCGCGTCGGCCGGGACGCGGTCAACCGGCGCCTCGACGCGCTCTCGCTCTCAAGGACCCGCCTGCGGCGGGAGATGATGGACCTCGCGGCCGCGCAATGCGGCGACGAGAACGTGTCGACACCGCGCGAGCTGGCGCGCCTGGCCGCCGCCGTCGCCCGAGGCGAGGGGCTCTCGCCCGGGCGAGCCCAGGACATGCTGGCGGTGGCGACCGTGGCTGCGGACGGCTCGAGCTTCCGCCGCGGCCTGCCCGAGGGCGTGCGCGCCATCAGCAAACCCGGCAGCCTCGAAGGCGTGCGCTGCGAGATGGCCTGGGTGGACGTGCCCGGGCGGCCCTATACGGCCGCGATCATGACGGCGTACCTGAAGCACGAGCCCGACGGAGAAGCCGCGATCGCGGAGCTGTCCGCTGCGATCTACTCCACCTTCGACCGGCTGGCGCGCTCGAGCGAGTACGGACGGATCGTGAGCGAACGGGACACGGGCAAGTAGCGGCTATTGCCCTGCGACCTCTGTCCGTACCAGGTCGTCGAAGGTCTCGCGCCGACGGATCAGCCGTACGTGTCCATCCTCGATCATGACTTCTGCGGCGCGCGGGCGCATGTTGTAGTTCGAGGACATCGAGAAGGCGTAGGCGCCGGCGTCGCGCACCGCCAGGAGCTCTCCCGGCTCGACGCGCTCCAGCTCGCGGCGGCGCGCCAGGAAGTCGCTCGTCTCGCACACGGGGCCGACGACGTCTACGAGCTCCTGCGGCCTCCCCTGCGTCCGGATCGGCTCTACCCGGTGGAACGCCTGGTACAGCGCCGGGCGCAGCAGGTCGTTCATGCCCGCGTCGACCACAACGAAGCGCTTGTCGTGGCCTTCCTTGACGTAGAGCACCCGCGTCAGCAGAGCGCCGGCCGCCGCCACCAGCGAGCGGCCCGGCTCGAGCACCAGCGTGAGCGACAGGCCCTCGAACGCGGGCAGCACCGCGGCGGCGAGGTGGGTCGCGTCGGGCACGCCGCTCCCGTCGTAGCTCACGCCAAGGCCTCCACCGATGTCGATCGTCCGCAGCGCGAAGCTCTCGTCGATCAGCTGGCGGCTCAACCCCGCGAGCGCGCGCGCCGCCGCAGCGAGCGGCTCGGTGTCGACGATCTGCGAGCCGATGTGGCACTGCACGCCGATCACCTCGATCCCCGGCCGCTCGCGGGCCCGGCGCAGGATCGGGGCCGCCGCGGCGATGTCGACGCCGAACTTCGCCTCGCGCAGCCCCGTCGAGATGTAGGGGTGCGAGCGGGCGTCGATGTCGGGGTTCACGCGCAGCGAGACTCGCGCGCGCGTGCCGCGCGCCGCGGCCACGGCCCCGAGCCGCCCGATCTCGGCCTCGCTCTCGGCGTTCCACTCCCCGATTCCGCGCTCGAGCCCGAGCGCCAGCTCGGCGTCGGTCTTGCCGACACCCGCGAAGACGATCCGCTCCGGCGGGAAGCCCGCCCGCAGCGCCGCGAGCAGCTCGCCGCCGGACACGATGTCGGCGCCGGCGCCGAGCCCTGCCAGCAGCCTCAGGATGGCGCCGTTGCCGTTGGCCTTGACGGCGTAGCAGATGCGGTGCGGGACCGCGGCGAAGGCGCGCGCGTAGGCCGCGTAGGCCGCCTCGATCGCCGCGCGGCTGTAAACGTAGAGCGGCGTGCCGTGCTCCGCGGCGGCGGCCTCCAGCGACACGCCGTCGCAGACGAGCTCGGCGCCGGCCCGGGCGAACCCGCTCACGCGCGCGCTCCTGCAGCCGCCGGCTCGCCGGCGCGGGCTTCCTCGTCGCGCAGCAGCCGCGCCACCACCCCGGACAGGCCGAGCACCCCGATCAGGTTCGGGAAGATCTGCAAGCCGTTCATCAGGTCGCCCCAGGCCCAGACCAGGTCCACTCGGCTGGTGGCGCCGAACACCACCAGCCCGCAGTAGGTCCAGCGGTACGGCATCACCACGCGTGGGCCGAGGACGTACTCGAGGAACTGCTCGCCGTAGTACGCCCAGCCGATGAGCGTCGTGTAGCCGAACATGAAGGCGCAGAACGCCACTACCCAGCCACCGGCAACCGGCACCGCCTGGTTGAAGGCCGCCGCCACGGCGGCGGTGCTGGTGAGGCCGGAGCGCCAGACGCCGGTGACCAGGATCGTGAGCGCGCTCACCGTCGAGGTAACGACGGAGATGATGAACACCTCCAGCACCGCCGCGTAGCCCTGCTGCACGGGACGCTCGCTGCGTGCGGTGCCGTAGGCGACGGCGGCCGTCCCGTAGCCGGCTTCGTTCGCGTAGATCCCGCGCGCCAGCCCGTAGCGCATCGCCACCATGATCCCGATCCCGGCCGCGCTCCCCGCCGCGGCGCGGAACGAGAACGCCTCGCGCACCACCAGCAGCAGCGTCGCCGGCAGCCGCTCGGCATGCAGCAGCAGCACCAGCAGACCGCCCGCGAAGTACAGGATCACCTTGGCCGGAGCCAGCCGCTCCGCGGCGCGTCCGATCGACGTGACGCCGCCGATGATGACCAGCCAGGTCAGCACCGCCACCACGACCCCGGTCGCGAGCGTGGGCACCCCGAGCTCGCTATGCATCACCACCGCGATCGAGTTGGGCTGGGTGAAGGGCGTGGTGGTGAGCGCGGCGATGCCCGCGACGAGCGCGTACAGCCAGCCGAGCCGCGGCAGCCCGAGCCCGTCGCGAAGGTAGTGCATCGGCCCCGCGGACAGCCGGCCGCCGCCGAGCTGGCGGTAGCGCACCCCGAGCACGGCCTCGGCGAACTTGATCGCGGTCGCGACGAAGCCGTAGCACCAGATCCAGAACAGCGCCCCGGGGCCGCCGGACACGATCGCCGTCGCCACGCCCGCGATGTTGCCGGTCCCGATCGACGCGGCGAGCGCCGTCGTGAAGGCCTGGAACGGGCTGAGCGCGCCCTGGCCCGCCGACGGCGCGCGGCGCATCGCCGCGAGCGCCTCGCGCCAGTGGCGGAGCTGCACCAGCCGGAAGCGCAGCGTCAAGAAGATCCCGGCCCCGAACAGCAGCACGACCGTCCAGGGCCCGAACACGAGGTCGCTCGCGGTGAAGACACCGCGGGCCAGGCCCGCGACCACCCTCGCGATCAGGTCCTGCTCGCCCACGCGTTCTCGCTCCCTTCGACTGACCTCGACGGCCGCGCCATCATAGACCAGCGTCCCGTCACGGGCGTGCTACGCTTCGACGGGCAACGCAGCACGACCCACGGCCAACGGGCTGCGAGTGGAGGTAGATTCACTCCACACGGAACGAGCGGAGGAGAATGAAGCGCAGGGATTTGCTGAGCGCGGCGGGCGCGCTGGCGGCGACGGCGGCGCTTGAGCGTCACGCCGAGGCGGCGGCCTCGGCCGCGGACGGCCTCGAGGTCGAGGTGGTGCGCCTCCGGCTGCGGCACACCTGGACCACGACGATGTCGTCGAGCGAGTACCGCGACACGATCGAGCTGCGGCTCACGCGCGAAGCCACGACCGGGATCGGCGCAGGCGCGCCGATCGTCCGCTACCATGAGAGTGCTTCGTCCGGCAGCCAGGCGCTCGGAGGCCTGCGCGCGTTCGCGGCGAAGAGCGACCCCTGGCGCGTCGAGAGCTTCCTCGGAGACGCGTTTCGCCAGCTGGAGGGCCAGTACGCGGCCCGCGCCGCGCTCGACATCGCGCTCCACGACTGGGTCGGCAAGAAGCTCGGGATCCCGGTCTACCGGCTGTTCGGCCTCGATCCGGCCGAGGCGCCGCTCACCACCTTCTCGATCGGTATCGACACCCCGGAGGTCACGCGCCAGAAGGTGCGCGAGGCGGCCGAGTTCCCGGTGCTCAAGATCAAGGTCGGTCTCGACAGCGACGAGGCCACGATCGACGCCGTCCGCAGCGTCACCGGCAAGCCGCTGCGGGTCGACGCGAACGAAGGCTGGAAGGACAAGGAGACGGCGATCCGCAGGCTGGAGTGGCTTTCCCGCCGCGGTGTCGAGCTCGTGGAGCAGCCGATGCCGGCGGCCATGCTCGAGGAAGCGGCCTGGCTCAAGGCGCGCTCCCCGATCCCGCTCTTCGCCGACGAGGCCTGCCTGCGCGCGAGCGACATTCCGGGCCTGGCCGGAAGCTGCCACGGCATCAACGTCAAGATCGACAAGGCCGGGGGCCTGCGCGAGGCGCTGCGGATGATCCACACGGCGCGCGCGTGCGGGCTCCAGGTCCTGCTCGGCTGCATGGTCTCGAGCTCGGTGAGCACCACCGCCGCCGCCCAGCTCTCCCCGCTCGTCGATTTCGCCGACCTCGACGGCCACCTGCTGGTGACGGGCGATCCCTGGGAAGGCGTCGCGGTGCGCGACGGCCGCCTGCTGCTGAACGATCGGCCGGGGCTCGGGCTCGCCAGGAGAGCTGCTTCGGGCTAGGCTGGCGCGTCAGCGCTTGGGCGCGAGCCGCGACATGTAGGCGTCGGCGGTGCGGCGCGGGTCGATGCCGACGAGCCGCGCGTACTCCTGCAGGAAGCCGCGCAGGTACACCGGCGCCGGCAGGAACTGGAAGCGGTCCTCCTCGAGGTACTCGAGGTAGCGCAAGCCGATCTTCGTGACCGACGCGATGTGCCGCAGCGACACGCCGCGCGCCTCGCGCATGCGCCGCAGCTCGGCGCCCGTCAGGACCTCGGGCAGCTCCTGCGCGTCGCGCGAGTGCTTTGGCGACGGGAACGGCAGCACCGGCGTCTCGGGCGGCAGGAAACCCTGGGCCGCGTCGTAGGCCTGGCGCTTCTGCTCGTCGCTCAGGACCTCGTAGGCCTCGCACACGCGCACGCGCTGGGCCTCGGCCTCGGCCGGCTCCAGCAGCGAGTAGGTCCCGAGCGCCCCCTCGCCGTAGAGCTCGAGGCTGAAGCGGTATGCGCGCTCGACCTCGTCGCGCGAGGCGCGCGGCTCGAGGCCGAGCGCGGCGTAGAGGTCGTCGCGCGCGTCCTGCCCGGGTCCGGCCGGCGCGCCCTGCGGCGCAGCGTCAGTAGCCATGGCCGAGGTCCTCGCCCTTGACGAGGCCGCGCGTGAGCTGGCGGATCTCCTCCGCCGCGCGCGAGGTGGGGGCGTCGGACATGAACAGGCGCCGCCGCCTGACCGCGCGCCAGACCGCGTCGTCGTGGTGCACGAAACCGGCGTAGCTCGCGCGCAGGCCCAGGTGTCGTCCGCACGCGGCCACCAGCTGGTGTCCGATCGCCACGTCGGCGGTGTCGCGCACCTCGTTCACCACGAAGCGCGGCTGGAACGACGCCATCTCGCGGCGCAGCGCGCGGCCGGACTCGGCATCCTCGTTCTCGACCCTGGCGACGAGCTCGGCCGGGGTGCGAATACCCTCCAGGTTCCTGGGGTCGAGCGCCGCGTCGACGAGCTCGCGCACCGCATCGTTCGAGGCGACCGCGCGCAGGCGCCGGTACAGGGCGCTCTTGATGAAGCGGTAGCCGTTCTCGATCGAAGTCGGCTCGGGAACGACCGCCAGGATCGAGACGTCCGAGAGCAGGAAGAAGTCGAGGATGTTGAAGGAGGTGCCGGCCCCGAGGTCGATCAGCACCACGTCCACGTCGAGCGCCCGCACCTGGTTCATCACCCGCACCTTCTGCAGGTGCTTGATGTTCGCCGCGGAGAGCAGGTCGGCCGCGCCGCTGATCACCCTGAGGCCGGGCGCCTGCGTGTCGGTGAGGACTTCGTCGATCGAGTCGACGCGGCGCTGGATGAAATCGGCGAGCGTGCGAGCCGGCGCTGGCAGGCCGAGACAGGTGTGCAGGTTGGCGCCGCCGAGGTCGGCGTCCACCAGCACCACGCGTCGTCCCATGCGGGCGAGCTGCCAGCCGATCGAAGCGGCGAGCAGCGACTTGCCGATGCCGCCCTTGCCACCGCCGATCGACCAGATCTGGCGGCGCGTGGTCGCGGCTCCTGCGCCTGGCAGGACTTCGGACACGCTCAAGGCCATTTCACGCTCTCCGCGAGGGAAGTGAGCAATTTGCGTGCCCAGGTGTGCTTCTTCCAGATGCCGTTCGGCACGTAGGTCACGATGCACACCGACTCGCCGTCGCCCATCACGGTCAGGTTGCGCTGGCGCCATTTCTTGTCGCCGTCGATCGGCTCGTCGTACTCGACCACGAACGCGGAGTCCAGCGCTCGACGGCCGCCGACCATGCCGCCGACGAAGTCGTACTCGTAGTCGACGCCCGGTCGCGCCTCCATCGGACCCGCCAGGCGCCGCATCATGCACTCCACGTGCAGGCTGTCGAGCCCGAACTCGCCCTGCCGGCGCCAGATACGAAGCATCATCCCGTCGCCGCGCGCCTCGGTGAGCTCCATGTCGCCGGGCGTGTGGGTGACGCTCCACCCGGCCGGGGTCTTGAACCCGACCGTCTTTGAGGCGTTCCAGTGCTCCTCGGTGAGCACAGGCACGGCGGTCTTCTGACCGGCCACGAGGGCGACCGGCAGGAGCAGAAGTGGCGCGAGGATGACCGCCCGGAGGTCCTTCATTCAGACCGTTGGGCGGTTAGGGTACTGCACCTGAGGTTTTGCTTCAAGGAGTGTCTGAAGTCCGGCCAACCGCGAGGCGGCCCGGCATCGCCATCTTCATCGAACGCACTTGAGCCGGGTCCAGCCCCCGCCGCACGGCGATGATCTCGGCCAGGATGCTGACGGCGATCTCGTCCGGGGTCTGGGCTCCGATCTCGAGGCCCATCGGGGCGTGCACCCGTGCCAGCGCTTCCCTAGTGACACCCCGTTCTTCGAGAGCCGTGAAGATGTGGACCACCTTCGGGCGGCTGCCGAGGAGGCCCACGTAGCGCGAGCCGCGCGCGAGCGCGGCCTCGATGGCTTCCGCGTCGCCCTTGTGGCCGCGGGTGACGACGACCGCGTAGGAGCGGGGACCGAGCGTCATGCGCTCGGCCGCGGCGGGCGCGGCTTCGACCACGATCAGGTCGGCCTCGGGGAAGCGCTCGGCGTTCGCGAACTTCACCCGGTCGTCGGCGAGCTCGACGCGGAAGCCGCACGCCTTCGCCATTCGCGCGAGCGGCTGCGCGACGTGGCCCGCGCCGAACAGGCACAGCACGGGAACGCCCTCGATCGGCTCGATGAACACCTGCATCCTCCCCCCGCACACGAGCCCGTCCTCGCCCGCCTGCTCGGGCGTGAGGTCGTAGGCGGCGAGACGCGGCCGGCCAGCCTCGATCGCCTCACGGGCGCGCCAGCTCATCTCGGCCTCGAGGCAGCCGCCCCCGATCGTCCCGAAGATGCGGCCGTCGGCGTAGACCAGCATGCGCGCGCCGGCCTTCTGCGGCGTCGAGCCCTCGGTCGAGACGACCGTGACGAGAGCGGCGCGCTCGCCGCGCGCCTCGGCCTCGATCGCCGCCTCCAGGACCTCGCGCACGTGTCTCGCCTCAGTGAACCGGCGCGCCGAGCCGTTCGAGCGCCGCTTGCAGCATTCTACGGTCGAGCGGGTGCGGCAGGCACTCGCGGAACAGGCCCGCCGCGTCGTCCGAAGTGCCCAGCAGCAGTATCGGGAGGCCCCGGGTCGCGGCCTGGGACGCGAGCCGCTCGGCCACCTCGTCGGCTCGCAGCCGCGGCAGGATGCGCTCGAGCACGAGTGCCGCCGGTCGCAGCCGAACCGCAGCCTCGACCGCCTCGACGCCGTCCTGGACCTCGTGCACCGTGAAGCCGAGCGGCTCGGCGGTTCGGCGGACGTCGCGGCGCGTAGCGGCGTCGGAGGTCGCCACCACGATCACCGGCGCCCGCGACTGGGCGAGCGCGCCGAACAGCGGCAGCTTGAAGCTGAAGCTCGAGCCCTCGCCGGGGCGGCTCTTCACCTCGAAGCTGCCGCCGTGGGCCCGCACGAAGCGCTCGCAGATCGAAAGCCCCAGCCCGAAGCCCTCGATCCCGCTGCTGCGCCGGTCGCGCAGGCGCGAGAAGGGGCGGAACAGCTTCGCGAGGTCCTCGGGGGCGATGCCGATGCCGTGATCGCTCACACTCACGATCGCGGTCTCGCGCTCGCGTTTCACCGACAGGCGCACTTCTCCCCCGCCCGGCGAGTACTTCACCGCGTTCTGCAGCAGGTTCTCGATCACCTCGGCGATCCGCTCGCCGTCGGCCCAGGCCGGCAGCGGCTCGTCCCCGATCTCCACCAGCAGCGGGTGCTCGGGATCGGAGCGGAAGTGCGACGCCGCCTCGCGAATCCGGGTGGCGAGGTCGACCAGGCGGAAGTCGAAGGCGAACTGGCCCGTCTCCAGGCGCGTGGTCTCGAGCGTGCGGTCCATCAGCCCGGCCATGCGCGTCGCCGCGCTCACGATGGCGCGTGCCCGCGTGCGCTGCTCCTCGGCCGGAGACTCGGCCTCCCCCGACAAGAGCTCCGCCCAGCCCAGGATCGCGGCGAGCGGTGCGCGGAAGTCGTGGGCCACGACGTTGACGAGCTCGCTCTTGGTCCGGTCGAGCTCCACCAGCCGCGCGTTCGTGTGCTCGAGGGTGGCGTAGAGCTCGGCGTTGCGGAGCAGGATCCCGATCCCGTCGGCCAGCGTCTGGAGCGTGATCACCTGGCCGCGGTCGAAGCCGAAGGAGCGATCGCCCTCGACATACAGCACGGCGGCCACCTCGTCCCCGGACGGGATCGGCACCGCCAGCGCGCACTTCGCCTCCTGCGACTGCGGCGCGAAGCCGGGCTCACCCTCGCTCACGGCGACCGTGGCGCGCTCGCGCAACGCCCGGCCCTGGGGTCCCTCGGCGAGCGGCGAGCCCGCCCAGCCGGCGTCCTGGCCCGAGCGGCCCGCCGCGGACGCGAGCCGGAACACCTCGCCCTCCGGCACCAGCATCGCGACCAGGCAGGGGCGAAACGCCTCCTGGATCCGGCGCACCGCGGTCTCCAGGATGCGCTCCTTGGACAGAAGCGCCGCCGACTCGCGCAGCACCGCGTTCACGAGCGCGAGCTGCTCGCTGCGCTCGCGCTCCGCGGCAAAGGCCACCGAGTTGGCGACGGCGATCGAGAGCTGGCCCGCGAAGCGCGTCAGGTACTCGAGGTCGTCGTCCGTGAAGGGCGGCGAGCCCGGACGCCGCGTCGCGTTCAGGACGCCGTAGAGCACCGTGGCCGCGCGGTCGCGGTCGAAGTGCGTGAGCGGCACGCACAGGATCCGCGCCACCGGGTTGTCGCGCGGCACGAAGTCCTCGTGCTGCTCGGCGAGATTCACGAGCACGGGCAGCAGGTCGCGCGCCACGCGGCCCGCGATGCCCTCGCCGAGCTTGAAGGCCGGCCGCGGCTCGGGCGGCGGCGAGGGCTCGCTCGCCCACACGGCGAACAGCCGCAGCAGCTGCTCCTTGTCGTCGAAGCGGAACACGGACGTGTGGTCGGCGCGGATCAGACGCCCGGCCTCCTCGGTGGCGCGCGCGAACAGCGCCAGCAGGTCGGTGAGCGCGGCGGTCTCGAGCCCCAGGTCGTAGAGCGTCGCCATCTGCCGTGCCAGGTGCTCGGTCGCCGCCTCGCTCTCCGCCCTGCGCAGCGCGAGCGCGAGCTGGCCCCCGAGTGTCGACAGCAGGCTCGTCTCTTCCTCGTCGAAGGCCCCCGGCCGTCCGCGCGCCACCGTCAGCACGCCGAGCGCGTGCTCGCCGGCGCGCACCGGCACCGCGAGCTCGGTGGCCGTCTCGCTGCGCGCGGCCTCGAGCGGGGACGCGAGCCGCAGCGCCCAGCGCAGCGCCTCGGGGTCGGAGGCAACCGTCTCGTCGCCGGCCTGCGCCTCGATCGTGAGGGATCCGTCCGCGTGCGGCGCGTAAAAGGCGGCCCGCTCGTAGCCCAGGTCGCGCTGCACGCGCTTCACCGTGAGCTCGAGCAGGCGCGCACGGCCCGACACTGCGGCCATGTCGCCGACGAGCGCCGCCAGCCGCTCGAAGCGCGCGGACTGGCGGCGCTTCTGGTCGAAGATCTGGCGGCTCCTGAGAAACGTCGCCACCGGGCCCGCGAAGGTCGACAGGATCTGCACGTCGCCCTCGCTGAAGCCGCCCGGCTTGTCGGCGGCGCCCAGCAGGCCGATCAGCTCGCCCTCGGCCAGCAGCGGCACGAGCACGACCGATTCCGCCTCGGCCATGAGCCCGATCTCCTGCGCCAGGCGCGGGTCGATCCCGGGCTGGTTGCTGACGTAGGGCCGGCCGCTGCGCGGACTCCAGAGGCTGCGGTACTCGGGTCGCGCCACGTAGCGGAAGCTCTTCGCCCGCTCGTCGGAAAGGCCGTGCACGGGCAGCGCCGCCTCCATCGTCCGCGTCGCGGGATCGTGGAGTGCTATGCCCACGATCTCGGCCCCGATCAGGCCCGCCAGGCGCTGCGTGAGCATGCGGTTGAACTCGAAGGGCTCGGCGATCAGCGACCAGTCGCGGCCGATCTCGTGCAACCGCGCCAGGTCGCGCGCGCGCGCCTGCGCCTGCTCGCGGCTGCGCGCGAGCTCGTCGTGCGTCGACTTGAGGCGCAAGAAGGCGCGCACCTTCAGGATCAGCGCGGGGGTGTCGATCGGCTTGTGCAGGAAGTCGTCGGCGCCGGCCTCGTAGCCGCGGCGCACCGCGACCGGGTCCCCGAAGGCCGTCATCATGATCACGGGCAGGTGCGGCCCGTGCAGCTCGCGGATGCGCGAGCAAGTCTCGAACCCGCTCATCCCGGGCAGCCGCAGGTCGAGCAGCACCAGGTCGAATCCGCCCGTCGAGAGCTCCTCGATGCCCCGCTCGCCCGACTCCGCGCGGGTCGCGGGGAAGCCGTGCAGGCCGAGCAGGTCCACGAGCGTCTTGCCGATCAGGGGGTCGTCGTCGACGACGAGGACCTGGGCCATGGGTGGGAAGGCAGTTTGGCCCCCGCCGCCGCGGGCGTCAAGACGGCACGCTATACTAACGGCCCAGAAAGCTACGATGGCACAGCAGTCGCCACGCTCCGGCGGGCTCGCCCTTCTCGCGGAAGCGTTTCGCTCGAAGCGCACGGGTCTGCTCGTCGCCGGGGACGGCGAGGCGGCTCTGCGCGTGAGGCTCGAGGCCGGCCAGATCGCGGCGCTCGGCCCCGTGCCCGCGCAAGCCACGCTGGCGACGCCGATGCCGAAGCCGAACGACTCGGTGCGGCTGCGCCTCGAGCGTGTGCTCTCGGAGATCGGCATGCGCAAGTCGCAGCCGACCGCCGACGCGTCGCCCGAAGCTGCACCCGCACCTGCGCCCGGGACCTTGCGCGACCGGCTGATCGAGCGCCTGGCCGACGATTCGGAGGCTCGCTTCGAGGAAGGCAGCGAGGCAGCGCAGAACCTGGTGGCGGTGGCGGTCGCGACCGAGCCGCTGATCCTCGAAGCCGTGCGGCAGATGCGCCACGACGACGCGGTGCGCGCGGCGCTCGGCGACCTCGACGAGCGGCTGGTGGCCACGACGGCACTCGCCGACGAGCGCACGCTCACGCTGACCGAGGGCTACCTGCTCTCGAGGATCGACGGGCTGCTCTCCGCCCGCCAGGTGCTGCAGCTCGTGCCACTCGACCCGCAGGAGACGGAGCGCACTCTGCTCGGGCTGATGCTGACCGGCCGTGTCGAGCGCCGACCCGCTTCAGCCCGGAGGCAGGCCGCGAAGGCCGTGACGGCGGTTCCGCCGCTGCAGCCTGCCGCGGATGCGGAG
>DATEUE010000218.1:0-4427 GCA_035283305.1 Vicinamibacteria bacterium | reverse complement strand
CTCAGGCCTCCACCAGCCGCTCGAGTGTGGCGCGGTCGTTCACCAGGAAGCCCTCGCGCTCGGTCGTGACGACGCCCTCCTTGCCCCAGCGGCTCATGATCCGGATGCAGGTCTCGATCGTGGTGCCGGTGAGGTCGGCGAGCTCCTGGCGGCTGAGCGGCATGGGAATGAAGCGGGCGGCGCCGCGCGCCTCGCCCATGCGGTCCGCGAGCTTCAGGAACAGGCGCGCGAAGCGGGTCTCGACCCTGCCCCCGGCCACCTCGGGGATGCGGCGCGTCAGCTCGACGATGCGCTGGGCCATGCCGGTCAGGAAACCGCGGACGAAGCTGGGGTGCCGCTCGAACAGCCCGAAGAACTCCGAGCGTCGCACGAGGATACACTCGACCGGCTCGATCGCGACCGCCGAGGCGGGATAGGGGCGGCCCTCGTAGGCCACGACGGCGCCGACGGGGTCGCCCGGTCCGAAGATCTCCAGGATGATCTCCTTGCCCGAAGGGATCAGCTTGACCACCTTGACGCGGCCGCTCACGATCGTGAACAGGAAGTCGGGCGCATCCCCTTCGCGGAAGATCGTGTCGGCCTTTTCGTAGAACTTCGCGAGCGATACTGCGGCCAAACGCTTCTGGTCCTCTCCCGACAGATTCCGGTAGAGCGTGCTGCTCCGCAGCAGCTCTTCGACAGAGGCCATCGCCCCCGGATTCTAACAGGGCTCAACCGTTCGGTTTAGAGGCGTTCGATTTGGATACGAAACGTGTACGGCCCCTGCTCGAGGGGATGCCACTCAAACAGCCCCGGGCGAAGCTCGTCGAAGTGAGCCAGGAGGCCGTTTGGCAGGTGGTCGTTGACCACGATCAGGCTGTCGCCGCGCGCGAGCGCGTCGAAGGCTGCTAGGACGCGGGCCTTCCGCTCGGCACACGCCCCGAGCTCCCGGATGTCGATCGTCGCTGGCGCCGTCGTCGTGCTCGTGCTCATCGGACCTCCCTGCACCGCGGTGGAGCGTAGCGCGCTCCGCCGCCGAGCCCGATGACGTCCGTCATGTCGGCGGCATATCATCAGTCCCGCCCTTGGAAGCGATTCGGGTCTGGTGATCCGCGCGGCCTTCAAAGCCGTCCGGCTCCGGGCTAACCCCCGGAGCGGTGGGTTCGATTCCCACCCGCTTCCGCCAACCTCGACCGGGATGCGAGCTACTGCCGCCAGTTCTGGACCTTGAGGCCTTTCACTCGCTTGAACTCAGCGACGTTGTCGGTCACGACGCTGAGACCGCGCGAGAGGGCATGAGCGGCGATCAGCATGTGATTCGGGCCGATGCGTGTGCCCGCTGCCTCGAGCTGCGCCCGCACGCGCCCGTAGGTCGCGGCCGCGCGGAGGTCGAAGTCGAGACACCCGATCTCGTCCAGCAGGGCGTCGATGTGCCCGTGATTCGTCCGGCGACGAGCACTGTGATCGGCCCCGTACCGCAGCTCCGCGACGACCACTGAGCTCAAGCACAGGTCGTCGGGCGTGGAGTTCTGGATCCGGGCGACCACGTTCGGGTATCGCCCGGTCAAGTAGTCGACACAGGCATTCGTGTCCAGCAGCTGGCGCATGGCTCAACCCAGCTTGGGTCCCGGTTCGACGGCGGGCGGCTCGGGCGGATACGGGAACTCCTGGGCTGACCCGGCGAGGGCCAGGAAGCGCCGGCTGAAGGCCTTTCGCGCGCCCTCGAGCACGACCCGCTTCCCCTCGCGTCGGATGAGCACCTCTGTCTGCCCCTGGAAGCGGTAGGCTCGCGGAAGCCTCACAGCCTGACTCCCTCCCGTCTTGAACAACTTGGCCCGGTCTGCCATTCGAGACCCTCCTCTCAGAAGTATATATGAAGTGTATCTACATGTCTGGCGGCCACGTGGCAGTGGGTCCCGTCAGAACTCCGGCTGGCGGAAGCGCGTGCCGGCGGGGAAGTGCAGGTCGAAGACGCCGGACAGGACCTCCAGCAGGTGCTCCGGGTCGCGGATGGCCGTCAGGGCCGTCTCGCCGTCTTCGCGGACGGTCAGCTCACGATTGCGGAGGATGGCGCGCTTCTCGGGCCAGGAGCGTTGGGCGACCAGGTTCTGGACGAAGGGCGAGCGGGGGTGTGTGCTGGTGAAGTGGTTGGCCATCTCGAAGTCGACGTCGTAGCAGGGCTCGATCGCGAAAGCGTAGAGGTCCGTCCAGGTGCTGCCGGTGTTGCCCTGCAGGACCCACAGTTCGCCCTCCCGGTGCAGGCGGTGGCCATTCCGCCCGATCCAGGTCTCGCGACCCTCCACGAAGGGGATCGGGTGGAGGGGTCCGTCGCCGCCGAAGCCCACGTCCACCAGGAACGCTCCCTCGGGTAGATCGGTCCGCAGCAGCATGTGCGTGCGGGGGCGGACCGCCGTTGTCCCGACGCGGACCCGAGCGGCGAAAGCCGCCACGCGGTAGCCGAGGGCCTCGAGCACCGCCCGGAACAGCGTGTTGTGCTCGAAGCAGTAGCCGCCGCGCCGGCCGCGAACGAGCTTTTCCACGAGAGCGGGGAGATCCAGGGCGATCGGCCGACCCAGGAGGATGTCGAGGTTCTCGAACGGGACCGCCGCGCAGTGCGCGCGCTGGAGCGTCACGAGCCCCTCCAGGGTCGGCGCGAGCGGCGGGCGCTCGCCGATCCGCACGAGGTAGTCGTCCACGTCCCGCTCGGAGATCACGGCTAGGCTTTACGGAACGGCAGTGCGGCGCAGGAAGGCGTCGCGGGCCTTTACTCCGATCGCCGGCTGGTCGATGAAGAAACCGTCGACGCCGGCCTTGAGAAACAGCTCCGCCTCGATCGCCACGTCGCCGGTCGCCAGCAGGCTCGGACCGCGCCGCAGCTCGGCCGGCAGGAACTGGTTCTCGGCCCGCAGCGTGAACACGTGGACGAGCAGGCCGGCGGCGTGGGCGTCCCGCACGAGCGGCGTGGGCGGCAGCAAGCGCTCGTCGCCGCCTCTCGGCAGCACCAGGTTCTTGTGGACGCCGATGCCGCGCGCGTAGGCGGCAATGTCGCGCAGGCCCTCCGGCCGCAGCATGTCGGCGTAGGTGCGCGCGAAGCGGCCGAGCGTGAAGTCCCAGGGCCGACCCTCGGGCTCGACGAGCTGCACGAGCGGGACGCGCGTGAGTGCGGCGAGCCGCCTCAGGTTCGAGACTTCGAAGGACTGGATGAAGACTGGCGCATCCGCGCGATCGAGCCCGTGGCGCCGCAGCGCGTCGAGCAGCGGCTTCTCGAGCGCCAGGCCGAGTCCCTCGAAGTACGAGGGGTGCTTGGTCTCGGGGTAGACGCCGAGCGCTCGCCCGCGCCGGTCGGGGCGGGCGTTAGTGGCGGCGACGAGCGCGAGCAGCTCCTCGAACGTGGGCACTCCGAAGCGGCCGTCGAACGCGGTCCCGCGCAGCTGCGGCAGCCGCTCGCGCGCGCGCAGCGTCCGGAGCTCGGCGAGCGTGAAATCCTCCGTGAACCAGCCGGTCGTCGGGGTGCCGTCGATCGTCTTCGTGGTGCGGCGGGCCGCGAACTCCGGCCGGCTGGCCACGTCGGTGGTGCTCGAGATCTCGTTCTCGTGTCGGCACACGAGGACAGCGTCCTTCGTGGCCACGAGATCGGGCTCGACGAAGTCGGCCCCTTGCGCGATCCCGAGCTCGTAGGCCGCGAGCGTGTGCTCGGGCCGCTCGCCGCTCGCGCCGCGGTGGGCGATCACGATGGGAGCTTCGGCGCCGCTTGCCGCGAGCGTGCTGGCCATCAGGATGCCGGCCGCGAGCCAGGCCGGCGTCGTCTCCTTCACGAGAGCAAGCCTAACCGAACGCGAGCCGCGGCACGAGCCCGAGCGGCAGCGTGCGGTCCGCCCCGCGGGCATCCGCGAGTAGACTTTATGCTCCGAAGAGGAGCGACATGTTGCGCCCGCGTACCGTCGCGCTCGCCATCCACTGCATCGGTGCCGCCGCGTTCGCACGGGCGCAGGCCGAACCCGCGCTGCCCGCGGTTTCGTCCGCGCCCCGCCCGCGCATAGCACTCGCGCTCTCCGGCGGCGGGGCACGCGGGGTCGCGCACATCGGTGCGCTGCGCGCGCTCGAAGAGGCGGGGCTGCCCGTGGACGCGATCGCCGCCAACAGCATGGGGGCGATCATCGGCGGCATCTACGCCACCGGTCTCACCGGCGCCGAGCTCGAAGCGATCGTGCGCTCGCTCGACTGGGCCTCGCTGTTCAGCGGGCGGCCCGATCGGCGCACGCTGCCGGTCGGGCGCCGCGACGACCGCTACCGCGACCTCTTCGGGGTGAGCTTCGACGAGACGAAAGCCCGGCTGCCCTCCGGCCTGGTGGCCGAGCATCGCGTGAACCGCTTCCTGATCCAGCACCTGTCGCCCGCGAGCTACGCCGCGGGAGGGGACTTCGACCGGCTGGCGATCCCGTTCCGGG
>DATEUE010000217.1:0-4912 GCA_035283305.1 Vicinamibacteria bacterium | reverse complement strand
CTCCCGCGCTGCGCGCCCTGGCCGCTGCGTCTCCCGAGTCGCGGGCGAGCAGATACTCCTGGATGCCATTTCGCAGCAGGTAGCTGCGTCTCACCGAGAAGCCGGGCATCATGCGCGCCAGATCGAGCTGCGTGTACTGCGGACAGGCTCGCACCAGCGGTAGCGGACCGTCGCAGCTCAGGGTTTCCCGGTCCACGATCCGGTAGCGGGCGGGGCGGGTGGGGATCTGGCGCCGCGTCGAGACCATGACGAGCACGAGCGCCCCCGGCTGGCACGCCGGCGTCAGCCGGGCCATCAGGGAGGACACCTGGTCCGGGCGCAGGTAGTCGAGTACGTCCCAGGCCAGCAGGGCGTCGAAGCGCTCGTCCGGCGCGAGTGGCAGCAGCCGCTCGAAGAGCGCGCCCATCGCTTCGGGCTGCCGGCTCTCGAGCGACTCGGCGCTGAGCGACCGGTGCAGATCGGCGATCCGCACGCGGCACGAGAGCGCCGACAGGAACTTGATGTTGCCCGCGAGCGGCGGCCCGAGATCGAGCACGGCGTGACGCGACTCGGGCGGCAGGCTGTCGACGAGCGCCTTCAGAGACTCCGATCGGTGACGTGGCGGCGGAAGCGCGGGCCCGGCCGCAGGACGAGACGCCCTTAACCACGACACGAGCGGCTCAGGGGCGCACGGGCGGCACCTCGGGCTTGGCAGGCATGCTGCTGCCCGGGCTGCCGGCCGCGTGCAACGCGCCCTCGGAAGGCTTGATGGGTGAGATCGCCCCTGCGGCGCGCGGGGGCTGGACCGAGGCGCCCCGGCCCTTCTCGGGCGTCTCCATGTCGACGCTGCCCCGGAAGCAGCAGCCGTCCTCGAGCCCGACCCGGGGCGCCGTGAGATTGCCCAGCATCGTCGCCGTCCTGCGGATCAGGATCTGCTCGCCCGCGAAGAGGTTGCCGTGCACCTCCCCGGCGACGCTCACGACCTTCGCGTGAATGTCGGCATCGACCTTACCCGACTCGCCGACCGTGACGTCGTGGCGCGGCAGGTCGACCTTGCCCTTGACCCTGCCGAGGATCGTGAGGTCCTCGTCGCCGGTGATGTCGCCGACGATGGAGATCGAAGGACCGATGCCGGCTTGTGTGTCACGACGCGCAGCGACGGCGCCCGACGCCAGGGCGGGCTGCGCTGCGGCGCTGGGGGGACGGACGGACTCTTCTTCACGCCTGTTCCACATGGGATTTGGCTCCTGACTGATACCCTCAGAGAAGCCCACGGTAGGCCTGCTTCCGCCCGAGTCGATGTGCGCTGTCTCACTCCGGCCACATCGCGCTACGCCCATGAGTGGGCGGCCAACAACCGATTAGTCACGGAGCCTGTGCACCGGTGACAATTCTAGCCTGACCGATGCCTCTTCCCTCCCCGGCCCCCTGGGCCTTCGGCCGGCCTCTGGTCACGCTGTCCGCGGCGTCCGCCCGCGACCGGAGAACTCATGTCCCGCTGAGGCGCGGTCTGGTCTGGGCGGCCCCGGCGGGAGCCGCCATCGCCACGCTCGCCGTCGCGGCGGGCGCCGCGCTTGGCGACCGCCCCACGGTCATCGTCGCGCTGGTCGCCCTGACCACCGTGGTCGCGGTGTTCCTGCTGTGCCAAGGGCTCGCCACCCGGATCCTGGCGCAGCTGAGCGCCGCGGTCACCGAGCGGGACAGGCTCAAGGCGGAGCTGGACGCCGCGCACAGGACCAAGGAGGAGTTGCGCAACCTCGCGTATCACGACGACCTCACCGGCCTGCCGAACCGCAGCCTCCTCCACGACCGTCTTGGCCTCGCGATCGCGCACGCCCATCGCCAGACGAGCCACCTCGCGGTGCTGTTCATCGACCTCGACGACTTCAAGGCCGTGAACGACTCCTTCGGGCACGCCTTCGGCGACCGCTTCCTGGTGGAGCTTGCTACCCGTCTGCGCAGCTGCGTTCGCGGCGGCGACACCGTGGCCCGCTTCGGCGGGGACGAGTTCGTCGTGTTGCTGGACAGCGTGACCGGGGCAGACGATGCCGCGCACGTGGCAAGCAAGGTGCGGTGCGCCGTCGAGGCCCCGTTCCGACGCGACGGCCGAGAAGTCTCCATTGGGGCGAGCGTCGGAGTCGGCGTGTACCCGGGCGACGGCACGTCGGCCGACGAGCTCGTGATGAACGCAGACGCGAACATGTATCGCGACAAGCAGGGGGCTGCGGCTCCGGCTGAGTCGAGCGAGGGCCCCGACGCGACCGAGGCGATGGCACGCGTGGCGCAGTGACGTTCTGAGGAGGCCGAAATGAGGCAGTTCCTGTGTTGGCTATTCGGCCACGACCGCATGACGACGAGCGCGCGCCAGAGGGTCTGCGTGCGCTGTGGGACGCGCGAAACGCTGCGGGACTTCGGAAGAACGCTCGCCTGGGAAGAGCGGACCAAGGCTCCGGTCCCTGGTTCCAGGGCGTGACGCGCCCCGGCTAGCTCTTCGTGGGGGCCGCCGTCGCGCGCGACTGCGCGACCTCGAAAGTCGAGGGCACGTTCTCCGCCACGGTCCAGCCGCGCGCGGCCATCTCCTTCTTCGCGACGGCCGACATGGTCCCCGTCATCCGCAGCTCGAGCTTCGTGGCGCCGAGCTCCGCCTTGGCGCGCTTCTCGACCTCGCTCAGCGACTTCTCGTAGGCCTCGCTCCAGCGCACCCAGTCGACCGGCAGCATCACCACGGCGCGGGCGTCCTTCGTCTTCGCGACGAGCACGCGCGAGTCGGGCAGCACCGCCACCACCGGCGCCGTCTTGTGGAAGCGTGCCAGCATCTCGGCGCTCTCCACGAAGAAGAGCGCCTCGCGCTCGGTGTCCGACTCGGCCGCGGTCGCGACGTAGTCGCCAGATCCGGGCACGCGGACCTCGTGCAGGTTCGTCGCGAAGCGCGTGTGCAGCGAGAGCGAGAATCCCTTGCTCAGGTACAGCTGCTTGATGGTATCGGCGCCGACCCCGAGCTCCTTGAACTTCTGCTCGTTGATCTTCAGCAGCTCCTCGGGGTCCTTGGCCCACACCAGGTTGCCGACGCTCGCGGTGCCGCTCACGACCATCGGGATCGGCACCACCACCTTCGCTGCGATCCCGCCGGCCTTGTCGATCTGGCCGATGTCGGTGAGCGCCTTCTTCAGAATCGGGTTGGTGGTGTACGGATCGACACCCACTTTCTGCGCCCACTTCCGTGCCGCCGCGTTCACACCCAGCACGGAGTACGCCATCCCCGTGCCGGCGGCCGCCGCCTTGTCTGTCGTGGATTTCTCCGGGCCCTCGGCCTTCTTGTCGTCGTCGCTCGCCACGGAGTCGACCGCCTTGTCGCCGGTGCGCTTGGCCTTGCGGCCGAGGTTGGTCCCGAAGCGCTTGACGCCGCTGCCGACCCCCTTGGCCGTGGCTCCCGGATCCTTGACGGCGGAGGCGACGCCCTTGCCCACGTTCAGCACCGACGTGCCGGCCGCCTTCAGGAACACCTCGCTCTTCGACACCTGGTCGAGCTCCACGAGCGCCCTCACCTCGTGCAGACGCATGAGCAGCATGGCCTGGCCCTCGGCCTCGAGCGGCCCGTAGTCGCTGGTGATGTCGAAGACGTGCAGGTAGCCCTCGGTCTTGACCGTGGCCGCCACCGTGTGGTGCGGCCCCTTGACCTGCGCGGGCTTCAGGAGCTCCGAGGCCGTGAACGTGCGCGGACCCTCGTACGCGGCGCCGATCGCGAGCGAAGCGGCGGCGATGGCAATGACGGTGATGCGGAAGGGCGCGGCTTTCATGCTCTTGTCTCCTGGCTTGGAGCGGGTCGCTGCGAGCTCCCGCCCAGCGAGCTTATCAGAGGCTCACTCGCGTTCCGGGGCCGGCGGCCGCACGAGCGCCTGGCGCCGGCCGCCGAGCCGGGCCTGCACGCACGCGAGGTTGTACCAGTAGCCGGGCCGCTCGGGAGTGGCCTCCGTCGCCACGGTGAGTGCGGCGAGCGCCCGCGCATGGTCCTTGCGGGCGAGGAACTCGCGGGCCAAGTAGAAGCCGGCCTGCGTGGCGAGCGTTTCGAGCAGCCGCCGGCCGACCACCCCTTCGTACCCCGGGGCCTGGGCGCGCGAGGACCGCAGCGCCCAAGAGGGCCGTGACCTGCATGGGCTCAACGCTACCAGACCGTACCCCCGATGGGCATCGAAGAGCGCTGAGGCCGGCCATAATCCGGAAGTGGCCCCCGATCGGACGACACCGCCCGCGCCAAGGACGCGCTACGCCGGCGTGCTCGTCAACCTGGGGCTCGCCGCCTCGTCGCTGGCGCTCTCGCTCGTCGCCGCCGAGGCCTGCGTGCGGCTGCTGACCCGCACCAGCCCGTCGCTGCTGGTCGCCGATCCCGTCGTCGGGAAGCGCTTCGTTCGCAGCTTCGCGTCGCAGGTGTACGTCCCCGAGTGCGACTGCGAGGTGGACCTGCGCTTCAACCGCGACGGGCTGCGCGGGCCCGATCGGCCGCACGCGAAGCCGCCGAGCGTGAAGCGCATCGCCCTCGTCGGCGACTCGATGGTGGCCGCCGTCGCCACGGCGGAGGAGCGCACGCTCGCGCGCAGCCTCGAGGGCCGCCTTCGCGTTTCGCGACCGGACGCGACGTGGGAGGTGATGAACGCCGGCGTGTCGAGCTCGAACACCGGCAGCGAGCTCGCCCTCTACCGCGAGGTGCTCTCGCGCTACTCGCCGGATCTCCTGGTCCTGGTGTTCTGGGCCGGCAACGACCTGGCGGACAACAGCCTCGCGCTGACGCGGGCCCCGCGCCTCTACTTCGACATCGACCCGGAGGGCCGGCTGCGGCAGCTGCCGTTCGCCTTCAATCCGAGCCCGGTGGTGGAGTGGCTCGACCGTAGCAGTCGCCTGTACGTATGGCAGAAGACGGCGCTGCGGCAGGCGCGGG
>DATEUE010000216.1:0-5437 GCA_035283305.1 Vicinamibacteria bacterium | reverse complement strand
ATGGTCGGCCGCGGCGTCGAGGGCTCGGCCATGGGCGCCGGCGAGCCGCGCCCCGTCACCGAAGAGCGTGTGGTCGCCGAGCAGTCGCCGGCCCCGGCCCAGGCGACGCCGGCTCCCGGCGACTTCACCTACCCGGGCCGGCTCGAGTCCGACAAGCCCGAGGAAGGCCTCGACCGCTCGCGCGCCGCGAGCCCGGCGCCGGCGACCGCAACCACGACCGTGAAGACTCCGCCCGCGCAGGCGAAGGCGTTGCCGCCGGTGCCGACCCCGCGACCCACCGCGAGCGCGGCGCCGTCCGCGTCGCAGGCGGCCCTGCCGACGCCGGCGCCGGCCACGACGCGACCGGCCGGGCCTCTGCCGAAGGCCCAGCCGCAGACCGCGGCCGGCTTCGCGATCCAGGTGGGGGCATTCAAGGACCGCGTGAGCGCCGACACCGTCGTGCGCAGCCTCAAGACGCGCGGTTTCCCCGCGTACGCGGTGGCGCCCGCCGGGCGCGGGGGTGGGCTCTTCACCGTGCGCGTCGGCATCTACCGCGACCGCGCCGACGCCGAGGCTGTCCAGTCCCGCCTGAACGACGACAAGTTCAAGCCTTACATCATCAAGCAGTAGCGTGAGCGCCGCAGTCCCTCCCCGCGCGAAAGGCGCGGACCGAGTGGTCGAGGCCGGGGCCCTGCGGCTGCCGCCCTGGGCCCGCAAGGGGTCGCCCCTCGCTCCGGGCGCGCGCGACATGCGCGTGCTGCTGCGCGAGGGGTCGCTCCACACGGTGTGCGAGGAAGCCCGCTGCCCGAACCTCGGCGAGTGCTTCAGCCGTGGCACGGCCAGCTTCATGCTGCTCGGCGACCGCTGCACGCGCCGCTGCGGCTATTGCTCGGTGGGCACGGCCAAGCCGCTCCCGCCCGACCCCGGCGAGCCCGAGCGCGTGGCGCAAGCCGCGACGCGCCTCCGGCTGAGCTACGTGGTGCTCACCTCCGTCAACCGCGACGACCTCGCGGACGGCGGCGCCGCGCACTTCGCCGCCACGATCGCCGCCGTGCGCCGAGCGCTGCCCCAGGCCGGGATCGAGGTGCTGACGCCCGACTTCAAGGGCGACCGCGACGCCCTCGCCGCGGTGCTGCGGGCCGAGCCCAGCGTGTTCAACCACAACATCGAGACGGTGCCCCGGCTGTTCGGGCACCTGCGGCCGCAGGGACGCTACGATCTGAGCCTCGACGTGCTCCAGGCCGCGCGCGCGATCCGGCCCGGCGTGCCCACGAAGAGCGGGCTCATGCTCGGGCTGGGCGAGACGGACGACGAGGTGCTGGCGGTGCTCGGAGACCTCCGCGCGAGCGGTGTGGAGATCCTCACACTCGGCCAGTACCTGCGGCCGACACGGGAGCACGAGCCGGTCCACCGCTACCTGCCGCCCGAGGCGTTCGCCCGGCTCGAGCGCGAGGCACGCCAGCTCGGGTTCGGGACGGTGTACGCCGGCGTCTTCGTGCGCTCGTCCTACAACGCCTTCGAGGTGTTTCACTCGGGGAGCGCGCGCTGAGAGACGGCATCGGTCGCGAGGGCCTCGCGGCCCTCTCGGGTGTCCTGCTGGTGCTGTCGTTCCCGAAGTTTGGGCACGCGGCCGTGGCCTGGGTGGCGCTCGTCCCGCTGCTCGTCGCCCTCCACGGCGCGACCGGCTGGCGCGCGGCGCGCCTCGGCTATCTGAGCGGGGCCGTCTCGGCGCTCGGCCTGCTCTACTGGACCTCGCTCGTGGTCGTGCAGTACGGCGGCCTGCCGCTCGTGGCGGGCGCCCTGATCATGCTGGCGTTGTGCCTGGCGTTCGCCCTGTTTCCGCTGCTCTTCGGGTGGGCGAGCGGGCGGCTCGTGGCTCGCTTCGGGGCGCTCGGGCTTCTCGGCACGCCCTTCCTCTGGGTGGCGACGGAGCTGCTGCGCGCGCACACCTTCTTCGAGTTCCCCTGGTGCCTGCTCGGCTACAGCCAGCACCCCTTCCTGCCCGTGATCCAGGTCGCGTCGGTGACCGCCGTCTACGGCGTGTCGTTCCTGCTCGTGGCCTGCTCCGCCCTGCTCGCGCTGGCGCTCGTCGAGCCGCGCCTGCGCCGAGCCGCGACGCTCGCCGCGTTCTCCCTGGTGGCCGCGACCTGGGCTCTCGGCAGCTGGGCGCTATCGCAGCCGGTGCCCGAAACCGGGCGGATCACGGTGGGCCTCGTGCAGGGCGGGATCCGGCAGGAGGACAAGTGGCTGCCGGAGAACGCCTGGAGCAACGTGGGCCGGCACCTCGAGCTCACGGCGCAGGCGGCGGCCCGGGGCGCGCGCCTCGTGGTCTGGCCCGAGTCGGCCGTCCCGTTTCTCTACGACGCCGAGCCCGCGCTCGCCACGCTCCTGCAGGCGACCGTTCGCAAGCACGGAATCCACCTCTATTTCGGCAACGACGACCGCGAGTTCGACCCGAGCGGCGAGTCGCGCATCTTCGTGGGGACGAAGCTCCTCGACCCGAGCGGTGCCGTCACCGCGCGCTACCGCAAGATGCACCTCGTTCCGTTCGGCGAGTACGTGCCACTGAAGGCGCTCTTCACGCTTGGCGGGCGCGTCGTGGCGAAGCTGGTGCAGGAGGTCTCCGATTTCAGCCCAGGGACCGAAGCCGTCACCGGCGACGTCCTCGGACACCGGATCGGCGGCTACATCTGCTACGAGGCGATCTTCCCCGCGCTGGTGCGGCGCTTCCCGGCCCAGGGGGCGGAGCTTCTGGTGAACGTCACGAACGACGCCTGGTACGGGACCACCTCGGCGCCCTACCAGCACCTGGCGATGGCGGCCTTCCGCGCGGTCGAGAACCGGCGCTATCTGGTGCGCGCGGCGAACACCGGCATCACGGCGGTGGTGGACCCTCGGGGCCGCGTGCTGGAGCCGACCGCTCTCTTCGAGCAGGCGGTGCTGGTGCGCGAGGTGCCGTTCGTGGCCGAGACCAGCTTCTACGCGCGCCACGGCGACGTGTTCGCGCGCGGCTGCGCGGCGATCGCCCTCGCGCTCCTCGCGGCGAGCTACGGTTGGCCATCCACGGTGCAGGCTCGTCGCCGCGGAGACGATGACAACGGCTAGAATCGACGAGAGGAAGAAATCTTGAGTGCAGACCTGAGGCAGAGGCTCGAATCGCTGCGCGCGAGGGCCGCGGACATCCGCGGCTATCTTTGAGGAAGGCAAGCTCCGCCCCGAACTCGAGGCGCTCGAGCAGAAGATGGCCGACCCCGGCTTCTGGAACGATCAGAAGGCCGCCCAGAAGCAGCTGCAGCGGAGAAAGCGCGTGGAGGGCGACCTCGAGCAGCTGAAGCGGCTGAAGGGCCAGGAAGACGACGCCCAGGTCCTCGCCGACTGGCTCGCGGGGGGCGAGGACGTCGCCAAGGACTTCGCCGCTGCGCTCGACGCTCTCGAGGCTACTGTCGAGACCCTCGAGTTCCAGAAGATGCTCGGCGGCGAGCACGACCGCGCCAACGCGATCCTGACCATCAACGCCGGCGCCGGCGGCACCGACAGCCAGGACTGGGCCGAGATGCTGCTGCGCATGTACCTGCGCTGGTGCGACCGGCGCGGCTTCAAGCGGGACATCACCGACATCCAGGCGGGCGAGGAGGCGGGCATCAAGAGCGCCACCGTGTTGATCGCGGGCGAGTACGCGTTCGGCTACCTGGCCGCCGAGGCCGGAGTGCACCGCCTGGTGCGGATCAGCCCGTTCGACGCGAACGCGCGGCGCCAGACCTCGTTCGCCTCGGTGTTCGCCTGGCCCGAGATCGACGAGTCGATCGACATCGAGATACAGGACAAGGACCTGCGCATCGACACCTACCGCTCGAGCGGGGCCGGCGGCCAGCACGTCAACGTGACCGACTCCGCGGTACGCATCACGCACATGCCGAGCGGAATCGTGGTCGCGTGCCAGAACGAGCGCAGCCAGATCCGCAACCGCGAGGTGGGGATGAAGATCCTCAAGGCGCGGCTCTACGAGCTCGAGCTTTCGAAAAGGCGCGAGAAGCTCGACGCCGTCGAGGCCGCGAAGAAGGACATCGCCTTCGGCAGCCAGATCCGCTCCTACGTGCTGCACCCCTACCGGATGGTCAAGGACCACCGCACCAAGCACGAAACCGGCAACCCCGACCGCGTGCTCGACGGGGACATCGACGACTTCGTTGGTGCGACGCTCGCGGCCAAGGCGCGGGGCACGCTCGGCCAGCCGACGGCGGTCGAGGACTAGCGGGCGCACGAGGTGCGAAGACGCGACGCGACCCGGCGCCTGCTCCTGCTCGCGGGCGCCGCGGCGTGCGGCTGCCGCGACAGGAAGCCGAGGGCGCGGTCGGCGCCGGTCGCGAGCGAAGGGGCGCCGCCCGGTGGAGAGCTGGTCTTCGAGCGCGAACTCGACGGCAACCTCGACCTCTACCTGATCCCGGCGGGCGGGGGAACCGAACGCCGGCTCACGGACGACCCGGCCGAGGACGGCCTCGCGCGCTTCACGCCGGACGGCGAGCGCATCGTCTTCACGTCGCGGCGCGCGGGGCACTACCAGATCTACGAGGTGCCCGCCGCCGGCGGCCCGGCGCGCCGCATCCGCGAAAACGCCGCGACCGAGTACCAGGCGGACGTCTCGCCCGACGGCAGGACGCTCGCGTTCCTCTCGAACCTCGACGGGCCGGAGCGCCTGCTGCTCCAGGACCTCGCGGGCGGGGGAGTGCGCGAGCTGGTACGCCACGGCACGAAAACGATCTTCGGCAACCCGCACTGGAGCCCGGACGGACGCTTGATCACCTTCTCGTCGAACCACAGGATCGGCCACCAGATCTACGTGGTCGAGGTGGCGACCGGCAACGAGCGGCGCATCTCGCCGGTGACGGGCGGCGGCTGCGAGCCCCGCTTCAATCGCGACGGCCGGAAGGTAGTCTACGTCAGCCGCCGCCTTCTCGGGGGCGTGTCACGGCTCGTCGAGCACGACCTCGCGAGCGGCGAGGAGCGCGCGCTCGTCTCGTGGCCGGCGCTCAACTACGACCCGGTGTACTCGCCCGACGGCAGCGAGCTCGCCTTCGCCTCGAACATCACCGGCGAGTACGCGGTCTACCGCCAGCGGCTCGCGGACGGCCGGGCCTGGCGCGTCACGTTCGGTCCGGGTCTGGCTCGCTATCCCGACTATCGTCCGGTGCACTGAGCTTCGGCTCCACGGTTTCGTGAGCGGGAGCCGCGGGCTCCGGGACGAGCTCCTGGACGTGCGGCTCGGTGCCGGCCACGAACGACTCCATGTGGACGCCGGGGGCGCCAGGAGCACCCGGGTGGCCCATCTCGTCGACGGGGACGAACACGACGTTGCCCGGGATCGGGAACTCCTCGATCGGCCGGGTCGCCATCACGGCGGCCCAGAACTCCATCCAGATCGGGAGTGCGATGCTGCCGCCGTCTGCCCGGGGACCGAGCG
>DATEUE010000215.1:0-2679 GCA_035283305.1 Vicinamibacteria bacterium | reverse complement strand
GTGCTGTCGACCGGGGACATGGGCTTCTCGGCGGCGAAGACCTACGACATCGAGGTGTGGCTGCCCGGCCAGCAGACCTACCGCGAGATCTCGTCCTGCTCGAACTGCACCGACTTTCAGGCCCGGCGCGCGAGCCTGCGCTATCGCCCCGAGCCCGGGGGCAAGCCGCGCTTCCTGCACACGCTCAACGGCAGCGGGCTCGCGGTGGGCCGCACGCTCGTCGCCGTGCTCGAGAACTACCAGCAGAAGGACGGCTCGGTCGTGGTGCCCGAGGTGCTCCGCCCCTACATGGGCGGCCTCGAGCGGATCACGAAGAGGACCGGGGTCCGGTCCTGAGCTAGCGCTTAAGGAGCCGCTCGAAGCCCGCCTCGGTCACGGCCGGCAGCGTCTGCACGATGCCCTTCTCCCGCGCGAGCGCCTCGAGGTCCGCGAGCTCGGACGGCAGGAAGGCCGTGAAGTTCTCGACACCCGTCTCGGTCACCACCACGGTGTCCTCGTAGCGGATGTAGAGGTTCTCCTCGGGGACCCACAGCTGCGGGTCGACCGAGAACACGTGACCGGGCTCGAGCAGCCCGCGGTAGCTGCCGACGTCGTGGACGGCCATCCCGACGGTGTGCGAGAAGACTCCGCCGCCCGTATCGACCAGCTTGCGGGCCGCCGCCTCGAACGTCGGCTTCGAGAAGCGCGTCCGCGCGAACACCGGCTCCATCGCCAGACCAGCCTCGGCGCGGATGGCGTCGGCCGACACGCCGGGCCGGATCCGCGTGAGCACGGCGTTCCTGTACTCGAGCACGAACTGCAGCAGCTCGCGCTGCCAGGGGCGGTAGCTGCCGTCGACCGGCCACATGCGCCCGATGTCGCTCACGTAGTAGCGATAGTCGGGCGCGTAGTCCATCAGCACCAGGTCTCCGGCCTCGAGCTTCCGGGTGTTGCGGAAGTAGTGGGCGTTCCAGATGTTCGCGGTCCCGGAGGCGGTGATCGAGCGGTAGCCGTCGAGCCGCGCGTCGTTCAGCAGGAACACGTAGCGGCAGGCGGCGTCGAGCTGGTATTCAAAGACGCCCGGCTCGGTGCTGCGGATCGCCTCCATCACGCCGAGCCCGGCGAGCTGCGAGGCCCGCCGGATCAGCGCAATCTCGCGCGGGCTCTTGATCGCGCGCAGCTCGTCGAGAATCGGTGTCAGGTCTCGAATCCGCGCGCGCGGGTGGCGGGTGCGCAGCAGCTCGACGAAGCGGCTCTCGCGCGACAGCCGCCCGTCCCAGAAGTCGTTGGCGATCGAGGCGTCGGCGGCCTGCAGCTCGTGGCGGCTCTGAGCATAGCCCTCGGCCGGGACGCTCTCGGCGAAGATCGCGGCGGACTTGCCGTCGGCGAGCGGCCAGCTCGCGCCCATCGCCTCGGTCGAGAGCACCTCGTCCGCGCCGGTCAGCCGCTTCACGAGCTCCACGTCCGCGGCCGACAGGACCTTCCCTTCCGAGCGCTCCAGCCGCTCGTTGCGCGGCGGCAGGTAGAGCGTGACCCTGCGGTCGCGGCCGTCGAGCCTGAGGTAGGCGTGCGGCGTCTCGATCCCCGAGAGGTAGTACATCGAGTTCGACTGGCGCGGCAGCTGGAAGCCGTTCGTGAGCGGAACCCCCTGGACGACCGCCACCGCCTCGTTGCCGATGCGATCGAGCACGGCGGCCCAGCGGGCCTTGAACTCCTTGGGCGGAAAGTCGCCCTGGTAGTGCTGCGCGCGCGCGAGCGCGGGTGCCATGACCAGCAGCGCCAGCGCCGCCTTTGCCTTGAAGCGCTTCACGGCCGCTCCTTGTAGCGCTCGTAGAGCCGCGTGTGCCGCGTCTCGAGCGACTGCGCGGCGCCGCCGATGAAGACGTGCGTCAGCTGCGTGCGCGTGTCGAGGATGTCGCCCGTGGCCAGCACCAGGTTGGCCTCGCGGCCCGGCGCGATCGAGCCGATCCGGTCCGCGGCGCCGAAGATCTCGGCCGGCGACAGCGTGATCGCCCGCAGCGCAACGGCCTCGGGCAGCCCGTAGGCCGCGGCCATCGCCGCCTCGTACGGCAGGTTGCGCACGTTCTCGGAGTCGTCGCTGACGATCGCGAAGCGCACGCCCGCGCGGTGGAGCACCGCCGCGTTGGCGTAAGCGGCGTCGTAGGGATCGGACTCGCGCGCCGGCAGGCGCAGCACCTTCAGCAGCACCGCCACGTCCTTCTCCTTGAGCAGCTCCGCGCAGCGCCAGGCCTCGAGGCCGCCGGCGATCACGAGCTTCAAGCCGTTGTCGCCGGCGAAGCGGACCGCCGCCCGGATCTCGTCCTCCTCGTCGGCGCGCATCACGACGGGCGCCTCGCCGCGCGCGAACGCCGCCATCGCCTCGAGCGCCAGGCTGGTCTCGGGCGCCGCGCGCGTGGCGTCGGCTCGCGCCGCCGCGTCGGCCTTGGCTTCCGCCAGCAGGCCGGCCAGCCGGTCGAGCGCCTTCTTCTGGTTCTTCTCCTGGTCCTTGAGGCGCTCCGCGAGCGTCTTCAGCTCCGGCTCGTCGAAGAGTCGCGCCACGTCGAACGGGGGCCGGCCGCTCGGGTAGACGGCGTGGAGCGCCGCCGGGGCCTTCACGACCATCGCGGCGGGTGTCGTCCCGGCGAGCCGCACGAGCGCGCTCTGTCCCGAGACGAGACCGCCGGCAGGCGCGCTCAGCAC
>DATEUE010000214.1:0-4935 GCA_035283305.1 Vicinamibacteria bacterium | reverse complement strand
CTCGCCGGACTGGGCGCTCGTCTACTGGGACGACTTCGCTCTCGTCTACCTCAGGCGGTCTCCGCGCTGGCAGGCTGTCATCGCGCGGGACGGGTACCGCCGGGTGCGGCCTGCCAACGGCCTGCCGGCCTTCTGGCGCTCGCTCGGCGACAAGGCCGCGCTGCCGGACATTCTCGCCGAGCTTCAGCGCAACGCGGCCGAGACCGGCTCCTCTCGAGGCCTGACGCTTCTCGGCTTCGCGCTCCTTCGGGAAGGAAAGGCCGACGCGGCCCTCGAGGCCTTCGGGCAAGTGAGCGATCGCGATCGCCGGCTGGACGTGCTCCAGGGACAAGCGCTCGCGTGGCAGCAGAAGGCCGACAAGGCGCGTGTCATCGAGTCCTACGAGCGCGCCGTCGCCGTCCAGGAGGATGCGCTCACGCTTTACGGGCTCGGCGCCGCCCTGATCGACGCCGGCCGGCCCCGCGACGCGATCCGCCCGCTCGAGCGGGCGCGCCGGAAGAATCCCGCGCTGCTGCCGGTCTATCCCTTGCTGATCGACGTGTATCGCCGGGCAGGAGAGCCCGAACGCGAGGGTGAGATCGCCCGGTCGATGGCGGGAGCGATCAAGCGTGGCCAGGCCGCCGAGCTCGCCCAGCGCGGGCTCGCCCTCAACCGAGAGGGAAGGCTGCCCGAGGCCGTGGCGGAGATGGAAGCCGCGGCGGCGCTCGATCCCGCCAGCGCGAGGATCAGGAGCGATCTGGGCTTCGTCTACCTCTACGCCGGGCGGCTGGGGGACGCGGTCCGCGAGCAGCGGGCCGCGCTCGACCGCGAGCCGCGCCTGGCCCAGGCCCACTACGGCCTCGGCCTGGCATTCGAGAAACGCGGCGAGGGGGAGGCGGCGAGACGGGAGTTCGCGGCGTACGCGCGGCTCGAGCCGCGGAGCTATCTCGCGTGGCGATTGCGCGAGGCGCCGGCCGCGCTACCGCGCTGAAGCGCCGGCCTTGCGGAAGACCGCGACGATCTCGACGCCGCGGAACCAGCCGGCGAAGAGCAGATCGAGGGAGAAGAGACCCGCGAGGGCGACCGAGGCCGCGCGCATCGCCGCGCGCTTGAGGCCCGCGGGGTTTTCCTGCGGCACCACGGCGTCGTGGACCCGTCCCAGCACGTTGAGGTACAGCCGCATGAAGGGGAAGCCGTAGTCGAAGAGCGTCTCCGCGCTGCAGGGCGCGAAGATCCGCAGCAGATCGTCCTTGTGGTAGCGCCTCAGGTGACCGTTCGCCGCGTCCGTCCGCGAGTAGAGCGCCTGGTTCTCCGGCACCATGCAGAGCACGCGGCCGCCCGGCCGCAGCACGCGCGTGGCCTCGCGCGCCACACCCGCATCGTCGGCGATGTGCTCGAGCACGTCTATGAGCAGGATGGCGTCGAAGCTCTCGTTGCGAAAAGGCAGAGCCTCGCCGCCGCCGATCACGAAGGCACCCCGCGTCCTGCGGCGCTCGCGAGTGGTCCGCACACCCTCGAAGGCCGGGTCGTAGGAGACGACCCGGTTGTCCCGCTCGAGCATCCGGCTCAGGTGTCCGGTGCCGCAGCCCAAGTCCAACACATCCATCCCCTTGAACGGCGCGCTTACCTTGCGGATAACGCGATCCATGAAGAGCGCCGTCGGCCCGTATGTGCGCACCAGGTCGAGGTGGTGCTGGTATTCCTCGTAATCGAACGTCTCGGGCGGTGTGGCTCCCGAGGAATTCGTAGCCATGGGTCGCGTACCCTCGCGATATAGTGTGTGCTGTGCCTCGAGTCTCGCACACGGAGAGCACAGCCGCAAATATCGCGGCGCGGCCCGGGACGCAGGACTGCGAGCGCCCGCACGTCTCCGTCATCGTGGTGAACTGGAACGGCCTCGCCTACCTTCCGGAGTGCCTGGAGTCGCTGGCGCGCCAGTCCTACGCAGCGCTCGAGATCGTCGTGGTGGACAACGGCTCCACGGACGGCTCGGTCGAGTACCTGCGCGCGCAACATGCGCCCAGCGTCCGCCTCGTCGAGAGCCCGGCCAACACAGGGTTTGCCGGTGGCAACAACCTCGGCATCCGCGCGTCCAAGGGCGCCTACGTGGCGCTCATCAACAACGACGCGGCGGCCGCCCCGGGCTGGGTCGAAGCGCTCGTGGCCGCCGCCGAGGCCGACCCGCGCGTCGGCATGTGTGCCTCCAGGATTTACGTCTGGGACCAGCCCGGCATCCTCGACGGCGCCGGGCTCTTGGTCTCTGGCGACGGCATCGGTCGCGGGCGCGGACGGCTCGAGGCGGACTGCGCCGAGTTCGAGCGCGAGGAGGAGGTGCTGCTGCCGAGTGGCTGCGCGGCCCTGTATCGGCGCGCGATGCTCGACGAGATAGGCCTCTTCGACGAGGACTTCTTCGCCTACTGCGAGGACACGGACCTGGGGCTCCGAGGCCGCATCGCGGGCTGGCGCTGCCGCTATGTGCCGGGCGCCGTCGTGCGGCACCGCTACTCCGGCTCGACCGCGCCACACTCGCCCTTCAAGGCCTTCCAGGTCGAGCGCAACCGGATCTGGGTCGTGGTCAAGTGCTTTCCGCCCTCACTCGTCGCCACGAGCTGTGTCTACACGCTCGTGCGCTACGCGCTCCAGCTCGGCGCGGCGGTGAGTGGGCGCGGCGCGGCAGCGAGGCTCGCCGAGAGGCAGTCGCCCGTAGCGGTCGCGGTCATTCTCCTGCGTGCATGGTGGGCGGCGCTCGCCCGGCTGCCCGAGATGCTGCGCCGCCGCCGCGGCATTCAGTCTACGCGACGGATCAGCCGCGGGGAATGGACAAGGCTGTTGCGCGCAAACCGGGTTGGCTTGAGCGAACTTGCATTCAAGGACTGATGGCCTGCCTCTTCTGCGGCTCCACGGCGCTCGAGCCCCTCTACGAGGGTATCCGCGACCATTACGGTGTCGACGCGGAGGTCCACCGCTTCCTCCGCTGCGTCGACTGCGGCTCGGCCACGCTCGACCCGCTGCCGTCCCCCGAACGCCTGGCCGCGCTCTACTCAGCTGACTACACATTCAAGCCCGGGCCGGGGCACTCGGCGCTGCGGCGACTTCTGCAGGCGATCGAGTGGCGGTGCTTCTACGAACCGGGCTACCGGCGCCGGCTCGCCATCATCAGGCGCCTGACGGGACTCGGCCGGGGGTTCGTCCTCGAAGCCGGCTGCGGCAGCGGCCTCTTCCTCCAGTATCTCCGCGGGGCCGGCTACGCCGTCGAGGGCGTCGAGACCTCCAAGGCAGATGTCGCCTACGCGCGCGAGCGCTTCGGCTTGACCGTTTTCGAGGGCGGGCTCGAGACCCTTCCGCTCGAGCGGGAGCGCTATGATGCCGTGGTCATGGTCTACGTCCTCGAGCACATCCCCGACCCCGCGGGCACCGTGGCGCGCATCCGCGACCTGCTCAAGCCAGGCGGCTGGGCCGTCCTGGGCCTGCCCGTGATGGACAGCGGGCAGGGGCGTTGGCTGGGCGCCCGCTGGAGCGCGGTGACCGAGGCGCCTCGGCACGTCGGCATCCCCTCGGTCGCCGGCGCCAAGCGCCTCCTCAAGATCGCGGGCTTCACGGACATTCGCTGGGCGCCTTCGCCCCTCAGCGAGAACGCCGGGCACATCGCGCTGTCCCTGCTGCCGGGAGCGTCCACGCCACGGACCTACGGCGAGCCCGGCATGGCGGCGACCCTTGCACGTCGTATGGCCGGGGCTCTTCTCATGCTCCCCTCGCTTGCGCTGGCCGCCCTCGAGCGGCGGCCCGGCCGGAGCGGCGCCACCGCCGGTACCATGTTCTTCTGCGGACGAAAGCCTGGAGGCGCGCATGTTCCGTGACCAGCGGGTACACGTGATCATTCCCGCCTACAACGTGGCGGGGCATATCGGCGCGGTCCTGCGGGGCCTGCCCGGTTTCGTGGACGCGATCACCGTGGTGGACGACGGCAGCACCGACGGCACGGCCGAGGCGGCGAAGAGCGTCGGTGATCGCCGCGTCACACTCCTCCAGAGCCCGGCCAACGAGGGCGTTGGCGGTGCCATGGTGCGGGGCTTCAGGCACGCGCTGGCTCAAGGCGAGGGGATTGTCGTGAAGATGGACGGCGACGGACAAATGGACCCGTCCGATCTGGCGCGGCTCCTCGAGCCCATCGCGGACGGGCGCTGTGAGTACGCCAAGGGCAATCGGTTCCTGATGGGCCGCGAGCTCGACATCATGCCCAAGGCGCGCCTCGCGGGCAACTTCGTGCTGACCTTCCTGACCAAGCTCGCCTCGGGTTACTGGAACGTGTTCGACCCGCAGAACGGCTACCTCGCAATCGCCTCGAGGACGCTCGGACTGCTCGACCTCGACCGGCTGTCGCGCCGCTACTTCTTCGAAAACGACATGCTCATTAATCTGAACATCTTCGACGCGCGCGTGCACGACGTGGCCATGGCCTCACGCTACGGCGGCGAGCGGTCGTCCATGCGGCTCGGACGCATCCTCTGCTCCTTCCCCTACCACCTCTTCCGCGGCTACTGGTACCGCTTCTACCGCAAGCACGTGCTGCGGGATTTCTCGCCTGTGGCGCTCTTCATGCTCACGGGGCTGCCACTCTTGGCCTGGGGGACGGGGTTCGGCGCCTACACCTGGGCGCAATCGTGGCTGCACAACCAGTTCGCCTCGACGGGGACGGTGATGCTGAGCGTCCTGCCTTTCCTGGTGGGTTTCGAGCTGGTGCTACAGGCATTGGTTCTGGAGATTCGCGGCACCCCGCGCTAGGCGGTGCGGCCGCCCGGGCGGCGCCCGGAGACGGCCAGCGCCTCCTGGACGGCCGTGTGGAGCTCGGCCGGGCGCACCGGCTTGAAGAGCACCTTGATCACGCCCAGCTTCCTGCAGCGCTCCCGGTCCTCGGCCTGCAGCCCCCAGCCCGTGATGAAGACCACGGGCACGTGC
>DATEUE010000213.1:0-37675 GCA_035283305.1 Vicinamibacteria bacterium | reverse complement strand
GCGCGCCGGCCAGCGCCGGGATCACGAATCGCGAGGGCGGGCGGGTCACGGTCGCGCGCCGGGTGAGGCCGGGATCTGATCGGGATGGAGCAGGTGCGCGAGCTCCCACGCGGCGTCGGCCGTGAACTGGGAGAGTGCCACGAGCAGCTCCGTGCGCATCGCCACGATTCGGCCTTCGCGAACGGCCTTCCACTGCGAGAAGAGCGGGTGGGAGATGAGCGCGTCCTTCGATCCCGGCCAGGTGCCGACCAGCACGGCGTCGGGGTTCGTCACGAACGCGCGCTCGGACCCCGGTGGCGCGATCCCGGCGATGCCCATCTCGCGCCCCACGTTGATGGCACCCGCGGCCTCGATCAGCGCGCCGATCGCCGTGCCTCTGCCCGCGGTCATGTTGCCGGACCAGTAGAGGACGCGCGGCTTCGTGGCGCCGGCGAGGCGGCGAGCGAGCTCGGCGAGCTTGCCGTCGTACTCGGCGACGAGGCGCCCGGCGGCATCCTCTTCTGCGACGGCGCGGCCGAGGTCGAGGATCGCGCCCCGCACACCCGCGAGCGTACCGAGGCCCAGCATGCGATGGACGCGCAAGCCCGAGCGCTCGAGCTGCTTCATGAAATCGGCGTCCGTGTACTCCGAGACCGCTACGAGATCGGGGCGGAGCGCGACGAGCTGCTCCAGGTCCGCCTTGGCGAAGCGGTGCACGGCGGGCGGCACCCGACCCACGACGTTCGACGTGCCGGGCACGTCCGCCCAACGCGTGACCGCAACGAGGCGCTCACTCGGCAGGATCGCGACCAGCACCTCGTCCGCGGAGAGGTTGATCGAGGCGACGCGCTGCGGCTTCGGAGTCGCGGCCCGCGCGCCGGGGGGTAGAGCTGCTGCGGCGAGCAGGACGAAGCCGAAGACCGCACGCCGCCTCACGCGCACTGCCTTGCGCCGTCCGTCTCGGGAACCAGGTCGGCGAACACGAAGCCGTCGCGCTCCACGACCTCGCCGGCACGCACCGGGACGGGACGGCAAAACGCAGGGCCGTCCCAGGCGAAGCTGTGGAACTCGCCGTTCTCGCCGCACGGGTCGACGCTATCAGGCAGGTCGCGCAGCAGCGCGGCGTCGAAGGCGCGCCCGGCGAAGTCGCGCGCCAGAGCGCGCGGGTCGACGCACGTGAGCACGGCCCGCTGACCGAGCGCGATCATCTCCTCGGCCAGCTGGCGCGTCGGCCGGCCCCAGAGCGGGAACAGCGGCCGCAGCCCCGTGCCCGCCATGCGCTCCTCGCGGTAGCGCCGCACGTCCTCGAGGAAAAGATCGCCGAAGGCCACGGCCGTGATCCCGCGCTCGCGCGCGCTCGCGAGCGCCCCCGCCATGGCGGCCTCGTAGGCCTCGTTCGGGCACGGTGAGGGGATGCCCACCTCGAAGAGCGGCAGGCCGACCGCCTCGGCCTGGGCGCGCAGCAGCGCGACGCGGACGGCGTGCATCGCCACCCGGTCGAAAGCCGCGTTGATCGTGGTGAGCAGGCCAGCGACCGCAACACCCTGCGCGCGCAGGACGTGGAGGGCGAAGGCGCTGTCCTTCCCGCTGCTCCAGGCGACGAGGACCCGCTCGCTGGTCACGGGCGCCCGCCGCCGCCCAGGCGCAGCCGCAGGCCGCCGCGCACGGCGCGGCCGAGCGCGGGATAGCCGAGCGCTTCCTGGTATTCCGCGTTCAGCAGGTTGTCGCCGACCAGGTACGCCTCGAGCGGTCCCGCCAGCAGGAAGCGCAGGCGGGCCTCGAGCCGCGCGTATCCGGGGTTGGTCGCGAGGCCGAGACCCACGAAATCGCTGTCCGCCCGCTCACCGACGAGCGCCAGCGTGACCCCGGCACTCCAGCGCGGGAACGACAGCAGGGCGCCGAGCGAGCCCTGGTGCCTCGGCCGGCGCAGCAGCGGCTGCCCGACCGCGTAGACGGGATCGAAGTCGCTCGGGCTCTCGAGGATCTCGCCGTCGAGGAACGTGTACTGGCCGCAGAGCGCGAGCTCGGGCACGGGCCGCGCCTCGAGCGCCAACTCGAGCCCCTGCGCCCGGGTGTGGGCGAGGTTCACGTAGGTGCCCTCGAAGCTCGTGAAGTCGACGACGCTGTAGGCGATCTGGTCCTGGTAGTCGTGGTGGAAGTACGTGAGCGAGGCGCGCAGCCGGCTCGCGAAGAGCCGCTGCTCGACACCCACGTCGAAGGTGGTGCTGCGCTCGGGGTCGAGCTCGGGGTTGCCCTTCGCGAAGAACGACTCCCCGTACGACTCGAAGAAGCTCGGCTCCTTGATCCCCATGCCGGCGCTCGTCCGCAGCGTCGTCGCGTCCTCGCCCTCGCGCAGGCGCAAGGCGAGCGCTATGCGGGGGACGACGTGCGTGCCGTAGCTGCCGTTGTCTTCGACGCGGGCGCCGAGCGTCAGGTACGCGCGCGCGCCCAGCAGCACGCGGTCCTGCAGGTACGCCCCGAAGCTCGTGCGCTCCGGCCGCAGCAGGTCTTCCGATCGGTCGCCGAGCGCGCCCGTCTCGTGCTCGAGCTCCGTCCCGGCGGTCAGCATGTGCCGCGTCCCGACGGACACGTCCGCCTGGTACCCGACGGCGAGCCGATCCGTCTGGTTCCGGAATCCGGCCGGGTTCGGGAAGTCGCACATCGGGAAGCTGCCCAGCTGGTCCTGCCACTCGGGCACGTAGCACCCGGAGTCGGCGGGGTCGAGCGAGAGCTGGTCGGTGCGCGAGTAGCCGACGCTCGCCTGCTGCGAGAAGCGGGCGTGGTCGCGGCGCAGCGTGGCCGAGAGCACGAGGTCCTCGCGCTCGAAGGACGCGTCCTGATCGGGCGGGCCGAAGGCGGTCGGCCCCGGCGTCCCGACGGTACTGCCGTCGAAGCGCACGACGGCGCGGGCCCGCGTGCGCTCGTCGAGCTTGAGCCCCGCGGAGAGCGCCGCCGCGGTCTGCTCGAACGCGCTGTTCGGCGCCTCGTTGTCCGTGGTGAGGCGCTGCGCACCGGCGTTCCAGTCGAAGGCTCCGCTCGCCCCCGAGGTCGCGCCCAGGAAGCGCTGCCAGTCGAAGGAGCCGCCCTCGCCCTCGGCGCGCAATGACGGGCTCGCGCCGGCGCGCGCGCGGCGGGTCGTGAGGCTCACGACACCGGCGAGCGCGTCGGTCCCGTAGAGGCTGCTGGCGGCGCCGCGCACGATCTCGACCCGCTCGAGCTCGAAGGGCAGCGCCGTGCCGAAGTCGTAGGCGCCGCCCGGCTGGTTCACCGGCACGCCGTCGACCATCACCCGCGCGTAGCGCGACTCGCCGCCGCGGATGAACGCGGAGCCCTGCTGGCCCGTCTGGCCGCTGCGGGCGGTCGCGACGCCCGGCACACCCTGCAGCAGCGGCAAAAGCGACGCTGCCGCACGCTCGTCGATCGCCTCGCGCTCGAGCACGTCCGCGCTCGTGCCGAGCGTCGACAGCGTGGCCTCGCGGCGCGTGGCGCTCACCACGACGCGCTCCGCGACCGGCGCGGGCGACAGCACGAGGTCCTGCCGCGTTTCCGCGGCCCCGACCGATGCGAAAGCCGCCTCGCGCAGCGCGAGCCCGGGTGCGTCGACGCGAAGCGTGTAGGCGCCTTGCGCGAGCGCCGCCGCTCGATACGAGCCGTCGGGGCCCGTCGTCACGCGACGCTCGCTCGACGGCCCGTCGATGACGACGGCCACGCCAGGCAGCGGCAGGCCGTCGCTCGTGCGCACGACACCCACGAGCGACCCCGAGAGGGCCATTGGCTCGGCGGCCGCGACCGCCGCCCACGAGCCGCAGAGACAAAAGAAGAGACGAAGCACGGTGCGCATGGTTCCTCCTTGCGGAGGCCTGTCCGCCGAAGGCCCTCGAGCCTCACGGTGGACGATTCGCGGCGAGCCGTCTGTTGGGAGGTGGCCTGTTTCAGGCCGCCGGTCCAGGTGCTCCCTCACGCGAGAAGCCTCTAGTACGTCTTTCACGTCGGTCAGGGCAGGTTTCCTGGCTCCCGGGTCGTCACCTCGCTCCCGACCTTCCCCGGCCTCCTCTTGCGAGGTCACCGAGTGGCGGCGCCCTACAGGCGCCTATGGAAGCGGGCTCGCCGGCTACAGTGGCGGGACCGCGCAGGTTTTCGACCTGCTTCCCTTTTACCCTCCCGAAACGGGAGGCACCCTGACGTTACGAGCGCAGTCTGACAGCGCCCGTGTCCGCCTGTCAACGGTCGGGGAGAAGCGAGCTCAGGGGCGCCCGAGTACGAGCGCCGCGTTCGTGCCGCCGAAGCCGAACGAGTTGCTGAGCGCCGTGCGCAGCGGTCGCGACTCGGGCCGCACGACCGGCGGGTAGTCGAGAAGCTCGGGGTCGAGCGGTTCGGCGTTCGGACAGGGTGCGATCCAACCGCCGCGGAGCATGGCCAGCGTGAAGATCGCCTCGATTGCGCCGGCGGCGGACACCGGATGGCCGGTGTAGCCCTTCGTCGACGAGTAGGCGACGTGGCGTCCGCCGAGCACCTTCCGCAGCGCCCGCACCTCCGATAAGTCGCCGAGCGGCGTCGAGGTCGCGTGCGTGTTGACGTAGTCGAGGGCGTCCGGCGCCACCCCGGCGTGGTGGAGGGCGCGCCGCATCGCGAGCTCGGCCCCTTCGGGCGACGGCGCCACCATGTTGCCCGTTCCGTCCGACGACATCCCGTACCCGAGGAGCACGCCCAGGATGGCGGCGCCGCGCGCCGCGGCATGCTGGCGCGTCTCGAGCACCACGACGCCCGCGCCCTCCGAGAACACGAAGCCGGCGCGGTCAGCCGCGTAGGGTCGTGACGCGCGCTCGGGCCGGTCGTTGTCGACCGTGGTGTAGGCGCGCATCGCGTCGAAGCCCGCGTGGAAGTGGATGTCGGCGACGTCGGCGCCGCCGGCGATCGCCACGTCGACGTGCCCGTTCTCGACGAGCAGGGACGCGAGCAGCAGGTTGTAGGCGCCGCCCGCGCAGGCCGCGGTGGCGCTGAACGAGGGCCCGGTCGACTCGAGCACCGTCGCGAGGTTCGCGGACACGGTCGAGGCCATCAGCCGCGGGATGACGGTCGGCGCCACGCGGCGTGACCCTTGCGTTCGCGCCAGGCGTGCCGCGATCTCGCGGTGCGTCTCGACGTCGCCCGTGCCGCTGCCCACGACCACGGCCGCGTCGCGCGTGGCGATCCCGGCCTGGGCCACCGCGAGGCGTGCCGCGCGCAGCGCCAGCAGCGCGACCCGGCTCATGAAGCGCGCCTGGGACTTGTCGATGCCCAGCCGATCGGGGCTGAGCTCGCCGGGATAAAGCCCGATCAGCTGGCACTGCATCCCGTGCTCGATGGCCGGCGGCCAGCGCAGGAAGGACGTCGGGCGCCCTTCGCGGAGCGCCGTCTCGATCGCCGGCCAGTCGTCGCCCATCACGCACGCGACGCCCGTGCCGGTCACGACCACTTCGCGCGCGCCGCCTCTCGAAGGCTCTGCCATCTGCGGGAGACTGGGGAAACTAACCCTCATTCTATGCGGGTTATGATGAGAATTCGTGACGAAGACGACGGTCGCCATCATCGGCGGCGGCATCTCGGGCCTGTCCGCCGCGCTCGCTCTCCACAAGCAGAAGGTGCCCTACCTCGTGCTCGAGGCGGGCGAGCGGCTCGGGGGAGTGATCCGCACCGAGGCCCGGGACGGCTTCCTGCTCGAGGGCGGCCCCGACTCGATGCTGGCGCAGAAGCCCGAGGCGATCGCGCTCTGCCGCGAGCTCGGACTCGGCGAGCGCCTCGTCCCGACCAACCCCGACAAGCGCGCGGTCTTCGTCCTCCTGCGCCGCAAGCTCCACCCGCTGCCCGAGGGGATGATGCTCGCGGTGCCGACGAAGATCCTGCCCTTCCTCGCGAGCAGCCTTTTCTCCTGGCCGGGCAAGCTGCGCATGGGGCTCGACATCGTGATCCCCGGGAAGAACGGCCACGGCGACGAGTCGATCGCGTCGTTCCTGCGGCGTCGCTTCGGACAGGAAGCCGTCGACCGCCTGGGCGAGCCGCTGCTCGCCGGGATCCACGCGGGCGACCCCGAGCGGCTCTCGATCCTCGCCACGTTTCCCCGCTTCCGAGAGCTCGAGCGCGTGCACGGCAGCCTGGTGCGGGGACTGTGGGCGGCGCCTCGCCCGAAGCCCGAGCCTGGCGCCAAGCCTCCCGCGGCGTTCTACTCGCTGCGCGGCGGGCTCGTCGAGCTGGTCGAGGCGCTCGTCGCACGGCTCGACGCGGGTGCTTTGCGGACGGCCGTGAGCGTGCACCGCGTCGAGGCCACGGCCGAGGGCTTCTCGCTCGCGATCGACGGGGGCGATCCGGTGTCGGCCCGTCGCGTGATCGTGGCGGCGCCGGGGCCGCGCATCGCAAAGGCGCTAGAGGGCCTCGTGCCCGAGGCCGCGCGCGCGCTCGGCGCCATCCCGTTCGTCTCCTCGGCCACCGTTCTGCTCGGCTACAGACGCGCCGACGTCTCACACCCGCTCGACGGCTACGGCATGGTCGTGCCCGCGACGGAGAACCTGCGCACTACGGCGCTCAGCTTCGTGTCGACCAAGTTCCCGTTCCGCGCGCCCGAGGGCCACGTGCTGCTGCGCGGCTTCCTGGGCGGCGCGCGCGACCCGGGCGCGCTTTCGCTGCGGGACGATGAGATGATCGAGACCGTGACGAACGACATGCGGGACGTGCTGGGGCTGCGCGGTCAGCCGGTGCTGAGCCGGGTCTTCCGCTGGCCCGGGGGCACGCCCCAGCTCGAAGTCGGGCACCTGGAGCGGATGCGCGAGGTCGAGCAGGCGGTCGCTGCCGTGCCCGGGCTGTTCCTGACCGGGGCCGGCGTGCGCAGCACGGGCATCCCGGACTCGGTGGCCGACGGCACCCGCGCGGGCGAGGCGGCGGCCGCCGGGTCGCGATGAAAAGCGTCGCCCTCGCCGCCGCGCTCGTTGCGGCCGCGGCCATCGCGGCCGCGCAGAACACGACACCGGACGCACGGCAGACCGCCGCGCAGGTGCCGGCCACCGGCAACGGGGTCGCCGCCTCGGTCGTGCACGTGCAGGTGTTCCGCTCGCCCTTCGACTGGGCGCAGCCGTGGCGCCAGGAGCCGGTGAGCGGCGCTTCCGGCAGCGGCTTTCTCATCGAGGGCGGTCGCATCCTGACGAACGGCCACGTGATCGCAGACGCTCGCCAGATCCTCGTGCGGCGACCCGACCAGGCGAACCCTTACGTCGCCACCATCGAGGCTGCCGGCCACGACTGCGACCTCGCGGTGCTGCGCGTCGCCGATCCGGCCTTCGGTCGCGGTCTGCGCCCGCTGCGGCTCGGCACGCTGCCTCGCGCCGGGACGCGCGTCAACACGTACGGCTTCCCGCTCGGCGGGCAGGACGTCTCGTCCACCGCCGGCATCGTCTCGCGCATCGAGTCGCGCGGCTACGTGCACAGCGGCGCGGACGCGCACCTCGTGGTCCAGACGGACGCCGCGATCAACCCGGGCAACAGCGGCGGGCCGGTGGTGCAGGACGGCCGCGTCGTCGGCGTCGCGTTCCAGGGCTTCCCGGGCGCCGACAACATGGGCTTCTTCATCCCGGTCCCGATCGTGCGCCACTTCCTCGCCAACCTGGAGGACGGTCGCTACGACGGCTTCCCGGATTCGGGACTGCAAACGGCGCCGCTGCTGTCACCGGCCTACAGGCGCGAGCGCCGCCTGCCTTTGGGGCGCTCGGGGGTGGTGGTCGACCGCGTGGCGCCCGGCGGGACGGCTGACGGCGTCGTGCGCGCGGGCGACGTGCTGCTAAAGGCGCAGGGCCACGCGATCGCCGACGACGGAACGATCCGCGTGGGCGACGCGCGCGTGACCTTCGAGCACGCGATCGACATGCTGCAGGTGGGGCAGGCGACGCGCTTCAGCGTCTGGCGCGACGGCCGGGAGCTCGCGCTCGAGGCGCCCGCGCGCCGCATCGCGCGCTACGATCGCAACCGGAACCGCTACGCCGTAGCGCCCGACTATGTGGTGTACGCCGGCCTCGTCTTCATGCGGCTCGAGGTGGCGCTCTTGAAGACGCTCGGGCGCGGTTGGCCGCAGACCGCCAACCGCGACCTCGTCTGGCACCAGCTGTTCCGCGAGGCCGAGAAGCCCGAAGCGGCCGATCGCGAGGTGGTGGTGCTGACCCGGCTGCTGCGGCACGCGGTCAACTCGCAGATGGCGCTCACGCTGCCAGTGGGCGTCGAGCGCATCAACGGTCGCGAGATCCGTTCGCTCGAGGACGTCTCGCAGGCCTTCGCCGCGAACACCGTCCGCTTCCACACGATCGACTTCGAAGGCGACGGAGGCATCGAAGCGCTCGATCGCGCGAAGGCCGACGCCGCCCACACGCAGATCCTGAGGCAGTATGCGATCCCGCACGACCGCCGGCCGTAGCCCCGTCCTGCTCGCCCTGCTCGCGGTGGCCTGCGCCTCGGCGCGGCCGCAGCCGTCCGCCGCCATAGCGCCGCCGCCCCCCGCTCCGGCTGCGGTCGTCGGCGAAGCCGTCCCCGCGAACGGCACGCTGCGCGCCGGCGTCGTGAGCGTGCGCGTCACCGGCCAGGACTGGAACTGGCGCGCGCCCTGGGAGAAGCAGCCGCCCTGGACGCGGACGGTCACCGGCCTCGTCGTCCCGGGAAGGCGGATCCTGGTCGCGTCGACCGCCTTCGGCAACCCGCTGCTGGTCGAGGCGCAGAAGCTCGGGGGCGACGCGCGCACGGTGGCGCGCGTGGAGCTCGTGGACCACGAGGGCCCGCTCGCGCTCGTGGCCGTCGACGACCCCGCCTTCTGGGAGGGCCTCTCACCGCTCGCGCTCGAGCCGCGCGCCTGGGGCGAGGGCGCGGTACAGGTGCTGCGCTGGCAGCGCACGGGCCTGCTCGACGCCTACCCCGGGACGCTGCGCCAGGTGCGCTCGGGGCGGCACGGTCTGTCGCAGACCAGCCTGCTGACGATCGACGTGGCGTCGAGCGCCGAGGGCCTCGGCGAGTCCGAGGTCGTGGTCGTGAACGGCCGCGTGGCCGGGCTCGTGACGGGCCGCGCCGGCGACACGTACGCGGCCGTTGCGGCTCCGGTGCTGGCTCAGTTCCTCGCCGGCGCCGCCCAGAGCGACTGGCGCAGCTTCGCGCGCGCGGGTCTCGCGTGGCAGGACCTCACCAACCCGGCGCTGCGCGAGTCGCTCGGCCTCCAGCCCGGCGAGACCGGGATCCGGCTGACGCGCGTGCTGCCGCACGGCAGCGCGGGCTCCGTGCTGAAGCCGGGGGACGTGGTGCTGGAGCTCGGGGGCGCGAGGCTCGACCCCACGGGCTACTACGAGCATCCTCTTTATGGGCGCATGCTCTTCGCGCTGCTGTTCACCGACGGCAGGCGGCCCGGCGACACGATGCCGGTCCGGATCCTGCGCGACGGCCAGCGTCTCGACCTGCAGCTTTCGCTTCGTGCGATGCGACCGGAGCAGGATCGCGTGCCGCCCTATGTCTACGGGCGCGGGCCCGACTACGTCGTCAAGGGCGGCCTCGTGTTCCAGGAGCTGACCCGCCCGTACCTCGCCTCCTGGGGCGACTGGACGCGCCGCGCGCCGCCGCGGTTGCTGGTCGCGATCGACCGCGCCGACGACGAGGTCGGGGACGAATCGCGACGTATCGTGCTGCTGTCGAGCGTGCTACCCGACGCCGCGAACCTCGGCTACCAGGAGCTGCGCGACCAGATCGTCGAGCGCGTGAACGGCCGCCCGGTGCCGAACCTCGCGGCGCTGCGCGAGGCCTTCGGCTCGGCGAGCTCCGGCTTCCACGTGATCGAGCTCGTCTCGGGGCAGGCCGCCAGCCGCATCGTGATCGACGCGGCGGAGGCCGAGGCCGCTGGCGAGCGGCTGCATCACGCCTACGGCGTCGAGCTGCTCGACTCGGCCGCGCGCTGAGCCCTTCGCATCAGTTCAAGACCCGACTCCTCCGCGGTAGAGTAGCCGGGGAGATGAAGCGCAAATGAAGCTCTCGGAGCGTCTGGCGCGGCTCGGAACGGAGACGGCCTTCGAGGTCCTGGTGCGCGCGCGGGCCCTGGAAGCCAAGGGTCGCAGCGTCGTCCACCTGGAGATCGGCGAGCCCGATTTCGACACCCCTGCCCACGTGACCGAGGCGGGCATCGCCGCGCTCAAGGGCGGGGCCACCCACTACGGGCCGGCGGCCGGGCTGCCCGAGCTGCGGCAGGCGATCGCCGAGGACTCGACGGCGCGCCGCGGCGTCAAGGCCACCCCCGAGATGGTCGTGGTCACCCCTGGCGGCAAGCCGATCATGTTCTACCTGATCCTCGCGCTCGTGGACCCGGGCGACGAGGTGCTCTACCCGAACCCGGGCTTCCCGATCTACGAATCGATGATCCGCTTCATCGGCGGGGTGCCGGTGCCGGTGCGCCTGCTCGAGGAGAAGGGCCACGCGCTCGACGTCGACCAGCTGATCAGCAAAATCACACCGAAGACCCGCCTCATCGTCCTCAACTACCCGCACAACCCCACGGGAGGCATCATTCCGGAGGCGGGACTGCGCGCGATCGCCGACGCGGCGGTGCGGGCCGGGATCCCGGTGCTGTCGGACGAGATCTACTCGCAGATCCTCTACGACGGCAAGCACGTCTCGATCGCGGCGATGCCGGGCATGGAATCGATCGCAATCGTGCTCGACGGCTTCTCGAAGACCTACGCGATGACGGGCTGGCGGCTCGGCTACGGCATCATGCCGGCGCCGCTCGCGCAGGTGATCGCGAAGCTGCAGACGAACGCCGTGTCCTGCACCGCGACCTTCACCCAGCTCGCGGGGGTCCAGGCGCTCAAGGGCGACCACGCCCCGATCGACACGATGGTGGCGGAGTTCCGCAAGCGCCGCGACGCGATCGTCGAGGGCCTGCGCCTGATCACGGGCTTCAAGTGCCCGCGTCCGCAAGGCGCTTTCTACGTGTTCCCCAACATCACGGGCACGGGCTACGGAGCGAAGGCACTCGCCGACCGCCTGCTCGATGAGGCCGGCGTCGCGTGCCTGTCCGGCACGGCTTTCGGCGAGTGGGGCGAAGGCCACCTGCGCTTCAGCTACGCCAACAGCCTCGACAACATCCAGGAAGCGTTGCGCCGGATCAAGACCTGCCTCGCGAAGTAGCGCGAGGCAGACGGGCTCAGGCTCGGCCGACAGCCTTCGCCAGGATCCACAGCTGCCCGACCGCCAGGTGAACGAAATTCCTGAAGAAGGCGGGGGAGTTCTTCTCATAGACCCAGTGCCCGACGCCCTGCAGGATCCAGCCGAAGACGAAGAGGCCGAGCGCCGGCCACGGCGCGAGGAAGCGGCCCGCCGCGTCGAGCACGGCGTAGGCCGCGAGCATGAGCGCCGCGAGCCCCGCGTCGAGTGTCAGGTAGTAGGCGACGAAGAGGACGATCACGACCTCGGCCAGGGTCACCGTGAACCCGAAGGCCGCGAAGAGCGGCACGCGAGCCACCAGCGAAAGCGAGGCGAGCACGATGATCGGGATCCCGAAGGAGTGGCAGGCCTTGTTGCCCGCGGTCCGGTGGAACGCCGCGTAGTCGTCGAAGTGCGAGCGCAGGGCCTGGGTCATGACTATCCCGCGTCTTCGAGACCGTCGCGGTACACCTCGTCGACCCCGACCCGGGCGGCCACGCTCGCGAGCTCGAGGCTTTCGCCGGTTCCGGCCGTCGAAGCGGTCCAGCCCGACTCTTCGCGGCGGTGCAGCGTGAGCTCCGGTCCTCGATGGGACACGAACAGCACCTCGCGCAGGCTCGGCAGGCCCTTGTAGTGCCGCAGCTTCTCGCCGCGATCGTAGTCCTCGGTCGAAGCGCAGCTGACCTCGACCAGCAGGACGGGGTTCACGACCGCGAGCGCGTCGTCGGCCGCCCGGAGTGTGCGGCCGCAGATGACAGCAGCATCGGGATGAGTAGACAGCCCGCCTTCAGCGATGCGCACCCTCAGGTCCGAGGTGAACATACGGCAGCTGGGGGGCAGCCGACCGCCGACGATCCGGATGATGGCCGCGGCCAGCGCCGCGTGATCAGGCGAGCGGCCTGCCATCGCATAGATCTCCCCGTCCAGGAACTCGTGGCGCACCGAGCTCTCTTCCTCGAGAGCGAGGTACTGAGCGTACGTGTAATGGACGCGGCGGGCTGACGTCGACATCTGGAGCAGTCTAGCACTTGAGTCGTGACGCATAATCCTTGGGCACCGGAAGAGCCGAGAGGCCGAGCGATGGCATCCCACCCTGTTTCGAAGCGCCGGAACCGCGACCCGAAGGCGTTCCTCGACGCGATGGCTTTCTGGGACGAACGTCACGGTGTCGCCGTCAGCGACTCGGTCGAGGGGAGCTTCGTGATCCTGCTGACCCAGGACGCCGGAGGCCACTGGACGCGCGTCCCCGCGGAGGCCCTGCCCGCGGCGCTCCCCAACGAGGGCGCGTTCGCGGCGAGCGGGACCAACGTGGCGGTGTTGGGGCAGGACCTCGCGTGGTTCGCGACCACGGCCGGCCGGGTGCTGCGGACGCGGGACCGCGGGCGCACGTGGAACGTGGCGACGGCCCCTCTGCCCACGGGCCCGAGCGCCGAGATCTTCTCGATCGCGTTCCGCGACGATCGCCACGGCGTGGTGGTCGGCGGCGACTACAAGAAGGAGTCCGAGGCCGTCGACAATGCAGCGTTCTCCGAGGACGGCGGCGTGACCTGGAGGAGAGCTGTCGGCCTGTCCGGATTCCGATCGGTCGTGGCGCGTCGGCCGGGAGACGACGACCCCTTCTGGATCGCGCTCGGACCCTCGGGGGCCGACGTTTCGCGCGACGACGGGCGTAGCTGGGCGCCGTTCGAGGCTCCCGGCTGCCATGCGTTCAGCTTCGGCCGCGACGGGGCGGCGGGCTACTGCGTCGGAGAAGAGGGCCGCGTAGAATCGCGGGCGAACCCACGAGAGCCTCAAGGAGGACAGTCATGAAGAGCATCGGTCGCGGAATCGTCCTGAGCCTGGTCGCGAGCACGGCACTCGCGCACCCGCACTTCAACAAGACGGTGACGGCGACGCTGTCGCCGGGCGTCGAGGTCACGATCACGTACAACACCACGCCCGCCAACGAGACCCACGCGCAGACCGCCAAGGTCGGCGAGTTCGTCACCCCGCGCCGGCCCGTGATCAAGCTCTCGGCCGAGCTCAAGAACGGCACCACGACGCTGCCCGCGGGCGAGTACACGATCGGCGTGATCAAGAGCGCCGAGAAGGACTGGACGCTCGCGCTCTATCCGGGCCGGCTGCAGCGCGCCGACATTCCCGACTCCGCCAAAGCCATCCGGCTCGAGTCGATGTTCTCGGCCGACCACGGCACCGCCGAGCACATGCTGATCGACATCACGCCCGGGCACGGCAAGTTCGAAGGCAAGGCAGTCCTCACCCTGCACTTCGGGTCGCTGTTCCTGGCCGGCGTGCTCTCCTGAGGCAGGAGCGCTACAGCTTCTTCACCAGCACCTTCGAGCGCCGGCCGCTCTGCTCGTAGCGCGCGCGGCGCGCGGGCGGTAGATCGTCCGGCGTCCCCTCGGTGAAACCCGCCTTCGACTGGAAGAAGCTGAAGGCCTGGGTCGAGAGCGCGAGCAGCTGCGTGAGCCCCGCCTCGCGCGCCTTCGTCTCCACGAACTGCGCGAGCTTGCGGCCGATGCCCTGGTTCTCGTGCGAGGGCCGCACGTAGAGGCAGGCGAGCTCGCCCTTCTTCTCGGCCGGGTAGGGGTGCAGGGCGACGCAGGCGATCGGGTTGCCGTCCACCTCGAAGATCCAGTAGGCGGAGAGCTCCTTCTCGATCGAGGCGCGCGTGCGCGGCGCGAGCTCGTCCTTCTCGATCGAGCTCTTGATCAGCTGCTCGATCGCGCGCACGTCGCCGCGCCGCGCCCTGCGGATCTGCTGGTAGTCGTTGGCGTAGACGAGCGTGCCGATGCCCTCGTTGGAGAAGACCTCGGCCAGCAGGCCGTCGTCGACGCCGCCGTTGATCACGTGCACCCGCGGCACGCCGGCCTCGCAGGCGGCGACCGCGTGGCGCGCCTTCGAGACGTGGCCCGGGTCGACGGCGCCGCGCTGGAGCGCCTCGGCGAGCTCGCGCACCGAGAGCTGGCGGGCGACGGCGCCGTCCACCAGCAGGCCGTCCGAGGTCGTGATGTACACGAGCTTCACCGCCTGTAGCGCCTTCGCGGCCTCGAGCGCCACCGCGTCGGAGTTGACGCGGAACGTGTGGCCCTCGCCGTCGAGCCCGAGCGGGGGCACCACCGGCACGACTCCGCTCGCGAGCAGCGTCTGCAGGAACGCGGTGTCGACGCGCTCCACCTTGCCGGTGAACAGGTGGTCGACGCCCTTCAGGATCCCGAGCGGGTGCGCGATCACCGCGTTGGTCGCCGCGGCGCGCAGGTCGGCCGCCGCGAGCCCTTCCAGGATCTCGTGGCTGAGGCGCGTGGCGGCGGTGAGCGCGAGCTCGAGGGTCGCGGCGTCGGTCACGCCCGAGCCCTCGAGGTCGCTCGGCTCGAGGCCGCGCTCCGTGGCGAGCGCGCGGATCTGGACCGACGCGCCGTGGACCAGCACCGTGCGGATGTTGAGCGACCACAGCACCGCCACGTCCATCAGGATGTTGCCGAAGTTGTCGTGGGCCACGGCGGCGCCGTCCACGGCGACCACGAACGCCTTCTCGCGGAACTGGGGGACGTACTGCAGGATCCCCCGCAGGTCGGTCGGTCTCACGCCCGGCACGTTAGCAGGGCGGGGGAGGGCCCACAAGCCGGCCGCGCGAGGACGCACGTGCGCGCGCAAAGTCCCTGGCTCCGCGAGACGGACAGGGGAGTAGACTGTCGCCTGCGGCGTTGTCGTCGTGTGACGAAACGGGATCCATGAGTCAGCCAACGGCTGTCGACTTGGTCCGGCTAAGACGCTTCGGGCACTACGAGATACTCGACCGACTCGGTCAAGGCGGCATGGGGGTCGTCTACCGCGCGCGCGACCACACGCTCGGACGCCTCGTCGCCATCAAGGTCCTCACCGGATCGGCCTCCTCGGACCCCGAACGGGTGGCCCGCTTCGAACAGGAGGCGCGCTCCGCCTCGGCGCTCAATCATCCCAACATCGTCACCGTTCACGAGATCGGGGCGGTGGCGGACACCCGCTACATCGCAATGGAGCTGATCGAGGGACGCACCCTGCGCGAGATCCTGCTGAGCGGGCCGCTGCTCACGCGCCGCTCGCTGCAGCTCGCCGCACAGGCAGCGGACGGGCTGGCCCAGGCCCACGCCGAGGGCATCGTCCACCGCGACCTGAAGCCCGAGAACATCATGATCACCCCGGACGGACGCGTGAAGCTCCTCGACTTCGGCCTCGCCAAGCTGACGCCGCTGGCCGACGATGGCCGCACGGCATCCGGCGGTCCTCCCGGGACCGAGCCGGGCCGCATCCTGGGCACCGTCGGCTACATGTCCCCCGAGCAGGCCAGGGGCGAGCGGATCGACTTCCGCTCGGACCAGTTCTCGTGCGGGTCGATCCTGTACGAGATGGCGACCGGGCGGCCTGCCTTTCGACGTGCCTCGTCCGCCCAGACGCTGGCCGCGATCATCGAGGACGAGCCGGAGCCGATCGCGCAGCTCAATCCGGCCGTTCCCCCGCCACTCCGGTGGATCGTCGAGCGGTGCCTCGCCAAGGATCCTGCCGGCCGCTACGCCTCGACCCGCGACCTGGCTCGCGACCTGGCCGGCGTGCTGGAGCACCTCGACGAGATCTCCGCGGCTCCGCGCCAGGCGGCCGCCTCGAGCAGTCCCCCTCGCTGGCGACCCTCGCGGAGACTCGTGATGGCCTCGCTGGTGGCGCTGGCCGGCGCGCTGGGCCTTGCGCGCGCCGTGATCCCGCGTCTTTCGCGGACGGACGCCGGCCCCACGCCCACCGCAGCGGCCCAGGTCACGAAGGCGCGCCCGTCCGTGGCCGTGCTCGGATTCAAGAACCTCACAGGCCGGAGCGACGCGGCCTGGCTCTCCAGCGCGTTCGCCGAGATGCTGACCACCGAGCTGGCCGCGGGCGGCCGACTGCGCACGATCCCCGGCGAGAATGTCGGCCGCATGAAGCTGGAGCTGTCGCTTTCGGACGCGGAGAGCCTGGCCCCGGACACGCTCGCCAAGGTCGGCCGGAACCTCGGAACGACCATGGTGCTGCTCGGCTCGTACGTGGCCTTGCCCGGCGATCAGATCCGCCTCGACCTGCGGCTGCAGGACGTGGCTACCGGCGAGACGCTGGCCGCGCTCGCGGAGAGCGGCACCGAAGGCGGGCTCGTCGATCTGCTGATGCGGACGGGCGCTCGGCTGCGGCAATCGCTGGGCGTGGATCCGCCACCCGCCACCGAGGTCGGTGGGCTCGACGGCACGCCCTCGAACGTAGTGGCGCTGCGGGTCTTCGATGCCCTGGCCGCCCGCGACCTCCTGGAGAAGGCCACAGCCGCCGATCCCCGGTCCCCGATGGCCCACTTCGGGCTCGCCGACGCCTGGGCCACGCTCGGGTACGACGCCAACGCCAGAGCGGAGGCCCGCAAGGCGTTCGACCTGTCGGACCGTCTTTCCCGCGAGCAACGCCTGTCCGTCGAAGGGCGCTACCGCGAGACCGCTGGCGAGTGGGACAAGGCGATCGAGATCTACGGTGCGCTCCTCACATTCTTCCCCGACAACGTGGAGTACGGCCTTCGGCTCGCGGCAGCGCAGAGCACTGGAGGCAAGGCACAGGACGCGCTGGCCACGCTGGCGAAGCTGCGCCGCCTCCCGCCTCCCGCGCCCGAGGATCCGCGCATCGACCTGACCGAAGCCGCGGTGGCCCAGTCTCTCGGAGACTTCAGGCTGCAACAGGCGGCTGCCAGCCGCGCCGTGGCCAAGGGAGTCGCCCAGGGCGCGCGGCTCCTGGTCGCCCGGGCCCGGCTGCGCGAGGCGTACGCCCTCGACCGGTTGGGGGAGCCGCCGAAGGCCGCAGTGGCGGGCGAGGCAGCGCGGCAGATCTTCGCCGAGGCGGGTGACCGGGGAGGACTGGCCGGGGCACTGAACATCATCGGCAGCCTCTCCTGGTATCACGGCGACCTCGAGACGGCGAGGACGACCTGGGAGGAGTGCCTGCGGGTCCGGCGACAGATCGGGTATCGCTCCGGTGTCGCAGCCTCGCTCCACAACATCGGCCTCGTTCTCTGGGAGCAGGGCGACCTGGGCGGCGCACGGGGCAGCATGGAGGACGGCCACGCCATCAACCGCGAGCTGGGCGACCGGCCCGGACGCGCCATCGCTCTCGAGGACATCGCCGGACTGCTGGACGACCTGGGCGATCTTACCGGCGCGAAGACCGCGGCCGAGCAGGCGCTCTTCCTCGCTCGCGACATCGGCGACAGGACCGAGGCGGCCCTGGCGCTGATGCGGCTCGCCAGGATCTCGCACGAAGAAGGGGACCTCCCGGCGGCCGAAGCGCGCTACCGGGAGATCCTGCCCACCCTGCAGGAGCGGGGCACGCGTGACTCCGTGGCGGACACTCTCTTCAACCTCGCCGAGCTGCTCAAGGCCAAGGGCGACCACGCCGCGTCCAGGGAAGGCCACGAGGCGGCACTGACGATCCGGACGGAGCTGCGAGCGGCGTTCGCCGTCGCGAAGAGCCAGGTGGCACTCGCCCGACTATCGATCGAGGAAGGCCGACCGCAAGCCGCGGAGCCGCGCTTGCGGTCGGCGGCGCGGGTCTTCGCCGCCCAGAAGGCGGAGGACTGGGAGGCCTCCGCCCAGGCGGCCCACGCCCGGGCCCTTCTGGCCTGCAATCAACCAGGCGATGCGCTCCAGCCGGCCGAGCGGTCGGCAGTCCTCGTCGTGCGAAGCCAGAGCCCGCAGGTTCGGCTCGCGGTGACCGCGGACCTGGCACGCGTCCAGGCCGGGACCGGACGGTCCGAAGAGGCCCGTCGCAGGATCGCAGCCGCGCTTGCGGAAGCGGTCAGGCTTCGCCTGCTCGGCCTGCAGCTCGAGCTCCGGCTCGCCCGCTGTGAGGTCGAGCTGGCATCGGGCGGTGGCGCCTCGGAAGCGGAGCTCGTCGCCCTCGAGCAGGACGCGCAGGCCCGGGGCTTCGGGCAGGTGGCGCGCAAGGCCAGGGCGCTGCTACGGAGCCGTCCGGCGAAGGCGGGCGGCGCGTCTTGAGCAAAGACGCCGAGGTCCTTCTCGTGTGCATGCCGTTCGCCCACGCATTCTGTCCCTCGATCGGCTTGAGCCTGCTCAAGGCGGCGCTCCAGGCGCAGGGAATACCCTCGCGGATTCGCTACTTCTCGATCCGATTCGCGGAGCTCACGGGGCAGCGCTTCTACCGTTGGCTGTCCGTCGAAGGCAGGCCCTCGATCGAGGATCTCGCCGGCGAGTGGATCTTCTCGCACGCGCTCTTTGGACCCCGGGCCCGCGACGAGGAGTACGTCGATCAGATCCTCCGGAAGCGCGCGACCTGGACCACCAACGACGCGACAGGGCCGGCATCCCCCGCCCTCATCCGGCGTGTGCTGCTCGCGCGCGAGCAGGTGGACGGGTTCCTCGAGTGGTGCCGGGAGGAGATCCTCCGCGCCCGCCCCCGCGTCGTGGGCTTCACCAGCACGTTCCAGCAGCACGTGGCTTCGCTGGCACTGGCGCGGCTCGTCAAGCAGGCCGCTCCCGAGCTCCCGGTCGTTTTTGGCGGCGCGAACTGCGAAGGCGTGATGGGGGCGGAGACGGTCCGCCAGTTCCCGTTCGTGGATGCCGTCGTGGCTGGAGAAGGCGACATCGTCTTTCCCGAGCTGGCGCGGCGCCTGCTCGACGGGAAGTCGATCTGCGGCCTTGCCGGCGTCCGGACGCGGCAGGGCATCGAGGCCGAGTTCGCGAGCGGTCGCTTCGCCCCGGGGCCGATGGTGCAGGACCTCGACGCGCTGCCCTACCCCGACTACGGCGATTACTTCGAGCAGTTCGAGGCGAGTCGCTTCGCACACGAGTGGACGCCGAGCCTCTTCTTCGAGACCTCGCGGGGCTGCTGGTGGGGCGAGCGGAGACACTGTACTTTCTGCGGCCTGAACGGCGAGACGATGGCGTATCGCAGCAAGTCCCCGCGGCGGGCGCTCGACGAGCTACACCATCTCGCCAAGCGTCACCCGGGCTGCAACATGGGAGCGACCGACTCCATCCTGGACATGGGCTATTTCAAGGACTTCATCCCGGAACTGGCTGCCCTGCGGCGCGGGCCCTCCTTGTACTACGAGGTCAAGTCCAACCTCAGCAAGGAGCAGGTGAGGATGCTACGGGACGCGCGCATCCGGAGAATCCAGCCCGGCATCGAGAGCCTGAGCGACCCGATCCTGAGGTTGATGCGCAAGGGCGTGAGCGCGCTGCAGAACGTGCAGCTCCTGAAGTGGTGCAAGGAGCTGGGCGTCGAGCCCTCGTGGAACCTCATCTGGGGGTTTCCGGGAGAGCCGGCGGAGGAGTACCGCCGGATGGCCAGGCTGATTCCGTTGCTGGCCCACCTCCCCGCGCCCGAGGACTACGGGATCATCCGGCTCGACCGCTTCAGTCCGAACTTCGACGATGCCGAGCAGCTCGGCTTCGAGCAGGTCGGGCCGATACCCTCTTACCGATACGTCTACCCGCTTCCCGACGAAGCGCTCGCCAACCTGGCGCACTTCTTCACTTTCCGCTATCGCGACCGGCGCGACGTGAGAGGATACGTCGCACCGCTCGAGCACGAGCTGCGAGCCTGGCAGAAGCGGGAGGGGCAGCACGACCTCTTCTCCGTCGATCTCGGAAAGCGCCTCCTGGTGTGGGACATGAGACCCGGGCGACACGCGCTCCTCACGGTGCTCGCCGGTGTCGACCGACTTCTCTATCAAGCCTGTGATCGTGCCAGTGACCTTCGCCGTCTTGCCGACTGCCTCGAGCGCGTTCCAGAAGTGCCGCTGTCACAGGATGAGATCGAGCAGCGGCTCGGGCCGTTGGTGGACGCCGGCCTGCTCCTTCGCGACGGGCCCCGCTACCTCGCGCTGGCGGTTCCCCTGGGCGGCTACTCGCCTCCGGCGCCGGCGGTGGACCGCCTCTTCCGGCTCGTGCGCGCGGTCGGGAGGAGGGTTTCGGAGGGATGGATCGTGTCCGCCGGCGATCCTGTCAGGCCAATCCGGCGGGCGGCTCGCGCGCTTCGCGCGCGTGGAGGTACGTGCCGGCGTCCTTCAGCCTGCCGCGGGCGTGTACCCAGGCTGACCCCGTCGCATTTCTCGATCGCACCTCAGGGAGACGTGTTGATCCGCCGAACTCCGCTGGTTTCGGGCCACTGAAGGAGGAGCCTGATGGCTGCCAAGAGGAAGACCGCCAAGAGGAAGACCGCCAAGAAGAAGATCGCCAAGAAGAAGATCGCCAAGAAAAAGGACCTGATCGGAACTCCCATGCATTTCGGGAAAGCGGCGAAGAGATAGCAGTCGACGGCGCGCCAGCGTCCCAGCGTCCTCGGCGGGATGGTATTCTCTGCGTCCCTCGCTAGCCAGGTACCCTTCGCGCCTCACATGCTCGAGCCTGTCCGCGTCTACGCCACCTGTGACATCGGCCAGGCCGCGCTCGACCGTTTACGCGAGCGGGGCTACGCCGTCGAGGTCTACCCGGAGGTCCAGCCGCCTCCGAAGGCGCTCGTGATCGAGAAGCTGCGCGCGGGGATCCAGGCGCTGATCACGACGCTGCGCGACACAGTCGACGAGGAGCTGCTCGCGGCCGGGAAGGCGTCGGGGCTCAAGGTCGTCTCCCAGATCGCGGTCGGGGTCGACAACATCGACCGGGCCGCCGCCAATCGCCACAAGATCCCCTTCACCCACACGCCCGACGTGCTGACCGACGCGACCGCGGAGTACGCCTTCTTCATGCTCGGGGCCGTGGCGCGCCGCCTGTATCCGGCCGAGCTGCAGGTCCGCGAGCGGCAGTGGACGACCTGGCACCCCTACCTGCCGTGGCTCGGCGACGAGGCGACCGGCCGCACGCTCGCGGTCGTGGGCATGGGGCGCATCGGCAAGAGCATGGTCGCAAAGGCAGTCGGCTTCGACATGGACGTGCTGTGCCACAGCAGTCGCGGCTCGGCCGCGCTCTCGGGGTTCGTGGCGAGCGTTCGGGCCGTCATGGACCTGCGTCACCGCGAGGGGCTCGCGTCGCGGCAGCAGACGATCGAGGCCGTGTCCCTGGAGGACGCTCTGCGGCGTGCCGACTTCGTCTCGCTGCATGTGCCGCTCACCATGCCGGGTGCGGCGAAGGAGCCGACCTATCATCTGATCGACGAAGCGCGGCTGAAGATGATGAAGAAGACCGCCTACCTGGTGAACACCTCTCGTGGGCCGGTGGTGGACGAGCAGGCGCTGGTGCGGGCGCTCCGCGAGGGCTGGATCGCAGGCGCGGCGCTCGACGTGTTCGAAACTGAGCCGTTACCCGATGACAGCCCGCTGCGGGATGCGACCCTCGTGCCCACGCTGCGGCTGTTCCCGCACGCGGCCTCGGCGGCCCGTGCCACGCGGCTGTCTCCCGACCCGGACATCGGCATGGCCGGCCGCTGCGTGCAGGGTACGATCGACGTGCTCGAGGGCCGTTACGGCGGCGACCCGAAGCAGATGCCGTTCGTCGTCAACAAGGAGGCGTTCTGAGCGAGCGGTCGATGATCGGCGAGTCCGTCGCGCACTACCGGGTGACGGCCAAGCTCGGCAGCGGCGGGATGGGGGTGGTGTACGAGGCCGAGGACACCAAGCTCGGCCGGCACGTCGCGCTCAAGTTCCTGCCCGTGGAGATGGCCCAGGACGCGGACGCGCTCCAGCGCTTCCAGCGCGAGGCGCGTGCGGCCTCGGCGCTCAACCACCCAGGCATCTGCACGGTCCACGCGATCGACCAGCACGAAGGCCAGCACTTCATCGCGATGGAGCTGCTCGAGGGTGAGACGCTCGCCGAGCGGATCCGGCGGGGAGCGATCGAGCTTGCGCCTTTGCTGGAGCTCGGGATCCAGATCGCGGACGCGCTCGAGTCGGCGCACGCGAAGGGGATCGTGCACCGGGACCTGAAGCCCGCCAACATCTTCGTGACACCGCGCGCGCAGGCGAAGATCCTGGACTTCGGCCTTGCGAAGATCGAGCGGGCCCGACCTGCCGGCAGCGAGCACTCCGAGGCCCCGACGGCCGTGCAGCCGCAGGAGCTGACGAGCGCGGGCACCACCTTGGGGACGGTATCGTACATGTCGCCGGAGCAGGCGCGCGGGCAGCTGACGGACGCGCGGACGGACCTCTTCTCGCTCGGGACGGTGCTGTACCAGATGGCGACGGGTGTCCTGCCGTTCCAGGGCGAAACCTCGGCCGTCGTGTTCGAGGCGATCCTGAACCGCGAGCCGCAGCCGATCAGCCAGCTCAACGCCGCGCTGCCCGCGGAGCTCGGACGCATCCTGTCGAAGGCGCTCGAGAAGGACCGCAACCTGCGCTGCCAGACGGCCACGGAGCTGAAGACCGACCTCTTGCGCCTGAAGCGCGACACCGACTCCGGCGGCCGGCGCGCGGCCGAGACTTCCGACTCGCGCAGCGGCGCCCAGAAGGCCGCCGAGCGGTCGGTGGCCGTGCTCTACTTCGAGAACCTCTCCGGGGTGAAAGAGGACGAGTACCTGCGCGACGGAGTGACCGAGGACATCATCACGGAGCTCTCCAAGATCAAGGGCCTCAAGGTGCTGTCGCGCCAGGCGGTGCTTCCGTTCCGCGACAAGCCGGTGGCGACTGCGCAGGTCGGCCAGCAGCTGAAGGCCGCTTCCGTGCTGGCCGGCAGCATCCGTCGCGGGGGCAGCCGTCTCCGCATCACCGCCCAGCTGGTGGACGCTTCGTCGGACTCGCTGCTCTGGTCCGAGCGCTACGACCGCGAGATGGCCGACGTGTTCGCGGTGCAGGACGAGATCGCCCGCAAGATCGCCGAGGCGCTGCGCGTGACACTCTCGCCCCAGGAGCAGGAGGCGATCGCGGCGAAGCCGACCGCCAACCTGCAGGCCTACGATCTCTATCTGCGCGGCCGCAGCTACGCGCGGCGCCACACCCGCCAGGACCTCGAGTTCGCGCTGCAGATGTTCGAGAACGCGGTCTCGCTCGACCACGAGTTCGCGCTCGCCTACGCGGCGATCTCGAACGTGTGCGCCCAGTACCACTACAACTACGAGCGCCAGAAGGTCTGGCTCGACCGCTCGCGCGACGCCTCGCGCAAGGCGATAGCACTCCAGCCCCACCTGCCCGAGGTCAAGATCGCCCAGGCCTGGATCCTGTACACGCAGGCCCAGTACGAGGAGGCCGCCCACGTGGCGCAGGAGGCGGTCGAGCGGAAGCGCGACACCGAAGGCGCCTACTACCTGATGCTCAGGGCGCTCTTCGCGGCAGGGCGATACCACGACGTGGCGGCGGTGGCCGACGCGGCGCTCGAGGCGAGCGGCACGGACTACAACGTCTTCGTGCCGATCACCAACGCGCTCGGAGCGCTCGGCAAGAAGGACGCTCTCGAGAACATGCGGCAGCGCGAGGTGCTCGCGCTCGAGAACCACCTGAAGACCGTGCCGGAAGACGCCCGCGCCCGAAGCGTGCTGGCCGGTGACTATGCCGCGATGGGCCGCGTCGACGAGGCCGTGCGCGAGGCGAACCTCTCGATCACGCTACGCCCGAACGAGGCCACCGTGCTCTACAACGCTGCCTGTGTCTTCTGCCAGCTGGAACGCAAGGCCGAGGCGCTCAGCGTGCTGCGCAAGGCCTGGGAAGCGGGCTCCAAGGACCCGAGCTGGGCGCGGCGCGATCCCGACCTGGCGCTCCTGCACGGCGACCCCGAGTTCGAGCGGCTCTACCCGGCCGATGCCATGGAGGGCGGGCCGGCCCTCCCGAAGGGCGACGACCGATGATCGGCCAGTCGGTCGCGCACTACCGGATCCTGTCGAAGCTGGGCAGCGGCGGGATGGGCGTCGTCTACGAGGCCGAGGACACCAAGCTCGGGCGGCACGTCGCTCTCAAGTTCCTGCCGCTGGAGATGGCGCAGGACGCGGACGCGCTGCAGCGCTTCCAGCGCGAGGCCAAGGCGGCCTCGCAGCTCAACCACCCCGGCATCTGTACCGTCCACGCCATCGACCAGCACGAGGGTCAGCACTTCATCGCGATGGAGCTGCTCGAGGGCGAGACGCTCGCGGACCGGATCCGCAAGGGGCCGGTCGAGCTCGGCACGCTGCTCGACCTCGGGATCCAGATCGCGGACGCGCTCGAGTCGGCGCACGCGAAGGGGATCGTGCACCGCGACCTCAAGCCGGCCAACATCTTCGTGACGCCGCGCGGGCAGGCGAAGATCCTGGACTTCGGCCTCGCCAAGATCGAGCGCGCGCGGCCCGCGGGCGGAGAGCACTCGGAGGCGCCGACGGCGATTCAGCCCAACGAGCTGACGAGCGCGGGCACCACGATGGGAACGGTGTCCTACATGTCGCCCGAGCAGGCGCGCGGTCAGCTCACCGACTCGCGCACCGACCTCTTCTCGCTCGGCACGGTGCTCTACCAGATGGCGACCGGAGTGCTGCCGTTCCAGGGCGAGACCTCGGCGGTCGTTTTCGACGCCATCCTCAACCGCGAGCCGCTGCCGCTGTCGCAGGTCAACCCATCGCTCCCGGCCGACCTCAGCCGCGCCCTCGGCAAGGCGCTGGAGAAGGACCGCAACCTCCGCTATCAGACCGCCACCGACCTCAAGACCGACCTGATGCGCCTGAAGCGCGACGCCGACTCCGGCGGGCGGCGCGCGGCGGAGGCCCCCGACACGCGCAGCGGCGCCCAGAAGGCCGCCGAGCGCTCAGTCGCGGTGCTCTACTTCGAGAACCTCTCCGGGGTGAAGGAGGACGAGTACCTGCGCGACGGGGTGACCGAGGACATCATCACGGAGCTCTCGAAGATCAAGGGCCTTCGGATCTTCTCGCGCCCGACGGTGCTCGCGTACCGCGACAAGCCTGTCACGCCCGTCCAGATCGGCCAGCAGCTCAAGGCGTCCTGCGTGCTCACCGGCACGCTGCGCCGGGCGGGGCAGCGGCTCCGGATCACCGCGCAGCTCGTGGACACGCAGACCGACTTCCCGCTCTGGTCCGAGCGCTACGACCGCGAGATGGCCGACGTGTTCGAGGTGCAGGACGAGATCGCGCGCAAGATCGCCGAGGCGCTGCGGGTGCAGCTCTCGCCGCAGGAGCAGGAGGCCCTCGCCGTCAAGCCGACGCAGAGCCTGCAGGCCTACGATCTCTACCTGCGCGGCAAGAGCTTCGCGCGCCGGCTCACGCGCCAGGATCTGGAGTTCGCGCTGCAGATGTTCGAGAACGCGGTCTCGCTCGACCCCACGTTCGCGCTCGCGCACGCCGCCATCGCCAACGTGTGCGCCGAGCTCCACTACCACTACGAGCGCGCGCAGGGCTGGATCGGCCGGGCCGTGTCGGCCACGCAGCGGGCGAGTGCCCTGCGGCGCGACCTGCCCGAAGTCCTGGTGGCCGAGAGCTGGATCCTGTACGCCGAAGGACAGTACGAGCAGGCCGTGGCCGCCGTGCGCCAGGCGATCGAGCGCAAGGCCGACACCGAGGGCGCCTACTACCTGCTGCTGCGCGCGCTCTTTGCCTCGGGCCAGTACCAGGAGGTGGCGCGCCTCGGCGACGCCGCGCTCGAGGCGAGCGGCGGGGACTACAACGTCTACGTGCCGGTGACGAACGCGCTCGGCGCGCTCGGCAAGAAGGACGCGCTCGACAAGATGCGCCAGCGTGAGATCCAGGCGCTCGAGGCCCATATCAAGACCGTGCCGGAGGACGCCCGCGCCCGCACGCTGCTCGCCGGCGACTACGCGAGCCTCGGGATGGTGGACGCCGCCGAGCGCGAGGCGAGCCTCGCCATCGCGCTGCGGCCGAACGAGGCGATCGTGCTCTACAACGCGGCCTGCGTGTTCTGCCAGCTCGGCAAGAAATTCGAAGCGCTCGCCGCGATCCAGAAGTCCTGGGATGCGGGCTTCCGCGACCCGGACTGGGCCCGCCGCGATCCCGACCTGGCGCTGCTACGCGGCGAGCCGGAGTTCGCCAAGCTGTACCCGGCGACGGCGGCGACCGAGTAGGCTTCGAAGCAAAGCCATGATCGGCCAGGGCGTCTCCCACTACCGCATCACCGCGAAGCTCGGCAGCGGCGGAATGGGCGTCGTGTACCAGGCCGAGGACACGAAGCTCGAGCGTAGTGTCGCGCTCAAGTTCCTGCCTTTGGAGATGGCCAAGGAGGCCGGCTCGCTCGAGCGCTTCCAGCGCGAGGCGCGCGCCGCCTCGGCGCTCAATCACCCCGGGATCTGCACCGTCTACGAGATCGACCAGCACGAGGGCCAGCACTTCATCGCGATGGAGCTGCTCGAGGGCGAGACGCTCGCGGACCGGATCCGCAAGGGCCCCATCGAGCTCGGCCCGCTCCTGGACCTCGGGACCCAGATCGCGGACGCGCTCGAATCGGCGCATGCCAAGGGCATCGTCCACCGCGACCTCAAGCCCGCCAACATCTTCGTCGGCTCGCGTGGGCAGGCGAAGATCCTCGACTTTGGTCTCGCGAAGATGGGGCCGTCGCGGGCGGCCGAAGCTGCCCAGCCCGAGGAGCCCACCGCGGTGCGGCCGAACGAGCTCACGAGCGCGGGTACGACGCTGGGCACGGTGTCCTACATGTCACCCGAGCAGGCCCGCGGCCAGCTCACGGACGCGCGCACGGACCTCTTCTCCCTGGGGACAGTGCTCTACCAGATGGCGACGGGAGTGCTGCCGTTCCAGGGTGAGACCTCGGCGGTCGTGTTCGACGCGATCCTCAACCGCGACCCGCTGCCGCTCGCCCAGGTCAATCCCGCGCTGCCTCTGGAGCTCGGGCGGATCCTCGGGCGGGCGCTCGAGAAGGACCGCAATCTCCGCTACCAGAGCGCCACCGACCTCAAGACCGAGCTGCTGCGGCTCAAGCGCGACAGCGACTCGGGCGGCCGGCGGGTTGCGGAGCTTCACGACTCGCGGCCCGGCAGTGCCGCGAAGACGACCGAGAAATCCGTCGCGGTGCTCTACTTCGAGAACCTCTCCGGGGTGAAAGAGGACGAGTACTTCCGCGACGGGATCACCGAGGACATCATCACGGAGCTGTCGAAGATCCGGACGCTCAAGATCTTCCCCCGGCCCACGATCCTGCCCTACCGGGACAAGGCGGTCACGGCGCAGCAGGTCGGCCGCGAGCTGAGCGCGGCCTTCGTGCTCGGCGGCAGCCTGCGACGCGCGGGCAACCGGCTGCGGATCAACACGCAGCTGATGGACGCGAAGACCGACTTCCCGGTCTGGTCCGAGCGCTACGACCGGGAGATGGCGGACGTCTTCGAGGTGCAGGACGAGATCGCCCGCAAGATCGCCGAGGCGCTGCGGGTCACGCTCTCGCCCCAGGAGCAGGAGGAGCTCGCGGCCAGGCCCACCGAGAACCTCCAGGCCTACGACCTGTACTTGCGGGGCAAGAGCTACGCCCGGCGTTTGACCCGCCAGGATCTCGAGTTCGCGCTCCAGATGTTCGAGAACGCCGTGACGCTGGATCCGCAGTTCGCGCTCGCTCACGCCGCCAACGCGATCTTCTGCGCGCAGTACCACGCCAACTTCCAGCGCGACGGGGCCTGGGCAGAGCGGGCCAGGAACGCAGCCGAGAAGGCGATCGCGCTGCAGCCCGAGCTGCCGGACGTGCAGGTCGCCCAGGCCTGGATCCGGTACATCGGCGGCGAGTTTGCGGACGCGATCCAGCGCGTCCGGCAGGCGATCGCCCGCAAGCCCAACTGCGAAGGGGCCTACTACCTCCTGGGCCGGGCGCTCTTCGCCGCCGGCCGCTACCAGGAGGTGGCCGACATCGCGGAGGCCGCGGTCGAAGCCGCCGGCGACGACTACAGCGTCTACGTTCCGATCGTCAACGCGCTCGGGGCCCTCGGCAAGGAGGAGGCGCGCGCCAGCTTCAGGCAGCGGCGCGTTCAGACGCTCGAGACGCACATCGTGAAAGTCCCCGAAGACGCCCGGGCCCGCGTGCTCCTCGCGAGCAGCTACGCGGAGATGGGACGGGCGGAGGAGTCGGTGCGCGAGATGGAGTTCGCTCGGGCCCTGCGCCCGAACGACTCGTCCGTGCTCTACAACTGCGCCTGCGCCTACTGCAAGCTCAAGCTCAAGCGCGAGGCGCTCGAGACGCTGAAGAAGGCCTGGGAGGCCGGCTTCAAGGACACCCAGTGGGCGCGCCGGGATCCCGACCTCGCGCTGCTCCACGGCGACCCGGAGTTCGAGAAGCTCTACCCGGAGGGGGCAACGGCGGAATGAGGATTCCGCCAGCGTCATGATCGGCCAGACCGTCTCCCACTACCGGATCACCGCGAAGCTCGGCAGCGGCGGGATGGGCGTCGTGTACGAGGCCGAGGACACGACGCTCGGGCGACACGTGGCGCTCAAGTTCCTGCCGGCGGAGATGGCCCGGGACGCGGACGCGCTCCAGCGCTTCCAGCGCGAGGCCCGGGCGGCCTCCGCGCTCAACCACCCCGGGATCTGCACCGTGCACGCGATCGAGCAGCACGAGGGGCAGCACTTCATCGCCATGGAGCTGCTCGAGGGCGAGACGCTCGGCGAGCGGGTCCGGCGCGGAGTCCTCGAGCTCGGGCCGCTGCTGGAGCTGGGGGTCCAGATCGCCGATGCGCTCGAGTCCGCGCACGCGAAGGGGATCGTTCATCGGGACTTGAAACCGGCGAACATCTTCGTGACCCCGCGCGGCCAGGCCAAGGTCCTCGACTTCGGTCTCGCGAAGATCGAACGCCCGCGCTCCGGCCCGGGTGGGGAGCACTCCGAGGCGCCCACAGCGGTACAGCCGAACGAGCTCACGTCGGCCGGCACGACGCTCGGGACGGTGTCGTACATGTCGCCCGAGCAGGCGCGAGGCCAGCTGACCGACGCGCGCAGCGATCTCTTCTCGCTCGGCACCGTGCTCTACCAGGCGGCCACCGGGACGCTGCCCTTCGCGGGGGAGACCTCGGCGGTGGTCTTCGACGCAATCCTCAATCGCGAGCCCGCGCCCCTGGCGCAGGTGAACCCGACGCTGCCCGCCGAGCTCAACCGCATCCTGGGCAAGGCGCTCGAGAAGGACCGCGGCCTGCGCTACCAGACGGCCACCGACCTCAAGACCGACCTGCTGCGCCTGAAGCGCGACGTGGAGTCGGGCGGGCGCCGCGCCGCGGAGCTACAGGACTCGCGCGGCGGGACGGCGAAGGCGGCCGAGAAGTCGGTAGCCGTCATCTACTTCGAGAACCTCTCCGGCGTGAAGGAAGACGAGTACCTGCGCGACGGCGTCACCGAGGACATCATCACGGAACTCTCGAAGATCAAGGGGCTGCGCATCTTCTCGCGTTCCACCGTGCTCAGCTTCCGCGACAAGCAGGTGGCGCCCGCACAGGTCGGGCAGCAACTCGGGGCCGCCTATCTCCTGACCGGCAGCCTGCGCCGCGCCGGTGCCCGGCTGCGCATCAACGCGGAGCTCGTCGACACGAAGACCGACTTCCCGCTGTGGTCGGAGCGCTACGACCGCGAGATGAAGGACGTCTTCGAGGTGCAGGACGAGATCGCGCGCAAGATCGCCGAGGCGCTGCGCGTGACGCTCTCGCCCCAGGAGCAGGCCGCGCTCGCCGCGCGGCCCACCGACAACCTGCAGGCTTACGACCTCTACCTGCGCGGCAAGAGCTACGCGCGGCGGGTGACGCGGCAGGACGTGGAGTTCGCGCTGCAGATGTTCGAGAGCGCGGTCGCGATGGACCCGGGCTTCGCGCTCGCCCACGCCGCGATCGCCAACGCCTGCGCGCAGCACTACTACCGCTCCGAGCGCACGCCGGCCTGGATCGACCGGGCGCGCGCCGCCAGCCAGAAGGCCACGGCGCTCGGCGGGGACGTGCCCGAGATCCGGGTGGCGGAGGCGTGGGTGCTCTACGCCGAGGGCAAGCACGACGAGGCGATCAGCCGCGTGCGGGGAGCGATCGCGGTGCGGCCGGACTGCGAGGGCGCCTACTACCTGCTGGGCCGGGCGCTGTTTGCTTCAGGGCGGTACTCGGAAGCGGCCGAGATGGCGGAGACCGCGATCGCCGCCGCCGGCGAGGACTACAACGTCTACGTCCCCATCCACAACGCGCTCATGTCGCTCGGCAAGCAAGACGCCGCCTCGAGCATGATGCAGCGGATGGTCCTCGCGCTCGAGCGCCACCTGAAGACGGTGCCCGAGGACGCGCGGGCGCGCGTGCTGCTGGCGGGGGGCTACGCGACCGCGGGCCGCCCCGAGGACGCCGTTCGGGAGCTGAACCTCGCCGTCACGCTCCGGTCGAACGAGACCACGGTGCTCTACAACGCCGCCTGCGTCTTCTGCCAGCTGGAGAAGAAGCCGGAGGCCCTCGCCGCACTGACGAAGGCCTGGGAGGCCGGCTTCAAGGACGCCCAGTGGGCGCGCCGCGACCCCGACCTGACGGTGCTGCACGGCGAGCCCGCGTTTGAGGCGCTCTACCCGGCGGAGAAGCCCGCGGGCTAGCCTCCCGGCTGCCGCCCTGGAACACGAAGGACGCTCCCGGCGGCGGTGGGATAATGCCGCCCACTCACACCACTCGCGCGACAAGGAGGCAATATGGCCAGCGCCTGGCCGCGGGGGGCGCCCCGGGTGGGACAGACAGCCGAACGCTCACGCCGCGTCGAGCCCGAGTACATCCGGCTTTTCACCGAGATCAGCGGCGACCGGAACCCGCTTCACTATGACGAGGCGGCCGCCCGCGCGTCCCGCTTCGGCGAGATCGTGGTCCAGGGCGGCGTCACGAGCGCGATCCTGAACGCAGTCGTGGCCGAGGACCTGCCCGGCCCCGGGACGGTGTTCCTGCACGTCGACTGGCGCTTCACGGCTCCGGTACGCCCGGGCGACACGATCACGGGTGCCGTCGAGGTTCTGGAAGCGCGCGAGGACAAGCCGATCACGAAGCTCAAGACCAGCGTGCGCCGCCAGGACGGGGTGGTGGTTCTCGAAGGCACAGCGGTCTGCTACACGATGGCGCTCGGTGCCGCCTGAGCCTTTCCCGCGTGCCGCGCTCACCGCGGCCCTGACTGCCGCGGCGATGCTCGCGTTCGCCGCCAACTCGCTGCTGTGCCGGGCCGCGCTCGCGGGCGGGCACGCCGACGCCGCGAGCTTCACGACGCTGCGTCTCGTCTCGGGCGCGCTCGCGCTGGGCCTGCTGGCGAGGGCCCGCGGGAGCGCTTCGCCGGCGCCGCGGCTCGCGTGGGTCTCGGCCGCGGCGCTCTTTGCGTACGCGATCCTCTTCTCGCTCGCCTATCTGTGGGTTCCGGCGGGGACGGGGGCGCTGCTGCTCTTCGCCGCCGTCCAGCTCACGATGATCGGCGCCGGCCTGCGCGGCGGCGAGCGTCCGCGCGCCCTGGAATGGGCCGGCCTCGCCGTGTCGCTCGTCGGCCTGGTGCTGCTCACCCGACCGGGCCTGTCGCGGCCCGATCCCCTCGGGTCGGCGCTGATGCTCGGCGCCGGGGCGGCCTGGGGGGTCTATTCGTTGCGCGGCCGCGGCGCCGCGGATGCCGTCGCTGCCAACGCGTCGAGCTTCGCCCGGGCCGTCCCGCTCGCGCTCGTGGCGAGCGCGGTCTTCGGTCTGTTGGCCGCGACCCACCTCACGCTCGCCGGCGTCGTGCTGGCGATCGCCTCCGGCGCTCTCACCTCGGGCCTCGGGTACGCCGTCTGGTACGCGGCGCTGCGGGGCCTCACCGCCACGCAGGCGGCGATCGTCCAGCTCTCGGTCCCGCCGCTGGCGGCCCTCGGGGGCGTGCTCGCGCTGGGCGAGGACGTCTCGCTGCGGCTCGTGCTCGCGAGCGTCCTGATCCTGGGCGGGATCGCGCTCGCGATCGCAGGCCACCGCCGCTGAAACAGGCCGGAGCTGCCGCTTTCGAGCCCGCTCTGGTCCGGCGTGGGACGTCTGGCATACTGCGCGGGATGTTCCGCGGACTCGTGCTCGTTCTTGTCTCTCAGCTGGCCCTGACCGCGACTGCGGCGTCCAGCCAGACGCCGGCGCAGAGCCCGCCGTCCGCTCCCGCCCCGCCGCCGGCCCAGGCGGCCGAGGCCGACGTGGCCCCGGCTTTCAAGATCAGCGGCCTCGTATACGGCGACTACTACTACGTGGCCGCGAACCACCGCGACGAGCTCGAGGGCCAGAACGGCTTCTGGCTCCGCCGCGTCTATCTCACGTACGACCACACGCTCTCCAAGGCGTTCTCCCTGCGTGTTCGGCTCGAGATGAACAGCAAGGGCGACTTCGAGTCGACCGGAGTCAACACCCCGTATCTGAAGGACGCCTGGCTCAAGTGGGCGCGGGGCGCGCACGCCCTCGTCTTCGGCATGGCGCCCTCGCCCCAAATCGAGTTCGTCGAGGCCTTCCAGGGCTACCGCTCGATCGAGAAGACCCCGATCGATCTCTACCGCTGGGACTCCTCGCGCGACCTGGGCGTCGTGTTGCTGGGCCGCTTCGGCAGGGCGCAGCGGACGAGCTACGCGCTGCAGCTGGGCAACGGATCCGGCACCGGCTCCGAGGTGGACCAGAGCAAGTCCGCGCGCGCGCAGCTGGTTCACCGCTTCGCGAACGGTCTCGTGCTCGAGGGCTACGCCGACTGGCAGGACCGGCCCGACGGGCGCGACGTCTCGACGCTCGAGGCGTTCGCCGGCTGGCAGGAGGCGAAGTGACGGGCGTCGCTCCAGTACGGTCGGCAGGAGCGTCGTGAGGCGGGCCCAGACGGGGCCGACCTGGAGCTCGAGCTCCTGTCGGCGTTCGCCGCGGTCCAGCTCACGCCGAAGCTCGCGCTCGTGGGCCGGCTCGACCGCAACTTCGACTCGATCCCGAACGGCGAGACGATCGACTACATGCCGTTCTCCGAGACGGCGCCGGCGCTCTTCGGCTACGCTGGCGTGGACGTGACGCTTGCCAAGACGGTGCACCTCGTCCCCAACCTCGAGGGGACCAGCTACGGCCAGGGCCAGGACGGCACGACGCCGGCCTCCGATCTGGTTCCACGCGTGACGCTCTGCTTCAGCTGGTAGCTTCCTGATCCCGATGACCACCCTGGCCGTCGAGACGATCGGGCTCAGCCGGCGCTACGGCCGGCGCTGGGCGCTCAGCGACGTGAGCCTGGGCGTGCCCGCGGGCTCGGTCGTGATGCTGGCGGGTCGCAACGGCTCCGGCAAGTCGACACTGCTGCGCGTGCTGGCGACGGCGCTGCGCCCCGACCACGGCAGCGCCAGGGTCGCCGGGCACGACGTGCGCCACGAGCGCGACCAGGTGCGGCGCCAGGTCGCCCTCCTCGGCCACCACTCCTTCCACTACGAGGCACTCACCGCGCACGAGAACCTCGAGATCGCCGCGAGCTTCCTGGGCCGCCCGTGCGATCCGGGCCTGCTCGCGCGGGTGGGGCTCGAGGAGCGCGCGGACGACCCGGTCTCGAGCTACTCCGCCGGCATGCGCAAGCGCCTGGCGCTCGCGCGCGTGCTGCTGCAGGACGCCGCGGTGGTGCTGCTGGACGAGCCCTACGGCGAGCTCGACCCGCCCGGCTTCGCGCTGCTCGACCGCGTCATCGCCGAGCTGCGCTCGCGAGCGGCCACCGTGATCATGGCGACACACCTCGTGGAGCGCGGCCGGGCGCTGTGCGACCACGCGCTGCTGCTCGAGGAGGGGCGGCTCGCCTGGAGCGGGGAGGCCGCCCTGATGCCGGCCGAAGCGCCCGGCGGGAGCGCTCGCGCATGAGCCAGTTCGTGGCGGCGCTGCGCAAGGACCTGCTGCTGCAGTGGCGCACGCGCTCGCAGCTCGTCGCCGTCTTCGTGTTCGGCGCCTCCGCGCTGCTGCTGTTCAGCTTCGCGATCGGCCCGAACGCGGCCGCGCTCAGGGAGTTCGCCGGCGGCTTCCTGTGGCTCGCGCTGCTGCTCGCGTCGACGCTCGCGCTCGCCGACAGCTTCGAGAGCGAGATGGCTCAGCACGCGCTCGAGGGCCTGTTGCTGCTCCCCGCCGACCCGCGGGCACTCTACTACGGCAAGGCGGTCGCCAACCTGCTGCAGCTCACCCTGCTGGGCGCGGCCCTCGTGCCGGTGATGGTGGTGCTGTACGATGCGGGGACGGCCAGGGTGCCGGCGCTCCTCGGCATCATCGTGCTGGGTGCGGCCGGTCTCTCGGCGCCCGGAACCCTCTACGCCGCGATGACCGCCCAGGTGCGAGCCCGCAACACGCTGCTGCCGCTGCTGCTGTTCCCGCTCGTGGTGCCGGCGCTGCTCGGAGCGGTGAAGGCGACCTCGCTCCTGATCCTGGGCGATCCGATGGGGCAGCTCGGCGCGTGGACGATGCTGCTCGTGGCTTTCGACGCCATCTACTGGTCCTTGTGCGGGCTCGTGTTCGAGCGCGTGGTCGAGGACTGAGGAGACGCGATGGGCAAAGGCGTGTGGCCGTTCGTGATGGCGGGCCTCGGGCTCGCTCTCTTGGCCTGGGGCTCGACCTGGGGCCTCGCTTTCGCTCCGCGCGAGGCTTACATGGGCGAGGTGCAGCGCATCATGTACGTCCACGTGCCCACCGCGTGGAACGCCATGCTGGTGCTGACCTTCGCGTTCGCCTGCGCGCTCGTCTCGCTGCTGCGCGGTGGCTGGAGGTGGGACGCGCGACTCGAGGCCGCGATCGAAGCGGGTGTCGTGCTCTCGGGGCTCGTCTGCATCCAGGGCTCGATCTGGGCGCGCCCGACCTGGGGGGTGTGGTGGGACTGGGACCCGCGCCTCACGACCACGGCCGTGCTGCTGTTCGCCTTCGGCGGCATCCTGGCGCTGCGGCAGTTCGTGGACGACCCCGTCAAGCGCGCGGTGTGGTCGTCCGTGGCCGTGGTGATCGCATACGTCGACGTGCCGCTCGTCTACTTCTCCGTGCGCTGGTGGAACTCGCTGCACCAGCTGCAGTCGACGCCCGAGACCGTGTCGCGGGCGTTCCACTGGCCGCTGCGCATCAACGCCTTCGGCGTGCTGTTCCTGCTGATTGGCCTCGTCGAGCTGCGCGCTCGGCTCGCCTTCCTGCGCCGCGAGGCGGAGAGCGCCCCGCCGCCGCCGGTCCGGGTGGCCGAAGCCCTTGGAGGAGTGCGATGAACGGCGCGTCCGCCGGGGTGATCCAGGGCGGCTGGGAGTTCGTCGTCGCGGCCTACGTCGCGAGCGCCGTTATACTGCTGGGGTATGCCTTCTCAGTCTTCTGGCGCTATAGGCGGGCCAGGTCCCGTCGCGACACCGCCCTCTAGCCATTCTTCCCTGCCGCCGACCGGCGCGCTGCTCTGGGGCACGAAGCGGCGCCGGGTCACGCTCGTGGCCCTGGCCGTCGCGGCGGCCGCCATCCTCATGCTGAGCCTCGGCGGGATCGGCAAGAACCTCGTCTACTACTGGGGACCGACCGAGCTCAAGGCCGCCGGTGACAAGGCGATCGGCGCCACGATCCGGCTCGGCGGCCTGGTCGCCGACGGCTCGATCCGGCGCGGCCCGGGCGCCTCGGGCGTCGAGTTCGACGTCGTCGATCGCGCGGGTGCGCTCACGCACGTGAAGTGCAGCGGAGTGCCGCCCCAGATGTTCCGCGAGCGGATCGGCGTCGTGGTGGAGGGCACGCTCTCTCGCGCCGGCCACTTCGAGGGCCACCGTCTGATGGTGTCCCACGGCAACGAGTACCGGGCGCCGACCGAGGCCGAGGGCGCTGCGATCGACGAGCTGATGCGCAGCGTCCGCGAGGGGGACGGCCGGACCGGCGGGCCCGCCGCGGCGCCCAGCCCGCGGCCCCGCCCGTGACCGCCGCGATCGGCCGCAACCTCGTCCTGCTCGCGCTGCTCGCGTCGACGGTCGGCGCGGTGGTGGGTGGGGCAACCGCCGTGCGCCGCTCAGCCGCCGGCTGGGCCTGGACGCGCCGCCTGGCCTACCTGTTTGCGGGGGCGATGATCGCCGCCAACCTGCTGATGGTGTGGGCGCTCCTGGCGCGCGACTTCAGCGTCAGCTACGTGGCCCAGGTGGGATCGCGCTCGGTGCCCGATTGGGTGGCGATCGTCAGCCTGTGGTCCTCGCTCGAGGGGTCGATCCTGTTCTGGGGCCTCGTGATCGGCGCCTACGTCGGCATCGCCACGTGGGCGAACCGCGACCGTCACCCCGAGTACATGCCCTGGGCCGTGGCCGTGTGGCTCGCGTGCGGGGCCTTCTTCGCGTTCCTGCTCGCGGGCCCGGCCCAGCCGTTCCAAACGGTCTCGCCCGTGCCCGCGGACGGGCCGGGGCCAAACCCGCTGCTCCAGAACCACCTGCTGATGGCGATTCACCCGCCCTTCCTGTACCTGGGCTTCGTCGGCATGACCATCCCCTTCGGCCTCGCGTCCGCGGCGCTCCTCACTGGCCGCCTGGGCCACGACTTCCTGCGACCGTTGCGGACCTGGCTGATGGTGCCGTGGACGTTCCTCACGGTCGCGATCGTGCTCGGCGGCTGGTGGGCCTACGAGGTGCTGGGCTGGGGCGGCTACTGGGCGTGGGACCCGGTGGAGAACGCGTCCTTCCTGCCATGGCTCACGGCCACCGCGGCACTGCACTCGGCCCTGCTCACCGAGCGCAAGGGTGTCCTCAAGGGCTGGACCGTGACGCTGGTACTGGCCACGTTCCTGCTGACGATCCTCGGCACGTTCATGACGCGCTCCGGCGTCTTCAACTCCGTGCACTCCTTCACACAGAGCGCCATCGGACCGACGATCTTCGTGTTCCTGGTGCTCTCGCTCGCCTGGTCGATTGCTCTGCTCGCGCTGCGCATCGACCGGCTCTCGGCCGACGGGACGATCGAGCCTGCACTCGGCCGCGACTCGCTCTTCCTCGTCAACAACCTGCTGTTCGTGCTGTTCACGTTCACGGTGCTGCTGGGCACCGTGTTTCCGTTGCTGGTGGAGACTCTGCGCGGCGTGCAGATGAGCGTCGGCCGCCCCTACTTCGACCGCATGGCGGTCCCGCTCGGAATCGCGCTGCTGCTGCTGATGGGCGTGGGGCCGGCGCTGCCGTGGGGCCGGGCGACGCCGCAGCAGGTGCGCCAGGCGCTCGTGCCGCCGCTCGCCTCCGCCGCGCTCGTCGCCGCCGTCGCGGCGGCGCTCGGGGTGCGTCGGCCCTGGACGCTCGTGGCGCTGGCGTTCGGCGGCTACACGCTGCAGGTGACGCTGCGCGAGCTGTGGCTGCCCCTCGCGCGGCGCCGCGGCGCGTACCGCGAGAGCCTGGGGCGGGCGCTCGTCGAGGTGGGGTTCCTGCGCGGCAGGCGCCGCTTCGGCTCGTACGTCGTGCACGCGGGTGCCGCGATCGTGATCGTCGCGATCGCGGTCAGCAGCACGATGGGCACGAGCCGCGAGGCGCAGCTGAAGGTCGGGGAGAAGACCCAGGTGGGCGCCTACACGCTGACGTTCCTCGCTGTCGACCAGGTGAGCGAGCCGCACCGCGAGGCGGTCGTCGCGCGCGTGGGCGTGTCGCGCGGCGGGCGTGAGCTCGGAGTGCTCCTCCCGCGCATGAACCAGTACGAGCGCCAGCGCGAGCCGATCG
>DATEUE010000212.1:0-8266 GCA_035283305.1 Vicinamibacteria bacterium | reverse complement strand
GGGCGGCGAGCCGGTCCTCTCGAGCCTGCGCCGGGACCTCTCGCTCGCGGGCCCGCGCGCGGTGGTCGCGTTCCTCGGCGACAACGTCTACCCCGCCGGGCTACCGCCGGCGCACGACAAGGCGCGCACCGAGGTTGAGGGCCGCCTCGACGCACAGCTCGACGCCGTGCGCGACACCGGGGCGCGGGTGGTCTTCCTCCCCGGCAACCACGACTGGCACAAGGGCGGGAAGAACGGCTGGGAGGCCGTCAAGCGCCAGGAGCGGTACGTCGAAGCGCGCGGTGGACCCACGGTTTCGTTCTTGCCGGACGGCGGCTGTCCGGGTCCCGAGGTGACAGACGCCTCCGACCGGCTGCGGCTCGTGACGCTCGACACGCAGTGGTGGCTCCACGGCGAGGCACGGCCCGAGGATCCGAGCTCGGCCTGCGGAGCTGACTCGGAGGCCGAGGTGCTGGCCGCCCTGCGCTCGGCCCTGGCGGGGGCCGCAGGTCGCGACGTCGTGGTCCTCGCCCATCATCCGTTCCTGAGCGGCGGCCCGCACGGCGGCCACTTCACGCTGCGCCAGCACCTCTTCCCGCTCACCGACGTGAAGCGCGGGCTGTGGCTGCCGCTGCCGCTCGTCGGATCGATCTACCCGGTCTCGCGCGAGGCGGGCGTCTCGCGCCAGGATCAGTCGAACCGGGCGTACCAGCACATGCGGCAGTCGCTCGCGGGAGCCGCGAAGGACCACCCCCCGCTCGCCTGGACCGGAGGCCACGAGCACGTGCTGCAGGTGATCGAGAGCCCGCAGTGGGGACGCGTGCTGGTGAGCGGCACCGGCATCTTCGGCCACACGAGCCCCGTGAAAGACGTGCCCGGCTCGCTCTACCACGCCTCACGCGCGGGCTACATGCGCATCGACTGGCTTCGCGACGGGACGCGCCGGCTGGGCGTCATCGAGGTCGCGAAGGACGGCTCCTTCCACGAGAGCTTCGCGAAGCGGCTCGACGATGCTCCGATTGGTCGCTGACGGGTTTCGGAACTGGCGGCCGTTTGCCGTCATCGCGCTCGTGTCGATTCTGGGCGTCGGGCATCCTACCCGTAACTCCACCGCCGTGGCGGCTCGAGCGTTTGTGGACGGGCGCCACCGCGGCATGTGCTACGCGCATTCGCTGATGCCAGGCAGTGGTTACGCTTCTCATGAATCAGCGAGGTCGCTCACGCGGCTGCGAGATATGGGAGTGAATTGGATCTCGGTGACCCCTTTCGGCTTCCAGCGTGATCCCCAGAGCTCGACCTTTGGCTGGGTCGGGAATGGCAAGGAGGGCATCGCGGAGACGGACGAGAGGGTTCGAGGAGCGATCCGCCAAGCGCGAGCACTTGGCATCAACGTCATGATGAAACCCCACATCTGGTTGCCGGCGCCCCACTGGCCGGGCTCGATCGCGCCGCTTGCCGATAGCCGGACCTCCTGGTTCCAGACCTACGAGCGATTCATCCTGCACTATGCGCTCCTCTCAGAAGAGGAGGGCGTGGGTGCCCTGTGCATCGGCAACGAGTTGTCGAAGATCACTGCCCACGAGCCCGAGTGGCGGCGCCTGATCACCGCGGTCCGGCACGTCTACAGCGGGGCCCTCACGTACGCTGCGGAGACCGATGAGGTGTTTCGGGTACCTTTCTGGGAGGTCCTGGATTTCATCGGTGTAAACGGGTACTGGCCATTGGCCAATGCCGCTTCACCCGAGCGGCGCACGCTGGTGGAAGCGTGGCGGCCTCTGGCTACCCGTTTGCGCGACCTTTCGACTCGGCACGGCCGAATGGTCGTCTTTACGGAACTCGGATACCGCAGTGCGCCGTACGGAGCATGGCGGCACTGGGAGATTCCGCGAGCGGCGGCGGTCGATCTTCGCGTGCAGGCGGAAGCGTATCAGGCGTTCTTCGAGGCCGTGTGGCCGCAGAGATGGGTTGCCGGGGTCTATTGGTGGAAATGGCTCTCTCACCCCGGCCACAGTGGCACCAACAGCAATGACTTTGAGCTCGAAAACAAGCCCGCTGAACAGGTCGTCGCAACTCACTACATGGGCCGGTGAACCACGACATCCGCGACGACGTCGTCGACCTCGGCGTAGGGCTATCTGCCCGCTGCCGAGTAAGCCGCTAGGTGATGATCCGTCAGGCGAGATGGAGACGGCCGGTCACGCGGGTCCTCGAGGAACCGGCGTGCCTCCGTTCCCGGAGTAGCCTCCTCGGACCGGGCTGCCGTCAGTGGGCGAGCGCGGCTGCCTTGGGGAGCGTCAGCTCCTCGCGCCGGCCCTCGTAGAGCGCGCTCATGCTCCCGTCCGGCCCGATCTCGAGCGCGGCGAGGTTCCTGCCGTAGAGCGGGTTCATCCCGACGTCGATCATCACGACTTTGCGCCCGAAGCGCGGCCGGATGTGGCCGTCGCCGGTGACCGTGTGGCCGATCACCACCGTGTGCGCGCCGATCGCCTGCAGCACCCGCTCGAGCGACGGCAGCCACGCCGCCTCGTCCTCGCGCGCCATGCCGCGGTACCAGAAGGGTCCGCTGTCGCCGGCGACGAGCGAGGCGAGCGGCTCGAAGCGCGTCTTGGCGATGTCGCTCGTCAGCTCGCGGCGCGCGGTGGCGTTGATCGCCTCGCAGCCGAGCGCCGCCACCTCGGGCGTGAGGCCGCCGTGGACGAAGGCGACCCCGTCGATCTTCACCATCCCGCGGCGCTCGCGCAGCCACTTGCCGTAGCGCCCTTCGTCGGAGAAGGCCTGGATCCGCTCGACGAAGCCGAGCGGCGCCTCGGCTTCGAACTTCTGGCGGAACACCGCCTCGTCGAACGCCTGCTTGGCGTCCTTCGCAGCCCGACGCGCGGCGTCCGAGCGCGAGCGGTAGAAAGCGTCCCACGTCTCGCGCGAGCGGGGCGTCTCGAACGCCTTGTACTCCTCCCGGCTCACGTAGCGCAGGTCGCCGAGGACGTTCATCACCTCGTGGTTGCCGAGCAGCGAGTGCACCCGCCCGCCGGCCTTCTTCGCCTCGCCCTCGAGCCGCATCAGCAGCTCCATCACCGGCCGCGTCTCGGTCCCGCGGTCCAGGATGTCGCCCGTCTGGACGAAGTGGGTCTTGCCCGCCGCCCAGCGGTCCTTCTGGTCGACGATCCTGGCGAGGCGCAGCACGGCGAGGAACTCGGTGTAGGCGCCGTGGACGTCGCCGATCGCGACCACGCGCGGGACGTTCGCGAGCTCGCAGCCCTCGTCCTTGGCCCGCGCCGCGACCGGAACGAGCGACGCGGCGAGTAGGACCAGCAGTACGCGGCGGCGCATCGCGGGCCGGCTCAGAATGGGAACACCGCCGCTTCGCCCTTCTCGCTCACGAAGCGGTCGAACTGGGCGACGATCTTGTCGCGGCGCTTGAGGATGTCGCGAAGGGTGCCGCCGCCCAGCACCCAGGGCTTGAGCTCACGCATCAGCGTCTCCTCGTCGAGCGCCTTCAGCTTCTCGTAGAACTCGCGGTCGATCCGCGTCATCTGCTTCATGAAGGGCATTGTGCTGCTGGCGAAGGCGCGCGAGTGGTCGATCAGCACCAGGTTCCACTCGTCGTCCACCAGCAGGTTGCCGGCGTTGCGGTCGACGTTGGCGATCAGATTGTCGAACGTGCGCTGGCGGCACACCTGCTTCGCCCATCGCAGCGACCCCGAGATCTTCGACTGGTCGGTGTCCTTCAGGTGCTTGCAGCCCTCCACCCAAAGCTGCAGCGAGGCGAGGTTGGAGCCGACGCGCCTTTCGATCGTCGGGGGGACCATGTCGAGCCCGAGGATGCGGTCGAGCTTGTAGGCCGCGATCTCGGACTTGTAGGCCTCCCAATAGCCCGACTTGATGCCCGAGGGCAGGTACTTGAGCGCGGCGCTACCGGCGAGCCCGCCCTTGGCGAAGAACGCCCGCTTGGGCTTCGTGACGCCGATCGGGATGTCGCCGATGTTGTCGATCGCTGCCGTCTTCAGATACTCCTCGAATTCCGCGTTGTGCCCGAGCCAGATTTTCGACCCGCTCGGCTGCTCGGGCGGTGCCGAGGCCTGCGCTACCGCGGCCGGCGGCGCCGCCTGCGGCGTGCCCGGAGCGGCGGCCTGGGGGACAGGTTCCTGCGCGGCGCCCGCGGGGGCCAGGAAGGCCGCCGTCGAGACGACGAGACCCAGCGCGGCGAACGGCAGCGTTCTTCTCATGGGCCGTCCTTTCGGGGAGCCAGTTGGCGTGAGTGTACACCGGCCTCGGGCTCTGGTTTAATGCCGGCGCTTCCGCGATGACTCGCGCCCTGGAGCGGCTTCTGAGGCTGCAGCGGGGGGATCTCCCCCGCGGGTTGTTGCTCTTCGTCTACTTGTTCCTGGTGATCTGCGCGTACCTGGTCGGCCAGGTCGCGCGCGACTCACTCTTCCTCGGTCGCTTCGACGCGTCGCTGCTGCCCTTCGCCGACATGTCGTTGTTCCTGGTGGTGGCCGTGGTGGTGGCGCTCTACGTGCGCGCGGGCCGCCGCCTGCCGCTCGACCGGCTGGTCTCCGGGAGCCTGGTGGCTTTCGGAGCCATGGGGCTGGCGTTCGCCGCGCTCGCTCACTGGTCGCCGGCGGCCTGGCTCTACCCCGTCGTCTACATCTGGGTCGGCGTGCTGGGTGTCCTCGCTCCGGCGCAGGTGTGGACGCTCGCCAACTACGTCCTCACCTCGCGCGAGGCGCGGCGCATGTTCGGGTTCGTGGGCGCTGGCGCGACGCTCGGGGCCACCGTCGGCGGCTTTCTCTCGAGCGCTCTCGCGCGACGCTTTGGCGCCGAGAGCCTGCTCGTAGTGACGGCCGCGCTGCTGCTCGTCGCCACGGCGCTCGTGTCTGCGCTTTGGCGGAGCAGGCCCGCCGCCTTGCGCCACGGCTCCGGGGCGGCCGCCTCCGACCGGGTGGGTCTGCGCGCGAGCCTGCGCCTGGTGCTGGGCTCCGCGCACCTGCGGGCGATCACCGTGATCGTCGTGCTGTCGTCGTTCGTCACGGCCGTCGCGAGCTGGCAGTTCAAGGCGATCGCGCAGCAGGCGCTCGTGGACAAGGACGCGATGGCCGCGTTCTTCGGCAGCTTCAACGCCTGGGTCGGCGTGCTGTGCGTGGCGACGCAATTTCTGCTCACGGCCAGCGTGCTACGCCGGCTCGGGCTCGGGCCGGTGCTGTTCCTGCTGCCGCTCGGGCTCATCTCCGGCTCGGCGGGGCTGCTCGCCTTCGCGACGCTCGGGGCCGCGGTGCTGTTGAAAGGCGTCGACAAGGTGCTGCGCTACTCGATCGATCGGCCGGCGATGGAGCTGCTCTACCTGCCGGTGCCGACGGCGGTCAAGCTGCCGGCGAAGTCCTTCATCGACACGGTCGCGTGGCGCGCCGGAGACGGGCTCGCCGGGCTGGTGGTGCTCGCGCTCGCGACGCTCGGGGGCCTGGGGCCCAAGTACCTGAGCCTGGTCACGCTGCCGGCGATCGGGCTGTGGCTGCTGCTCGCCTCGCGCGTCCACCACCGCTACGTGGCGACGCTCGAGGAGAGCCTGCAGCAGCACAAGCTCGACACCGAGCGGGCCTCCTCGCCGCTGCTCGACCGCGAGACGACCGAGGTGCTCGCTTCCCGGCTGAGCGCGGTCGACCCGAAGGAGATCCTGTACGCGCTCGAGCTGCTGGGCGCGGGACAGCACGCCACGGCCGCGCACCCGGCGCTGCGCGGGCTGCTCGAGCATGCGGACGGCGAGGTGCGGCGCCGGGCGCTCGCGATCCTGAGCGAGGCCTCCGACCTCTCCGTGATGGACCGTGCGGAGGCGCTGCTCCACGACCCCGAGTTGGACGTGCGCACCGAGGCGCTTCTGTACCTCTCGCGCCACGCCAACGTCGACCCGCTTTCGCGGGTGCGGGACTTCGCCGACTTTCCCGACTACTCGGTGCGCTCGGCGGTCGTCGCCGTGCTGGCGCGGCTCGGCAACCACCGGGTCGAGGCCGCCGAGCCGCTGTTCGCGGCGATGGTGGCGGAAGCGGGCGAGGCGGGCCGCAAGACCCGCCTCGAGGCCGCGCGGCTCGCCGAGCGGATGGCGCTGCCGTTCGAGGAGTCGCTCCGGCTGCTGGTGAAGGACGAGGACGCCGAGGTGGCGCGGACGGCGATTCGAGCGGTCGCGCGCTCCGACGCACGCCCCTTCGCCGCGCTGCTGATCGCGAGGCTCGGGGACCCGGCGCTCGCGAACGACGCGAAGGACGCCCTGCTCGCCGCGGGCGAGGACGCGCTCGGGCCCGTCGCTGGAGCACTCGCGGACCGGAGCACCCCGACCGCAGCGCGGCGCGCGCTGCCCGCCGTGCTCGAGCGCATGGGTGGCGAGGCCGCCGCGGAGGTGCTGGCCGACAACCTGCTCGACGGCGACGCCTCGCTGCGGCTGCGGATCCTGGTGGCGCTCGGCGGCGCGCGCGACGCGCGTCCGGACCTGCCCTTGGATCCCCACCTGCTCGAGGCGGCGCTCGGCGCGGAGGTGCTGGGCCACTACCGCTCCTACCAGATCCTGGGCACGATCCAGACGCCCGGGCCCGGCCAGGAGCCGGTCGAGCGCGGCCTGCGCGCGGCCATGCGCGAGGAGCTGGAGCGGATCTTCCGGCTGCTCGACCTGCTGCACCCACGGCGCGACTTCCGCGCGGCGTGGGTCGCGCTGCAGTCTGGCAACGCCGTGATCCACGACCAGGCCCTCGACCTGCTCGAGAGCCTGCTGCGGCCCGAGACGAAGGCGCTGCTCGTGCCGCTCGTGGATCCTGAGATCCCCGAGCCGCAGCGGGTGAGGCTCGCCCAGCGCCTGGTAGGCGCGCCGGTCACGACTGCCGAGCAGGGCATCGACGCGCTCGCCAGCACGGGCGACCCGTGGCTGCGCTCGTGCGCCGCCTACGCGATCGGCTCGCTCGGTCTCGTCTCGCTGGCGCACCACCTGGAGGCGTGGCGCGACGACCCCGACCCGCTGCTGCGCGAGACCGTGCGCCAGGCCCGCAAGCAGCTTCGCCCCGGGGGTTAGGGGGGCTGGGTTGCCCCGCTTAGGCTCAGTCCAGGCCGTCCTGCTGTTGTCCGTAGTCCGTTGGTCCCTGCTCCCCCCCGCCCCCTTGACGTCGCTCCCCTCGTGGCCTATGTTTTAACCGTCCGGTTGATTAATTAGAGGCAGGCGATGGCGGCGGCAGCGCTTCGATCGAAGGCACGGCTCGCGGGGTCCTCCCGTGCGGGGCGCGGCAGCGGCGAGCGCTGGGACGCGGCGGCGACCAGGGCGGCGCTGCTCGCGGCCGGGGCCGCGCTCTTCGCCGAAGGGGGCTTCGACGGCGTCCCGACCGCGGCCGTGGCCGCGCGCGCCGGCGTCAACAAGGCGCTGATCAGCTACCACTTCGGCGGCAAGCGCGGGCTGTACCGGGCGATCCTGGCGTCCGGATTCGCCGAGATGGCCGACCGGCTGAAGGCGGTCGAGGCGCGCGGCGCGGACGCCCGCGAGACGCTGCGGGGACTGCTCGGAGCGTTCGCGGCTGTGCGCGAGCGGCGGCCCGACTTCCCGGTCCTGTTCGTGCGCGAGGTGCTCTCGCGCGGCATCGATCCCGCCGTGCTGCCCCACCTGGTCGAGGTCCTCGGTGTGACGCGGCGGGTCGCCGAGCGCGGGATGCGCGACGGGGTGTTCCGGCGCGTCGACCCGGCGGCGATGCACCTGGCGCTCGTCGGCAGCCTGGTGTTCTTCCTGGCGACCGAGCCGGCCCGACGCCGCGCCATGGCCGCCCACGTGCTGCCGCGGATGCCCGACTTTCCCGAGTTCCTCCGCTACGTCGAGGAGCTGACGCTGCGGGGGCTCGCCCCCGAGCACCCCTCCCCCGCCCGTCCCCGCAAAGGAGCGCACGCATGAAGCGCCAGATGAGAGCCGTTCCAGTCGCCCTGGCGGCGGCCGCCGTCCTCGGAGGGGCCTGCCACAAGAGCCCCGACGCGGGCCTGATCGTGGCCGCGGGCCACGTCGAGGCCACGGAGGTGCTGGTCTCCGCCAAGGTGGCCGGCACCCTCGAGAGCCGGGCCGTGGACGAGGGGCAGACGGTCGGCGCGGGACAGGAGCTCGCGAGGATCGACACCACCGACACGCGTCTGGCCCTGGACGCCGCGCGCGCCGACCGCGCGCAGGCCGAGTCCGAGCTGCGGCTGCGGCTCGCCGGCTCGCGCGTCGAGGACGTGCGCGAGGCGCGCGCGCAGCTGGCCCGCGCGGAGGCCGACCTCGTAGGGGCCCAGAAGGACC
>DATEUE010000211.1:0-8384 GCA_035283305.1 Vicinamibacteria bacterium | reverse complement strand
TCGTTCTTCAGGTACTCGTAGCCGAGGTAGAAGAAGAGCTTGTCCTTCTTGATCGGACCGCCGAGCGTGGCGGTGAAGTTGTCGACCTGGAGGTCCGGCTTCGGGCGGTTGGCGGCGAGCAGGAACGGCCGCTCGGCGGTCCAGTCGCGGCGGAACCGGTAGCTGGCCGAGCCCGCGAGCGCGTTGGCGCCGGACGGCGTCACCACGTTGTAGACCATGCCGGTGGTCTGGCCGAACTCGGGCGCAAAGCCGCTCGAGACGACCTGGACTTCCTTGATCATCGTCTCGGAGGGCTGGAACATCCGCAGCCCCGCGCGGTCCTTCTGCGTGGCGCTCGAGCCGTCGATCTGGTAGTTGGTGCGCATCTGCGAGCCGTTGGCGTTCATGCGCGTGGCGCCGAACTCCTCGTTTTCGTAGCCCGTGACGTTGGGCTGCAGCAGGCCGAAGTTGTAGGGGTTGCGCGCCACGTTCGGCAGGTTCTTGATCTCGGCCTCGGTGATGGTGCGGCCCAGGTCGATCCGGCCGGGTTGTGTCACCGGCGACTCGGCGGTCACCTGCACCACTTCCTGGACCCCGCCCACCTCCAGCGTGACGTTGGCGGAGATCGTCTGGCCGGCCGAGAGACTGATCCCGGTCTGCTCGACCACCTTGAAGCCCGCGAGCTCGGCGCGCACGCGGTAGCCGCCGAGCGGCAGCAGCAGCGCGCGGTAGACGCCGTCCTGGCCCGTGGTCACGACGCGCGACGCGCCGGTCTCCAGGTTCGTGACCGTCACGATCACTCCCGGCAGCGCCGCTCCGGTCGTGTCGCGCACGACACCCTCGATCGTTCCGTTGATCGCCTGGGATTGGGCGTGCGCCAGGGGCGGCGCCGAGAGCAGCGCCAGCAAGGAGAAAGCAGCGAATCGACGCATGAGTCGTTCCTCCGATCGGGGATGCGGAAAAGGGTCTGTAACCGACTCTTATCCCGCGCCGCCCGCGAGTCAAGGAGGGATTATTTTCCGTTCAATGCGCTGGAGACTCAGGCCTCCAGGCAGCGCCGCACGCTCAGGCCCGGCTCCGCCTCCGCGGGCATCACGCGCAAGCTGCTGCCGGAGCGCGCGATCAGCGCCTGCGTATCGGGATCGACGCCGGCGAGCCACAAGACGCCGCCGTCCCGCGCGGTCTCGTCGGCGAGCTGCTCGAAGGCACGCAAAGCCGAGAAGCGGATCTCGTGCGCGTGGGAGAGGTCGACCACGACGAGGCGCGCGGCGGGCGGGACGAGACGCTCGGCCTCGGAAACGAACGGCGGCACGGCCGCGTAGTGCAGGTTGCCGCTCACTTCCAGCACCACCGCCTGCGGCGACTCGCCCGGCGCGACCGGCACCAGCCGGCCGTCCGCGGGCCGCAGCAGCCGCAGGCGCGGAGCGCTGGTGTTGGCGAGGTGGATCACGAGGCCGGTCCCCGACCCGATCAGCACCGCCCACTCGAGCGGCAGCACCAGCGTGGCCACGAGCGTCAGCAGCAGCAGCAATCGCGTTTCCGCGGACGCACGCCAGAGCCGGCGCATGGCCTCGCGGTCGATCATCCGCCAGGCGGTGGCGAAGAGCACGCCGGCGAGGCACGCCTCCGGGATGTCGCCCACGAAGCGTCCGGCGAACAGCAGGATCGGCAGCGTGAAGAGCGCGGCCGCCGCCGCGGCGACGCGGGTGCGGGCCCCGCCCGTTCGCAGCAGCGCGGATCGGGTCAGGCTCGCCGACGCGGGCAGGCCGGCGCAGAAGGCCCCGGCCACGTTCGCCCAGCCCTGGGCGGCGATCTCCCGCTTCATGTTCGCGCGCGCGCCGCCGGCCCGCGCGCTGACGGCGAGTTCGAGCGTGCCGAGCAGCACGATCGCCGAGGCGGGCACCAGCAGCTGCTGCAGCAGTGCCGGCTCGAGCGAGGGCCAGGCGCCGGGCGGCCAGCCGGTGGGAACGACGGCACGCTCCCCCACGAGGGGCAGTCCGACGGCCTGGCCCAGACCGAACACGGCCGCCGCCGCGGTGCAGGCGACGACCCACAGCAGCGCGACCGGCACCCTCGGCGAGAGGCTCCGGCCGAGGAGCACCAGGCCCGCCGTGGCCACGCTCAATGCCAGGGCCGGCCAGCCGAGCCCCGGGATCGCGCTGGCGACGGCCGCGAGCTCCGAGACGAGGCCGTTGGCGCGCAGGCCCGACAGGCCGAGCGCCTCGTCGAGCTGCATGGCTGCGATCAGGATCCCGGCGCCGGCGGTAAAGCCCACCAGTACCGACTCCGGCAGGAACCGCACGAGCTGGGCGCCGCCGAGGAGAGCCGCCGCGAGACGGATGGCACCCACCAGCAGCGTCAGGGTCGCGAGCGCCTTTAGCCCGCCGTCCGCGAGCAGCCCGTTCGCGCCGAGGAACGGCGTGAGCGCCGCGAGGATCAGGAGGCCCGTGGTGTTCGTGGGCCCGGTGACGATCTGGGCGCTCTGCCCGAGCGCGGCGGCCACGAGGCCCGCGGCCACGGCCGTCGACAGCCCGTATGCGGGCGGCAGGCCCGAGAGGAGAGCGTAGGCGAGGCACTGGGGCAGGCCCACGAGCGCCACGGTCAGGCCCGCGACCAGGTCAACCCGCACACCGGCCGCCGCCGGGTGCGCCGCGATCGCCCGCGAGGAGCTCGTCACTCCGGCTGCCCAGCGCCGAATGCCGATCCTCCGCGCCGGCGGAAGGCGGCCAACCGGTCGCGCGGGCCGAAGACCAGGAGGCGATCGCCACTCGCGAAGCGCAGCTCGGCGTCCGGAAGCAAGAGACCGGAGCCGCGCCGCACCAGGAGCAGCGCCAGGGAGTGCCGCTCGCGGAAGCGCGACTCGGCGAACGTCAGCCCGTCGAGCTCGGCCGGCAGCGGCAGCTCGTCGACGAGCGAGTCGAGGGGAGCCTCGATCGGTCGCGAGGACCCGAGCCCCGCATCTCTCTGCAGCAGCTCCAGCGAGTAGACCGAGAGGATGTCGCGCTTCGAGATCGTGCCGACGAGGCGACGCGATCCGGCGGCGGCGAGCACGGGGAGCCGCTCGCATTCCTGGACGGCGAAGCGCTCCAGCACGCGCGGCAGACGCTCCTCGGGGACCGTGGCTTCGAAGCGCGCGCGCATCACGTCGCGGGCAACCATCGCACCCGGGTCGGCGGCCGTGCCCAGGGCTTCGTTGACGTCGTGCAGGTTGACCGCCCCGACGAAGTCGCCCGTGTCGTCGACCACGTACAGGTGGTTGCGGCGCGACGCGACGAATCGGTCGAGGACCCTCGGCAGCGGCAGGTCGGGCTCCACCGTCACCTGGTCTGTGCGGACCAGGTCCGCCACGCGGAGCACGTCGAGCGCGCCGCGAGCTTCGGTCCCCGCTTCTCCGGCCTTGCGTTGCAGTGCCTCGGTGTAAACGGAGTTCGCGCTCAGGCGTGTGGCGACGAGGCTGGCGACGGCCGACCCGAGCAGCAGCGGCACCACGATCCCATAGTCGAGCGTCATCTCGAACACCATCACCACCGCGGTGAGCGGCGCGTGCGTGGTGCCGGCGAGCAGGAAACCCATGCCCGCGAGCGCCAGGGCCTCGGGGCTGACGCCGAGGTCCGGGGCCAGAGCCCGGACGAAGGCGCCGAAGGCATGACCCAGCATCGCCCCGAGGAAGAGCGTCGGGGTGAAGACGCCGCCCACCGTCCCCGAGCCGACCGCCAGCGGGGTGACGACGAGACGCAGCGCGAGCAGCGCCACGACGGCCTCGATGCCCCAGGGCCGCTCGAAGAGGGCGCCGATCGCCTCCCGCCCGTTGCCCACGATCTCCGGATAGCGCAGCGTGACGAGGCCGAGTACCAGGCCCGCCGTCGCCATCGCCACGGGGCGCGGCAGGCGTGAGCGCGAGTACACGCTGGCGCTCGCGCGCAAGGCGAACAGAAAGGCGGCCGCGGCCAGGCCGCCGAGCACGGCCAGCGCGGCGTAGAGGCCGATCTCCCAGGGCGCCGAGAGCGCGAGGGCGGGCACGCGGAACACGGGGTCACGGCCGAAGGCGGCCCAGGTCAAGAGCGTGGCGGTCGCGGAGGACACCGCGAGCGGCGCAAACGCCTCGAGCGAGAAGCTGCCGAGGATGATCTCCATTGCGAAGAGGGCCGCCCCCAGGGGCGTGTTGTAGGCGCAGGCGAGCCCGGCGGCGATGCCGCATGCCACCAGCAGGCGCCGCTCGCGTGTCGGGACGCCGAGGCGTCCCCCGATCCCCGAGGCCGTGGCCGCGGCGACCAGGACGATGGGCCCCTCGCGACCCACGGCTCCGGCAGAGGCCTGGGTCACGACCGAGGAGGCCGCCCGCACGAGTGCGGAACGCAGGGGCAGCACTCCGTTCCGCAGGACCACGGCTTCCAGGATGTCCCATCCGCGCACACCGCCCGCCCAGCGCGACCCGAGCGCCAGGACCAACCCGGCCAGGAGTCCACCCACGGCCGGGATCGCCACCCGGGCGAGGGGCGGCGCCAGCGCCACGCCCTGCACCAGGTCGGGCCCCGGCCAGACGAGCCGGGGCGCCTCGGTCGCGGCGAAGCGCAGCACGAGCGCGGCCGAACCTCCGAGCAGGCCGACCGCCAGCGCGCGCAGCAGAACGCCGGCCGGCTCCGCGACGGGAAGCCGGAGGGTCACGGTCTTGTCGTCGCCCCCGGCAGCTTGTAGACCTCGCGGCCCGGCTTCAGCGGACGCAGCAGCCAGTAGGGCCGTCGGGTTCCATCCGGCGAGTGGCTGGCCGCCGGCCGTGCGAGCTTCAGCCACTCCGCGTAGGCCTCGCGCGCTTTCGCCGTGTCGACCGACACGTCGCCGTAGCGGTCTGCCGGCTCGGCGCGCTTCACGCGGACGGCCTGGTGCCAGCAGTGCATGCCCGAGACGGGGTCGGGCTGGACCGGGAACGTCAGGTTCTGGTGCACTCCCGCGTCGGTCCACCAGATGCGCGAGGTGTCGGCGTCGGCCGAGTCGAACGGCTCGACACCGCGCTCGCGGCGCAGCAGCCAGCGCGTGCCCTCGCGTTGCAGGCTGACGGTCGCCATCGCCTGGCGCTGGCCCGGTCCCTCGAGCTTCCAGCGGCCCATGTGGTGGCTGCAGGCCACGACCCCGGGCCGGATCCCCTCGGTGACCCAGGCCTTCACCACGAAGTGCCCGATGCGCGTCTCGACGCGCACCAGGTCGCCAGTCGCAAGGCCGAGCGTCGCGGCGTGGCTCGGGTGGATCCAGAGCGGGTTGGTGTGCGCGATCTCGTCGAGCCACTTGGCGTTGGCGCTGCGCGTGTGGATCTGCACCGGGAGCCGGAAGGTCGGGATCAGCGGGACCTCGCCGGGCTCCAGGCTCTGCGGGTGGACGTGGCTCCGGATGTAGCTGGGCAGCGCGTACTCGGGCCAGCCCCAGGCCTTGAGGGTTGCGGAGTAGAACTCGAGCCGACCGCTGGGCGTCGGGAAGCCGCGCACGACGTCGCCGTCCACCTCGATGCCGACCGGCCTGCGGCCTTCCGCGTCGGGGTCGGGCGACGGCACCGGCACCACGTTCGCGGAGGCGGGCTTCTCGGCGCGCGTGTAAACGCGCCCTTGCGGCGTGACGCGCACGTCCTCGAGCTCCGCCTTGGGCACGCGGGCGGCGTGCTGCGCGCCGACGTGGCGGGCGATCTCGAAGGCACCGTAGCGGCGCATGTACTCGAGCGGCGTCAGGCCCTCGGCCTTCGCCTTCTCGGGCAGCCCCGGGACGGAGCTCGAGAAGATGAAGCCGTAGTACTCGTCGACAGCGAGCTTGCCGCCGGGCTCGCTCTTCGACTCGAAGTGCTTGCGGATCCCCATGGCGCCCTCGGGATCGATCCGCCAGGACAGATCGATCCACAGCTCGTTCTCCTCCCACACCTCGCCCGGGTTGACCTCGCGCGTGTCCTTCACCTTGCGCCCGAGCCGCGCGTGCGCCTCCTTCAGCACCGGCTGGCGGAAGCCGATCCACTGCGCGTCGTGGGTCTCGTACGAGTGCAGGTCGTGGCGCTCTGAGCCCAAGCCGACGGGCAGCACGTAGTCGGCGAAGTAGGCCGACTCGCTCCAGGTCGGTGTGAGCGCCACGTGCAAGCCGACCTTGCTCTCGTCCGTGATCGCCTCGATCCAGGAGAGTCCGTCCGGGTTGGTCCAGACCGGGTTGTAGACCCGGCTGAAGTAGACCTCGAGCCGCCCGCGGCCCTCCTTCAGAAAGTGCGGCAGCAGGAACGACATCTCGTTCATCGCCAGCGGGTATTCCTGCGGCCAGGAGAGCTCGTTCCACTGGTGGGGGTGGGGCGGCGTGTGGATCGGCTTCGGGACGAACTTGTTCCAGGCGTTCGGGAAGACCCCGCCCGGAACGCCTACTGCACCCATGAGCGCGTTCAACAGGAAGAGCGTTCGCGTCACCTGCCAGCCGCCCAGGTTGCCCGCGGCGGCGCTCCTCCAGTTGTGGGTGCTGAGCCGCGGCCCGGCCGCGGCGACCAGCTTCGCGACCTCCTGGATCACCGAGGCGGAGATGCCCGACTCGCGCTCGGCGAAGGCGAAGCTGTACTCCGCGTAGAGCTTCTTGAGCTGCTTCTCGAAGCCCTCGAAGCTCGCCCGCTCCTTCGGATGCTCCTGCTCCATGAACTCCTGCCAGTTCCAGAAGCGCCTCACGAACTCGCGGTCGTAGAGGTCTTCCTGGATCAGGTGGTTCGCGATCGCGAGCAGGATCGCGGGCTCGCTGCCCGGCCAGGGGGCGAGCCAGTGGTCGGCGTGGGTGGCGGTGTTCGAGAGCCGCACGTCGAACACCACGAGCTTCGCGCCCTTTGCCTTGCCCTCCATCACCCGCTGCGCGTGCGGGTTGAAGTAGTGGCCCGACTCGAGGTGCGCGCTGATCAGCAGGATCAGGTCGGCGTTGGCGTGGTCGGGGCTCGGCCGGTCGTAGCCCATCCACCACTGGTAGCCCGCGCGCCCGCTCGAGGAGCAGATGTTGGTGTGCGAGTTGTGGCCGTCCACGTCCCAGGCGGCCAGCACCCGCTCGGTGTAGCCGTCCTCGCCGGGGCGGCCGACGTGGTACATCACCTCGTTGTTGCGCTTCTCGGCGATCGCCTTGCGAATGCGCGCTGCTATGTCGTCGAGCGCCTCGTCCCACGAAACGCGCTGCCAGCGGTTCTCCCCGCGGCGGCCCGCACGTTTCATCGGATACAGGATCCGGTCGGGGTCCTTCACCTGGTTGAGCGTCGCGGGGCCCTTCGCGCAGTTGCGGCCGCGCGAGCCCGGGTGCTCGGGATTGCCCTCGAACTTCCGCACCTCGAGCGTCTCGCGGTCGACGTACGCCAGCAGACCGCAGGCCGACTCGCAGTTGAAGCAGGTCGTGGGCACGAGCAGGTAATGGCGCTCGAGCCGCTGCGGCCACGCGCGCGAGTCGAGCTCGACCCAGTCGTCCCAGCGCTCCTTCGGAGGATAGGCCCCGAGCTGGGTACGGCTCGGGCCGGGGTAGAAGGTCTCACCGCGCGCCTCGGTGGCGCTCTTGGAGGCGGAGACGCGATCGCTCTTGGGGTTGCTCATGCTCTCGATCCTCAGGCGAGCGGCACGGCCTGGCCAGCCTGCACGAACGCGTGCTCGTATGCGAGCAGGCCCGCCAGTACGAAGGGCGCCGTCAGGACGCCCGTCGGGAGCGCGAGGGCCGCGACGAGACCCAAGGCCTGAAGTGCCATGCCCGTGCGGAAGAACAGCCGGTAGCGGCCGCGCGTCATCTCGTGGGCCGCCAGGCGCGCGTGCGCGGTCGGGTGCGTGATCGTGGCCTCGCCGGCCACGAGCAGCAGGTGGACGAGCGTCGCGAGGGCCGTGATCTGCGCCAGGGGCCCGACGGCCGCAGGATCGAGGGAGGCCGCGGCGACCAGCAGCGCAGCGGCGCCCGAAGCCGTGGCCTGCACCAGGAGTTGCGGCGGCAGCAGCGGGCTCTGCCATAGGTCGCGCGCCCTGGCCTGGGCAAACAGCCAGGCCGTGTAGATGGCGCAGAGCACGGCGAGCGGCAGGCCCGCCCACACGAGCGCCTGTGGCCAGCCGGTCCGGCCCAGCAGCGCCGCCAGGAAGTGCAGCACCAGCACCGCGCCGTAGAGCGACAGGATGACACCGCCGCGCGCGAGCCAGCTGCGCCACTGCGGACGCGTCAGCACCAGGTAGAAGCGCTCGGGATGCGTGAGGTCGAGGATCAGCAGCCCCACTGTCGCGGCGAGAAAGCCGCCACCCAGCGCCGGCGCTGCCCACCGCCAGAGCGCACTTCCCGGCTCGATCAGGCCGCCGAGCAGCAGCAGCGCCGGCACGAGGTAGGCGCCGGACGCGATCCCCTTGGTCCAGGTGTAGAGGCTCACGCGGAAGTCCCACGGCGCGCGGTGGGCCACG
>DATEUE010000210.1:0-11353 GCA_035283305.1 Vicinamibacteria bacterium | reverse complement strand
CTTTCGCTTCGACCTAGCTGCAGCCGCTCGTGGAGCCGCAGTTCGCGCAGCGGTAGCACGAGCCGTTGCGGATCATGATGCTGCCGCAGTAGTGGCAGGGCGGCGCGTCGGTCTGGGCCCGCATCGAGGCGCCGGGCCCGGACGGCGCCTCCGGGGCGCGATCGGTCTGCGTCCCGACGGGTCCCACCGGCCCGGAGTGCGGCTTGAGCGAGGACTCGCTCGTCTGCACTCCCACCGCCTCCTGGTGCTCGACCGAGAGGAACTTCGAGGCCAGCCAGCGGAAGATGTAGTCGGTGATGCTCTTGGCGTAGGGGATCTCGGAGTTCTTGGTGAAGCCCGAGGGCTCGAAGCGCACGTGCGAGAACTTCTCGACCAGCGCCTCGAGCGGCACCCCGTACTGCAGCGCCATCGAGATCGAGGTGGCGAAGGCGTCCATCAGGCCCGAGATCGTGGAGCCCTCCTTCGCCATCACCAGGAAGATCTCGCCCGGCTTGCCGTCCTCGTACATCCCGACCGTGATGTAGCCCTCGTGGCCCGCGATCGAGAACTTGTGCGTGATCGCGTGGCGCTCGTCCGGCAGCTTGCGGCGCGCCGGCCGGGCGGCAACGGGCGCCGCAGCCGCCGGTGCGGCCTCGACCGCCTTCGTCTCGGTCGTGCCCTTCGCCTCGTCCTTGGAGGTCGAGAGCGGCTGGCTGCGCTTGCAGCCGTCGCGGTAGACGGCGATCGCCTTGAGCCCCAGCCGCCAGCCCTCGACGTAGGCCTGCTGGATGTCCTCGACGCTCGCGTCGGTCGGCATGTTGACGGTCTTGGAGATCGCCCCGGACAGGAACGGCTGCACCGCCGCCATCATCTTGATGTGGCCCATCCAGTGGATCGAGCGCTTGCCGTCGCGCGCCGGGAAGGCGCAGTCGAAGATCTCGAGGTGCTCGGGCTTCAGGTGCGGAGCGCTCTCGATCATCTCGCGCTCGTCGATGTAGCTCACGATGTCCTCGACCTGCAGCGGGCTGTAGCCGAGCTTGCGCAGCACCTGCGGCACCGACTGGTTGACGATCTTGATCACCCCGCCGCCGACCAGCTTCTTGTACTTGACGAGCGCGATGTCCGGCTCGATGCCGGTGGTGTCGCAGTCCATCATGAAGCCGATCGTGCCGGTCGGGGCCAGCACCGTCACCTGGCTGTTGCGGTAGCCGTGCTGGGCGCCGAGCGCGTACGCCTCGTCCCACACGTCGAGCGAGGCCTGCATCAGCTGCTTCGGCACGAGCTCGGCGTCGATCATGTGCGCGTGCTTCCGGTGCTTGTCGATCACGCGCAGCATCGGCTCGGCGTTCTTGGCGTAGCCGGCGAACGGGCCCATCGCCGAAGACACGCGCGCCGACTGCGCGTAGGCTTCGCCGTGCATCAGCGCCGTGACGGCCGCCGCGTACGAGCGGCCGGCATCCGAGTCGTACGCCAGCCCGCGGTCCATCAGCAGCACGCCCAGGTTGGCGTAGCCGAGGCCGAGCGGCCGGAAGTCGTGGCTGTTGCGGTCGATCGCCGGCGTCGGGTAGCTCGAGTTGTCGACCAGGATCTCCTGGGCCGTGATCGTGGTGCGGCACGCGGCTCGGAAGTCCTCGACGTCGAACTCGCCGTCCTCGCCCACGAACTTCATCAGGTTGAGGCTCGCCAGGTTGCAGGCCGTGTCGTCGAGGAACATGTACTCGCTGCAGGGATTGCTGCCGTTGATGCGCGCCGTGTTCGGGCAGGTGTGCCAGTCGTTGACGGTGGTGTCGTACTGGATGCCGGGGTCGCCGCACTGCCAGGCCGCGTCGGCCATCATCCGCATCAGGTCGCGGGCGTGGAAGGTCTCGCACGGCTCGCCGGACAGCACGTAGCGGGTGTGCCACTCGCGGTCCTCGACCACCGCGCGCATGAACTCGTCGGTCACGCGCACCGAGTGGTTGGCGTTCTGGAAGAACACCGAGTCGTAGGCGCCGCCGCGCACGTTGAAGGCGCCGTCGTAGCCGGCGTCGATCAGCGCCCAGCCCTTCTTCTCCTCGTCGGCCTTGCTGTGCACGAAGTCGACGACGTCCGGGTGGTCGGCGTTCAGGATCACCATCTTCGCCGCGCGCCGCGTCTTGCCGCCGGACTTGATGACACCCGCGAAGGCGTCGTAGCCGCGCATGAACGAGACAGGGCCCGAGGCGGTGCCGCCGCCGGCGAGGCGCTCCCTCGAGGAGCGGATCGAGGAGAGGTTCGAGCCCGTGCCCGAGCCGAACTTGAAGAGCATCCCCTCGGTGCGGGCGAGGCCGAGGATCGACTCCATCGTGTCCTGGACCGCGTTGATGAAGCAGGCCGAGGACTGCGGCTTCGTCTCGATCCCGACGTTGAACCAGACGGGGCTGTTGAAGGCCGCCTTCTGCTGCACCAGCAGGTGGGTGAGCTCGTCGCTGAACGCCGCGAGGTCGTCGGCTGTCGCGAAGTAGCCCTGCGCCGCGGCCCAGGTGCGGATCGTGTCGACCACGCGCGCGATCAGGTGGCGCACGCTCGTCTCACGCTCCGGCGAGCCGAGCTGGCCGCGGAAGTACTTCGAGGCGACGATGTTCGTCGCCGTCTGGCTCCAGCTGACCGGCACCTCGATGCCGTGCTGCTCGAATACCGGCTGCCCCTTCTCGTCGTTGATCACCGCGGAGCGCAGCTCCCAGGTGACCTCGTCGAAGGGGTGTCGTCCCGACTGCGTGAAGTGGCGCCTGAAAGTCAGGCCCGCGCGTTTTTCCGCCGGTACCGGCGTGCGGGATTCTGCTCTCGGGTTCTCCACGGGATGGGTCGACATCAGTGCTACCTCACTTCCAGACAAGGAGGGACGGATCCAAGGATGACACTCTCCGGCGGCAGCGCTCCCACTCTCCTGCCCACCCGGCGCGTTGGTTGTCTACAGTCGTAAGCGGCGACGGGGATTATCGGGAAGCGTCCCGGAGGAGTCAAGGAAAAAGCACAACCTGTTGGGCCCCTCGAGTCATTAGCACCATTATATTGCTGTTCAGCGAGTTACGGGAGTGCGACTGTTTCGAACAGGCACTCGTCGCGCCTGTATCCGAAGCGACACAAATCGGTGATTTTCTTTTCGCACTGCTCAGTTACGTGTGTTTTTCTGAAATGCGTATTATCGTCATTAGGTGAACTAATGACCGAATTTACACAAAACAGCACCGCAGTGAAGGGGCTGGACGGCGGGTTTTTGAGCTCCGGGATGGGGGGCGCGAGCGACGTTTTGAGTATAGCGGTTTGACAGCCGGACCGCACAGGTTTTTTTCTTCAGCCGAGACTCGGCGCCTGCATCTCGGCCAAGTAGTGCTCCTCCTTGAACGGCCGGAAGCCGCGCGCCAGGTAGTTCGGCAGCGCCCCGGGCGAGTCGAGCGTGCAGGTGTGCAGCCAGACCCGAGAGGCTCCCCTCCCCCACGCCTCCCGGACGGCTTCGCAGAGCAGGAACGCACCGAGGCCGCGACCCCGGAACTCGGCGAGGAGGCCCATGTAAGCGATCTCGGCCGAGTCGTCGGCGTGCCTTTCGAGCTCGAAGTAACCCGCGGGAGCTGCCGCCACCGTCAGCAGGTGGAGCGACACGCCAGGCTGGGCCAGCCGCTGCCGGAGCTGCTCGTCCGACCAGGCCAGACGATCGAGCCAGCCGTGGCCGCGCCGCTCGCAAGCCACGAGCTGCGTGGGGGACGTGAGCTCGAGGTACGTGCGCAGCACGTCGACCGGCGGCATGACCCAGTGAGTCTAGCTGCTAGAATGCGGGGACTCATGCCACAGGACGGCGAGCCTTCGCCGCCGACCGACGAGGAGCGTCGCGCCTTTCGCGCGGCGCTCGCCGCGCGCCGCGAGCGCGTCGAGCTCGCGAGCCGGGCGTTCGCCGTCGTGCTCTTCGGCCTGGTCGCCGCCGCGGTGCTGCTGCGCCTGCCCGAGAGCTGGTGGGTGCCTGCGGTAGGCTTCGTGGCGGTCGCCGGGCTGCTGTTCCGGCTGGCCAACTGGAAGTGCCCGGCGTGCGGCGAGCGGCTGCCGACTCGGGGCGGGCGCGTGTGCCACGGCTGCGGCGCCCCGCTCGACGAATGAACCGAGGAGGCGAGATGACGAGACGATGGCTGGTGGCGTGCCTGCTGTTGGCGCCTGGTGCGAGCCCGGGCGCCTGGGCCGGCGAGGTCGAGCAGGCGGTGCTGGCGGCGCAGGACAAGCGCATCGCGCTCACCGTCGCCGGCGATCTGGCGGGCCTCGGCGCGGCGATGAGCGACGACCTCACCTGGACGCACTCGAACGCGAACGTCGAGACGAAGGCGGAGTTCCTGGAGGCGATCCGCAGCGGCAAGTACCGCTACAAGTCGATGACGTTCGACGACCGGCGCGTGCGCCTTCACGGCGACGCGACGGCGATCGTGTCGGGCACCTGCCGCGTGCAGGTGACGGCCAGCGGCCGCGACATCGACATCCGCCTGCGCTTCACGGAGCTCTTCGTCAAGCAGGGCGGCGCGTGGAAGATGGCGCTCTGGCAGTCGACGCGCGTGCCCGATCCCGCCCCTTGAGGCTCAGCGGTCCGTGACCGAGCGCCGCAGCAGCAGGTAGACGACCAGGTAGAAGAGCAGGGCGAGCGCCAGCAGGAAGCGGTAGCCGAGGACCAGCGAGAGGTACTCGGCGGCGCCGCCGACGACCGCGCCGAGCACGTTCGAGCCGTAGGCTTCGAAAAGCCGCGTCTCACGCTCGATGAGCCGCGCGAACAAGAGCCCGCCGAAGTAGACGGGGCCGAGGAAGACGAGCACGGCGACGAGCGCCCGCGGCCACGCGGCGAGCGAGAGCAAGGTGTCGGCAGGCACCAGCGCCGCGCACAGGATCAGCAGCGCGAGCAGCGCGACGCAGGCGCCGATCGGCACGCGCCAGCGCGCCGCGGTCAGGTTGCTGAGCAGCACCAGCAGCAGGATCCCCGCGAAGACGACGGTGTTGACCCACCAGGTCGAGCCGTAGAGCAGCGCCATGCGCACGACGTTGCTCGTCTCCAGCAGGAAGAAGGCGGCACCCAGCAGGAAGTACGGCAACCGCAGGCGGCGCTCGCCGCGCGGAAGCAGCAGCAGGGCGGCCGCGCTCATCGCCACGGCGACGAGCAGGAACATGAGGTTGTGGCCGGGAATCCTGCGCTCGCGCAGGTACAGGAACGGCCAGTCGTCGGTCGGGACGAGCGCGGCGTGGCGCGGCACGGGCTTCGGCTCGGATCGCTCGTTCAGGTACAGGATGCCGTTGGCGTAGCCCTGACGATCCAGGGTGAACCCGGTCGGTCGCGAGAAGGCGCCGTCGACGAGCGCGAGCAGCCGCTCGTGGATCCAGCGCTCGTTGCTCGCGAAGCTGAGCGCCACGCGCCCGCCGGGCGCCAGCAGGCGTCGGACCTCCGCCATCGCCTCCTGGGTGTAGATGAAGTTGTCGAGCCGCACCGAGGAGAAGGCCGACAGCAGCCGGTGGCTGTCGAGAAAGCCGAAGACCACGATCGCGTAGCGGCCGCTCGGCGCGCGATGGAAGAACGACCGCGCGTCGTCCACCACCAGCGTGACGCGCGGGTCGTCGTAGGGCCGCTCGGCGTGCAGCTTTCGCCCGAGACCGGCGATCGCCGGGTCGATCTCGACCGCCGTCACGCGCTTGTCGGTCCCCCGCAGCGCCGCGGCCACGTCGTTGCCAGTGCCCGCGCCCACCACCAGCACGTCGCCCGCGGGCAGCGGCGAGAGCGCCTCGTAGGCGGCATAGGGCGCGTCGTAGAACGAGCGCCAGCCCGACAGGAAGGCGTGCTCCGACTCGCGCGGCCGCAGGTCCAGCATCATCTGGTGATAGTCGTTGTTGACCGTCAGCACGCGACCTACGGGTTCTTCGAACTCCACGAGATGCTTTGTACCGGGCTCGCGCACGCTCAGCAGCGGCTCGACCGAGATGCGGTAGTAGGGCGACCAGACGAAGCGCCCCGACTCGGCGTGCGTGGCCGCGATCACGAGCACCCCGAGCAGGGCGGCCACCGCCCCGTCCGGCAGGCGCTGCGGCAAGAGCAGCACCAGCAGCAGCGTCCCGACGGCGAACCACACGCTCGGCGAGGTCTGGGCCCACGACAAAGCGCTGAAGAGCGCGATCCCGAGCACGCTGCCAGCGATCTCCAGGCTGTATGCGCGCAGTGGCGGGTGCGTCTTGAACAGCCGCCCCATGTACTGTCCGAACGCCGCGAACACCGCGGCCGTCACGCCGTACACCAGCACCAGCACGACGCCGGCCGAGACGATGCGCGAGGAGGCGTCTCCCGGCGAGGGGATCCCGAGCGGCGCCCCGATCCAGATGAACTCGTCGCCGCCCGACGGGTTCGAGTGCCACAGGCCGCCGAGCCAGGGGCCGAGCATCACCAGCAGCGCCGTGAGCGGGGCGATCAGCCGCTCGAGCCGGATGGCGAAGCGCGCGGCCAGCGCCCCGATCCCCAGCCCGAAGAACGCCGAGATCAGGACCAGGTTCGAAAAGTACGCCACGATGCGGATCGAGGCGCCCAGCCAGCGGATGAGCGCGAGCTCCCAGAAGAGCGCCGCGAGGCCGCACAGGAGCAGCCGGCGGGCGTTGGCGTCCCAGGCGGCAGGCGGCCGGCCCTCGACTGCGTCGGACGGGTCGTCCCACATGGCCGCCTAGGATAGCCGACCCTGGGCTACCTCCAGCCGTGGCGCCGGTCGCGGCCGGGCTACTCGCCCACCTCGAGGCACCCTCCGCGGGCGGGAAGCCGCCCGTCCAGCCGGAGCAAGCGCAGCGCGCGCGGAGCGAAGCGGATCTCGCCGCGAGCGTGCGTCGGGTCCTGGTACAGCGAGAGCGTGGCGTCGGCGAGGCTGGCGGCGGCCTCGACCGGCTCCCAGGTGACGCCGTCGAGCGACGCCTCCAGCTTCGGGTGCGCGAGCCAGGGAGCGTCCGACAGCTCGAAGGCGACACGCTCGATCGTGCGTGGCTCGGGCAGCCTCAGCACGATGCCCGATGAAGTCCAGCGGGTGGCCACCGCCGCGCCCGGCCGGACCACGCCAGCCGCGGGGCCTTCGTCCAGCTCGAGCACGCGCTCGCGCGCGAAGCTCGCCACTTGCCGCAAGCCGGGCACGAGGCGCGGCGGCAGGTCGGGCGTCGTCACGTGGCGGACTCCCACGGCGCGCAAGAAGCGCAGGCTCTCCCGGTCGAGGCCGTGCTCCAGCAGCTCCATCGCCCGGTCGAAGGGACGTGGGATGAAGCCCGAGTCGCCGTTCACGAGCGGGCGCAGGTGCGCGAGGCCGTCGAGCATCGCGAGCGTGTCGTTCTCCGCGAGCGGCAGCACGAGCACGGCGCCTTCCTTCCCGGAGAGCCAGCGCGAGGCCTCGGACGGCCCGTCGTAGCGCTGGAGCCGCAGCGGCAGGTTCGCCGACTCGAGCATCATCAAGACGAGCGCCGCGAGGACGGCCAGCCGGCGGCGACCCGCGAGCGCCAGGCCCGCGAGCACCGAGAGCGCGAGCGTCGGCACGAGCGCGAAGCGCGCCAGCGCCCGCACGCCGCGCACGAGCACCAGGTGCTCGTGGAGGAAGCGATAGAAGGCGGTCTCGGGGCCGAGCGAGAACAGGACGGCCACGGCGGAGGCCGACATTGCGACAGCTCGATAGCGCCGCGGCGCCGACGCGAGGCCTGCGATTCCCAGGGCGAGCACGCACAGGCCCGGAAACAGCGTGTCGCGGATCGTCGTGGGGTCGAGCAGGCGCTGCGTGAGCGGCCCCCAGAACTGGGTCCCGGCGGCAACGTACGACGGCAGCGTGGCCGCGTAGATCGCGACCGTCTCGAGCGTGAACTCCTGTCCCTGGAAGGCGCGCATGCGCAGGTAGGGCTCGGTGACCGGCCAGAGGAGGACGCCAGCCAGCAGCATGCCGGCCGCGAGGCGTGCGAGCTCGCGCGGGCGCAGGCCGCCTGCGAGTGCTATGAGCACCGCGACACCAAGGGCGGCCGCGGTAATCGCGCCGAGGTACACGGACGACAGCCCCTGCAGCGCGAGCATCAGGCCCACCACGAGCGCGCGACGCAGCGTGCGGCTCGCCCAGAAGCGGTCGAGCGCGACGAGGGCGAGCGGGAGGAAGACCGTGACCTGGGCGTGCAGGTGCGACAGGCGCGTCCAGCGGTGGGGACCGGCCGCGAAGAAGGCGCCGGCCACGAAGGCCGCGAGCCGGTCACCGCTCGCGCGCCGCACGAGCAACTGCACCGCGAGGCCAGACAGCAGCAGGCTACCGAGCAGGGCCACGTTGTAGGCGAAGACGGGGCCGAACGGCCGTTGCAGCGGAGCAACGACGACGGCCGGCAGCCACAGGTTCTCGGAGAACGCGAGGGCGTCCTCGAGCGGGTGAAACGCGGGCGCGTCGAAGAGGCCCGCCGGGTTCTCGAACGTCGTCGGCCCCGCCCAGGCCAGGATCCAGGCGTTGAGACGGCCGTCGGGGCGGTCCATCGGGCCGGTGTGCGCGAGGTCGCGGACGAGCGGCCAGCTCATCCAGGCGAGCAGCAGGCAGTAGCCGAGCACGCTCGCGCCGATCTCGGCGGCCGTCACCGGTCTCGGCAGCGGGACGTCGCGCCGCACGTCCCACGGACACAGGAAGACCAGGATCCCGCTGAGCACCGCCACGACGAGCGCGAGGCCGTCGGTCGTCCACCACACCCACTCGGGGCGCGCCCTCCCGAGGTAGCGGGCCGGGATCGCCTCGCGGCGGCCGTCGGGGCGCGTCCAGCCGAGGCGCAGGCGGGGGCCGGGGCCGACGTGATCGAAGCGGACGTCGAGCGAGGCGACGCCCGCGGCCAGGCCGGTCGCGGCTTCGGCGCGCAGCGGATCGCCTCCAGCCTCGAGGACCGAGCGGCCGTTCACCGAAACGCCGACGCGGCCGCGGCCCTCGACCCAGAGCGCGTAGCGGCCGGACGAAGGGACGCGCAGCTCGCCGGTCCAGCGCAGCACGACACGCCGGCCCAGGGGGAACGCGGCGAGGTCGCGCCCCCTGATCTCGAGGCTGCCGCTCCTGGTGTGCCCGACGGGCTCGCCACCGCTGCTCACCTCCGCGGCGAGACCCGCAGGTCCACGCCCGCGCACCACCGCCGCCAGAGCGATTAGCGCTATGAGCAGCGCCACCGCGACAGGCCCGGGCCTGACGCGCACGGCGCGACGCGGCCGGCCCAGGAGCGCGGCCGTGGCCGCGAAGCACACAAGGGGCAGGGCGAGGGGCAGCGCGCGCACGTCCAGGGGCGGCTCGGCCGCGACCGGCGACCAGCGCGTGGCGGCGAGGACCACGAGGCCCAGCGTGGCGGCGAACGCCACGCGCGCGACGAAGGACAACAGGCGCAGCAAGCCCGGGCATTCTAAGCCGTTGACCGGCGCCTCGGACGGCCGACATAATCCAGACGTTCCCGAGGGAGCGCCCATGATGAAGGTGAAGTCGCTGTTTGCAGCCGCCGGCGCACTCCTGTCCTGTGCGCTGTCGCCCGCTGCCGAGCTGCAGCCGGGCGACGTGGCCCCGGACTTCTCACTCGGCGGCTCGGACGGGAAGACGTACAAGCTCTCCGACTACAAGGGCAAGCAGGCGGTCGTGCTCGCCTGGTTCCCGAAGGCCTTCACCGGGGGCTGAACGAAGGAGTGCAAGTCGCTCCGTGAGAGCGGCGACAAGATCCGGGAGTTCGACGTCGCGTACTTTGCCGCCAGCACCGACACCGTCCAGAAGAACAAGGAGTTCGCGGAATCGCTCGGGGCCGACTACCCGATGCTCGGCGACCCCGACAAGACGGCCGCGGAGCCCTACGGCGTGCTGATGCCGGCGGTCGGCCTCGCCAAGCGCTGGACCTTCTACATCGGCAAGGACGGCAAGGTCCTGTTCGTCGACAAGGCCGTCAAGGTGGACACGGCCGGCGCCGACATCGCCGCCAAGCTGGCCGAGCTCGGAATCGCCAAGCGGAAGTGACGGCTTTCCAGCAGAGGCCGCGTGGAGTCTGAACCCCGCGCACCCCGAGTCCTAATCGGGGCAACGGTCGTCGCGTTGCTCGGTGGCTGCCTGGGACCGCCAGCGGCGCGCGCGTCCGAGGTCGCGACCGAGTTCAAGGGAACTGATGGACCGATCTACTCGCTGGCGTGGGCGCCGAATGGGAGAACGGTGGCTTCCGCCGGCAACCGGCAGGTCAATCTGTGGCGTCTGGGCGCCGATGCGGCGCCCCGAACCTTCAGATCGCATACCGACCTGGTACGGGGTCTGGACTGGTCGCCGCACGGCCGCGTACTCGCCTCGGCCCACGGCGCGAAGGGTCATGGTGCCATTCGGCTTTGGAACCCGGCGTCTGGAAGGCTCGTGCAGACCCTGACCAGTCCCGGCGGTTGGCTGCGGGGGCTCAGCTGGTCGCCCGACGGGCTCTGGCTCGCCGCCGGAGGCGAGGACGGTCAGGTTCGTATCTGGAATGTCGAAACGCAGGAACTCGCTGCAACGCTAGCCACGGACTCGCAGCCGGTTTGGAGCCTGGCGTGGTCGCCCGATGGTCGCTTGTTGGCGGCGGGTAATACGGGCTCTCAGGTTGCCGGCGGGACCGTCTCCGTCTGGGACGCGCCCGTTCGAGCCTCGCTGGCCGAGGAGGCCGGCAATCGCGCGAGTGCTGTAGAGATGACCCTGCTGAAGCGCGCTGGCGATGTCGCCCCGATGGCGTCCAGGGCCGTGGCGGCGGCAACGGTTGTCAAGGACGGCGGCGCCTACGGCACGCTGACACGAATCGAGCCCCCGTTTGGCAACCTCGAGACGAGTCTCGTTGAATCGGATCTACGGTCCCTCGGGATCGCTTTCGGCGACACCTTTCACGTCCGATGCCGCGAGAAGACCCTCCCCCTCGTGCTCGGAACGAGTGTCGACGACGTGGCCCGGGGTGAGTGGGTGGCGTTCTTCTCGCTGGAAGGCTCGCTCATGCTCGCGCGCTATTTTGGCAACGCGGCCGAGGCGTCGGGATGCGAGACGGGAGACGGCGTCTTCGTGTCGCGGCTTCGTCAGAACTGAACGTCGGTCACCTTATTGCGCGTGAACACGATCGTCATCCCCGGGTAGCTCCAGCGGGTCTTCTCGCCGAAGACGACCTCGGCCTCGGGCTCGCCGAGCGCGCGGCGCACCTCGTCGTTCGTCATGCCGGCCTTGATCTCGGTGCGCTTCGCGGCGGGCGCAGGAGCCGGCGCCAGCGCCTGGGCGCCGGCGGGGACCGCGACGGGCGCGATCGCCACCGTCGTGCGGCCCGCACCGGAAGCCGATCGGCTCGCCTGGGCGGGCCCGTCGGGCTTCGGCCCGTCGGGGTAGTTGTAGGCGATCTCCTTCTCGAGCTT
>DATEUE010000209.1:0-5303 GCA_035283305.1 Vicinamibacteria bacterium | reverse complement strand
GCTTGATCGGCTTCTTCTTGAAGAAGCCCGACTTGCCGTCCGTGTAGCTGATCCGCGGCTGGCCGACGCGGGCGGTGACGTAGCCGTGGTCGAGGTAGTAGTCCTCGATCCGGCCGCGGTCGCCGCGCGGGTCCTCCTGGCCGCCGAGCCACTTGTCCTCGGTGTAGGTGGTCTTGCCGCCGAGCCAGCTCAGGTTGAAGAAGCCCGGCTGCTTGATCTTCTTCATGCGCCCGCGCAGCTTGTCGTCGCTGAAGACCGCGTTGCCGTCGAAGACGATCTCGTGGACCTTCGCCTTCGGCCCCTGGTCGATCACGAACGACAGCTGCTGGCCCGAGGCGCCGATGTTCTTGGCCTCGTGCTTGACGCTGGCGAAGGGATAACCCTTCGCCGCCAGCATCTCCTTGATGATCCCCTCGACCTTGCGCGCCTTGGCGGGGTCGTAGAAGCTGTCCATCTTGACCTGCGCGTCGCGCTTCTTGAGCTCGTCGTCGATCGTGCTCTGGGTGAGCTCCTTGCTGCCGCGGTAGTCGACGATCTGGATCCTGCGCCGCTCGGTCACGAAGAACGTGACCACCTTGCCGCGCGGCCCGTCGACCGCCTCGATGCGCAGGTCGTCGAGAAACCCCGTGTCCCACAGGCGGCGGAAGTCCGCGCGCAGCTTGCGCTCGTCGAAGGGCTCGCCGGGCTTCGTCGAGACGTAGAACAGCAGCGTCTCCTTCTGCAGGAACTGGTTGTTCGCGACCTCGATCCGCTCGATCAAGGGCGCAGGCGTGGGCACGGGCTCGGGGGCCTGGGGTGGAAACAACGGCATGAGCGCGGCGAGCGCGCTGGCACGCGGGATCCTGGCCGACAAGCGCCGCTGCACGTGTCTCTCCCGTCCGGTCACAGCGTCGAACCGGCAGCGAGTCTCGCCCGCGCGATCCGCCGAAAGCCTTAAGGCCGCGTAACCCGGCCGTAACGTCTGTAAGCCGTTTGTGGCCAGGCGTATCGCGCGCGCCTCTGTGTGCAGCTTTTGCAGGCGTCTTACCGCGCCATGAAGACAGCGCGGCCTTGCGTCCCGAGCTTGTGAGCGGACTCGTGGTAGACCTCCTGCTCGTGGACCCGAATGCGCAGCGCCGGCTCGACGTGTGGGACCGCCTCGTGGAGGAGGGCTACCGCGTCGAGGTGGCGGCGCTCGGACGCGAGGCCCTGGAGCGCGTGCTGTCCGGGGGCATCGACCTCGTACTGCTCGACGTCGCGCTCGGCGATCGCGACGGCCTCTCCGTGTGCCAGGAGCTCCGGCAGCGCGGCTTCTCCGGCGCGCTGATCCTCGTCACCGACCCCGAGCGCGCGCGCGAGCGCGTGCGCGGCCTGCAGCTCGGCGCGGACGACGTCCTCACGCGGCCGTTCGAGCTGATCGAGCTCAGCGCCCGGATCGAGGCCTGCCTGCGGCGCGGCACGGCGTTCCCCGCCCCCGCGGCAGCGCTGCTTCGCTTCGGGGACGTCGAGGTGGACCTGCGCCGCGCCTGCGTCTCGAAGGCCGGCCGGCCGGTACACGTCTCGCCGCGCGAGTTCCACCTGTTGCGTTGCCTCGTCGAGCGCGCCGGGACGCCCGTGAGCCGCGCCGAGCTGCTCGACCACGCGTGGGGCCGGGACGCGATGCCGGGCCCGCAGACGGTGGATGTCCACATCGCCTGGCTGCGGCACAAGCTCGAGCAGGACCCGCGGCGGCCCGCGCTGATTCGCACCGTCCACGGGATCGGCTACGTGCTCTCGGACCCCGACGCGGGATGAGGTGTCACTCGACGCCTACCGCGGACCAGGCCGCGGCCACCTGCGCCGCCTCGGCCTCGCCGTAGAGCTCGCGCGTGGCGCGCAGCGTGGCGGCGCGTGCGTCGCGGAACGTTGCCGACGGCGTGAGGTAGGCCGTGAAGCCGCGGTAGACGATGCGCTCGGCCTTCTCGCGTCCGGCCGGCCCGAGCCCGGCTACGCGCTGGCCGGACGTGCGGTTCACCCCGCCCTCGGCCATCAGGAAGAAGGCCTGGTTGGCGATGCCGCTGTTGTGGTGGATGCCGCCGCCATCGGCCGTGCCCAGGTAGCGCTTCGCGTAGTGGTCGGCGTCGCAGGCGCCGAGCGACACCGAGCAGTAGAGGCCCGGGTTCTCCATCGAGCGCACCGCGGTGCGGCTCGGGTCGAACCGATGGGCGAGGTCCTCGCCGAGCGCGTAGTCCGCCAGCAGGCGTCCCGTCCCCGCGGGCTGGTGGAAAAACTCGACTGCCGTGCCCATGATGTCGGAGAAGGCTTCGTTGAGCGCGCCTGACTCGCCCTGGTAGATGCCGTCCCAGGTGTGGAAGGTGACGCCGTGCGCGAGCTCGTGTGCGACCACGTCGAGCGCGCTCGAGAAGGGCGCGAACTCGCCGTCTCCGTCGCCGTAGATCATCACGTTCGCGAACGGATCGTAGGCCGCGTTCGCGAACTGGAAGGCCGGCGACAGCGGGTGGACCATGCTGCGCACGGCCAGGTTGTTGTCGTCGAGGCCGCGCCGCCCGTGGCGCTTGTAGAAGTAGTCGTAGGTCCAGCCGGCGTAGACGTGCGCATCCACCACCGCGCCGTCGCTCCACGTGTTGTCGGCGTCCCGGGCGATCCAGGCCGGATCGAAGCGCCCGGTGGCGAGTGCTATCCCGCTGAGCGAGGCGTCGTAGCGCATGTCATAGGTCGTGAGCGCGCAGGGCCGCAGGCGATCGTCGGCGCGGAAGACACCACCCGCCTGGTCGGCCGGCAGCTTCTTCTGGTCGCCCCACACGCCCGAGCCGAGCCCGACCGCCGAGTCGGTGCGGAGGTCCGAGTAGCGATCGAGGACCGCGCCGGTCGCCGCGTCCACGAACACCCGCTCGAGATCGTGATCGAGCCGCAGCCACAGCGTCCAGGCGAGCTGGCGCTCGGCCGCGCGCACGACCAGCTCCGGCTCGCCGAGCGCGAGGGCGCCGCGCGGGGACGCCGCGAGTGCTTCACGTTCCGCCTGGTCCGCGCTCAGCCGTGGGCGCGTGTCGAGCACGAGCCCCTCGGCGATCGAGCCGGAGACGCTCCGGGTGCGGCCGTCCGCGTCGAGCTGCTGCACGAGCTGCGCGCCGAAGACCCGCACGCCGCCCACGCGCTGGTCGAAGCGCACGTGCCGGCGGCCCGGAAAGTCGAGGTCGTCCTGCGTGCGGGCGAGCGACAGCGCCCCTCGCTTCACCAGCGATTCGACGCGCGCCGCGAGCGCTTCGCCGTCGCCGGGCCGACCGCGGTCGGGCGGCGTGACGCGGTCCGCCGCGAGGAGCGCCGGGACCAGCAGCAACGCAAGAGCGACGCTGCGGCGCGGAGGCGGCTTCACTCCGAGGACTATAGGAGGGCGGCGACGGGGGGGCAAGGCGGGCTACAATCGATGCCCCGAGGGTCCCGCATGAAGCCAGTCGAACGCTGGGTGCAACAGATGGAGACGACGTTGCGGCCCGACCGCGTGGTCTGGTGCGACGGATCTCCTGCCGAGAACGCCCGGCTCGTGGACGGCATGCTGCAGGACGGCACGCTCCAGGGACTCCACCCGCAGCAGGCGCCGGGCTCGTACCTCCACCGCAGCCACCCCTCGGACGTCGCGCGCACCGAGCACCTCACCTTCATCGCGAGCGGCACCCGCGAGGACGCCGGACCCACCAACAACTGGATGTCGCCCCAGGAGGCCAGAGAGCGTGTTTTCCCGCTCTTCGACGGGGCGATGAAAGGGCGCACGCTCTACGTGGTGCCCTACGTGATGGGTCCGCTCGGCTCGCCCTTCAGCAAGGTCGGCGTCGAGATCACCGACAGCGCCTACGTCGTCGCGAACATGCGGATCATGACGCGCATGGGCAAGCCGGCGCTCGACCAGCTCGGAGCCTCCGAGGACTTCGTGCCGGGACTGCACTCGCTCGGCGACCTCTCGCCCGACCGCCGCTTTATCGTGCACTTCCCGCAGGAGCGCGCGATCTGGAGCGTCGGCTCGGGCTACGGCGGCAACGCGCTGCTCGGCAAGAAGTGCTTGGCGCTCCGGATCGCCTCCACACTCGCCCGCGAGCAGGGCTGGATGGCGGAGCACATGCTGATCCTGGAGCTCGAGCTGCCGGGTGGCGAGGTCCACTACGTGGCGGCCGCCTTCCCCTCGGCCTGCGGCAAGACGAATCTCGCGATGCTCGTCTCGCCGTTCGAGGCTCAGGGCTACAAGGTGCGAACCGTCGGCGACGACATCGCGTGGCTGCGGCCCGGGCCGGACGGGCGTCTGTGGGCCGTCAACCCGGAGGCCGGCTTCTTCGGCGTCGTGCCGGGCACGGGCCCCGACACGAACCCGAACGCGCTCGCGACCATCGCGCGCGACACGATCTTCACCAACGTCGCGGTCAGCGGGGACGGAGTTCCGTGGTGGGAAGGCAAGGACAAGGCCCCGCCCGCGGACCTCGTCGACTGGCAAGGCAAGCGCTGGGACGGCGCTGGAAAGGCTGCGCACCCCAACTCGCGCTTCACGGTCGCCGCGCGCCAGTGCCCGTCGATGTCGCCCCGCTGGGAGGACCCGCAGGGCGTCCCGCTCTCGGCGATCGTCTTCGGCGGCCGCCGCGCGCGTCTCGCGCCGCTCGTGTTCGAGAGTCGCGACTGGGCCCACGGTGTCTTCATCGGCGCCACCATGGGCTCGGAGACGACTGCTGCCGCGACCGGGCAGGTGGGCGTCGTGCGCCGCGACCCGATGGCGATGCTGCCCTTCTGCGGCTACAACATGGGCGACTACTTCGCTCACTGGCTGCGGATGGGGCGGGCCGTGAAGCACCCGCCCGCGGTCTTCCACGTCAACTGGTTCCGCACCGACGAGCGCGGCCGCTTCGTGTGGCCCGGCTTCGGCGAGAACCTGCGCGTGCTGCTGTGGATAATCGAGCGGGTGAAGGGCCGGGCCACGGCCGAGGAGACCCCGATCGGCCTCGTCCCGACGGAGGGCGCTCTCAACTGGGACGGCCTCCGGCTGAGCGCGGCCGAGCGTCAGCTGCTGCTCCGGGTGGACCGCGGCGAATGGGCCTCCGAGGTCCCGGAGATCCGCGCGTTCTTCGACCGCTTCGGCGATCGGCTGCCGCAGGAGCTCGACGCCGGCCTCGCCGGCCTCGAGCAGGACCTGGCGAAGGTCGCCGTGTAGGGGGGGCTCGGGGGGCGCGATGCCCCCGACAGAGCTCAGTCCAGGGCTCCCTAGCCCTGTTCGTCCTTTCCGTTTCGTCCAGCCGTCCCGCCAGCGCTCCGCCTACGTTGCGCCCTCCGCCAGCACCGGGAGCTGC
>DATEUE010000208.1:0-11466 GCA_035283305.1 Vicinamibacteria bacterium | reverse complement strand
GGGCGGCGAGCTCGTCTATGGCCAGGAAGCCGGCGTTGTGGCGAGTGCGCTCGTAGCGAGGCCCGGGGTTGCCGAGGCCCACCACGAGACGCGTTTACTTCTTCTCCCGCTTCTCGCCCTTCTCCGGCTTCTCGGGCTTGGCTTCGGCCGCTTCGCCCTCGAGCTTGTCGGTCTTGCCCTTCTTGATGACCTCGGGCTCCGCCGCACCGGCCTCGGCCGGAGCGCCTTCCACCGCGACCGGCTCGGCGACCACCTCGGCGCGCGGCAGCACCACGTGAGCGACCACGAGCTCGGGCTCCATCAGCACCTTCACCTTGTCGGAGACCTTCAGGTCCGACACGCGCAGGTGCTTGCCCAGCTCGAGGTGCGAGATGTCGACCACGATCTTCTCGGGGATGTCGGCCGGCAGGCACTCGACCTCGAGCTCGCGCGTCACGAAGTCGACGATCCCGCCCTCGAGCTTGACGCCCACGGGCGTGCCCTGAAGCTCGATGTGCACCTTGACCTCGAGCCGCTTGTCGAGCGCCACCTCGTAGAAGTCGGCGTGCAGCAGCTTGCCGCGCAGCGGCTCGCGCTGGAACTCCTTCAGGATCACCTTGCGGCGCTTGCCGCCGAGATCGAGATCGAACAGCGTGTTCTCGCCCGCGGCGCTCTTCAGGATCGTGCCGATCTCGCCGGGCGAGACCTGCACCGCCACCGCTTGCTTGCCCGGGGCGTACAGCACCCCCGGGATCAGGCCGCGGCTGCGCAGCCGTCGGTTTGCGTTCTTTCCGGTATCACTCCGGCCCTCGGCCGGCACGACGAATTCAGGCATCTTGGCACTCCCACGGATACGAGTTGTTTCTTTGAGACGAAGGGCATTTCAGACGAAGAGGCTGGTCACCGAGGTTTCCTCGTGGATGTTCTTGATCGCGCGGCCGAGCAGGCCGCCGATCGTGAGCACCACGATCCGCCCGCTCGCGAGCTTCGCGGGCGTGAGCGGGATCGAGTCGGTGACGATGAGCTTGGAGAGCGGGCTCTTCTCGATCCGCTCGATCGCGTGACCGGAGAGCACCGCGTGCGAGCACGAGGCGAGCACCTCGCGCGCGCCGGCCGCCTTCAGCGCATCGACCACCTTGGTGAGCGTCCCGGCGGTGTCGACCATGTCGTCGACGACGAGCGCGGTGCGGCCGGCGACGTCGCCGATCACGTTGTGCACCTCGGCCACGTTCGGCTGCTCGCGGCGCTTGTCCACGATCGCGAGGCTGGCGTCGAGGCGCTTGGCGTAGGCGCGCGCGCGCTCGACGCCGCCGGCGTCGGGCGAGACCACCACCAGGTCGGGCAGGTTCAGCTGCAGGACGTGCTCGATGATCACCGCGGCGGCGAACAGGTGGTCCACCGGGATGTCGAAGAAGCCCTGGATCTGGGCGGCGTGAAGGTCCATGGTCAGCACCCGGTCGGCGCCGGCGGTCTGCAGCAGGTCGGCCACCAGCTTGGCCGAGATCGGCACGCGCGGCTTGTCCTTGCGGTCCTGGCGGCCGTAGCCGTAGTACGGGAGCACCGCGGTGAGCCGCGACGCGCTCGAGCGCTTGAAGGCGTCGAGCATCAGCAGCATCTCCATCAGGTTCTCGTTGACCGGCGAGCAGGTGGGCTGGACCACGAACACGTCGGCCCCGCGCACGTTGTCGTGGCTCTGGAACCAGACCTCGCCGTCGCTGAAGCGCGCGAGGTGCGCGCGCCCGAGCGGCACACCTATGTGTTGCGCGATCGCCTCGCCCAGCGCCGGGTGCGCGCTGCCGGTGAAAACCTTGAGCTCTCGACGCATCAACGGACGCTCGTGCCGCCGCTTTGGGGTGGCTGGGGCGGAAGGATTCGAACCTTCGATCCGGGGTCCAAAGCCCCGCGCCTTACCACTTGGCCACGCCCCAACGCGGGGGGGTCGCTTACCCCTCCGAGCCCTCCTTTGCGGCGGCCTCAGGCGGTGAGGCTTGAGCGGGCGCCGGAGGCGCCGTGCCCGCGGCGACCTGCTGCTTGTAGACCCCCAGGATCTTCTCCTCGAGGTACTGGCGCATCTGGTTGTTGAGCGGGTGCGCGATGTCCTTGAAGGTGCCGTCCTTGCGCTTCTTGCTGGGCATCGAGACGAACAGACCCTTCGGACCGTGGATCACCTTCAGGTCCGTCACCACGAAGCTGTGATCAAAGACGATCGACACGAACGCTTTGAGCTTTTCGTCGTCCACCGGGATGACCTTGACGTCGGTGATCTCCATGTTGACCGCTCCTCTCGACCCTCAACGGTTCCGCGCACGTCCCCACGCGCCGCGGTACTGCTCGAGAGTCAGCGTCCTGCCGACGAGGGCGCGGGTGCCCTCGGCGGCGAGCGCCGCGCGCGCCCGCTTTGCGGGACGCGCGTTCTCGAACAACCCGAAGTAGCTCGAGCCGCTCCCGGAGAGGGCGGCGAGACAGGCGCCCTCCCTCAGGAGGACGGCCCGAATGCGTCCCGCGTGCTCGCGCAGCGCGGGGGCCTCCTCGAGCGCCGCCTCCTCGAGGTCGTTCTGCAGGAACCGGAACGCACCGGATCCCTCCAACTCCCTCGATACAAAGTAGAAGATGCTATTACTCTTCTCCCGGGGTGTCAATCTCGTATCCAGACGAGCGAATACCCGGGCGGTCGAGACGTGAATCCCGGGATCCACCAGGACCACGTGGGCCCGGAGCTGGCGACGGAGTGGGTACACCTCGTCCCCCCGGGCGAGCCCCAGGGCCGTCCCCCCCAGCAGGAAATAGGGCACGTCGGCCCCCAGGCGTCGGGCCAGCCGGTGGAGTCCGTCCGGCCCGAGCCCGAGCCGCCACATCCGGTCCAGCCCCATGAGCACCGCTGCGGCGTTGCTCGACCCGCCCCCGAGCCCCCCGCCCACCGGGATGCGCTTGCGGATCTCGATCTCGACTCCCCGTGTGACCCCGGCGTAGCCGCGCACGAGCTCGGCCGCGCGCGCCGCAAGGTTCGTCGCGTCCCTGGGCACGAGCGGGTGATCGCAGAGGATCCGCACGCCCCGCGCGCGCGGGCGCAGCACGATGTCGTCGGCGAGGTCGATCGTCTGGAACAGCGTCCGCAGCTCGTGGAAGCCGTCCTCGCGCTGGCCGAGGACCTCGAGGCCGAGGTTGATCTTCGCAAAGGAACGCAGACGGAGGCTCTTCGATCGTGACTCTTCAAGTGCGGCTCTCGAAGGGGCACGAGGGAGCTTGCTTTCTTTGAGCTGGGAGGGGCTCCGCCCCCCCAGACCCCCCCGGGTTGCCACTAGCGACCCCCCAGGAGACGGCGAGCCTCGTTGGCATCGATCGAGCGACAGCCGTTGCAGGGTGGCGGGTCGAAGGCGGCGGCGGGGAGCTCGACGTCGGCTTCGGCTTCGTCGACGCGGGCGTCGAGGCGTGTTCCGTCCGCCAGCTCGGCGCGGACGCGACGAGGCAGCGTCTCACCCCAGTCGGCTTCGTAGCGGCGTGCCGCCTGTGGCGCGACGCCGAGGAGCAGCTCCATGAGCTCGCCCGGAGAAAGCGCCACGCCGAGCAGAGCCTCGAAGTCTCCTGGCCCGGCGGCGCTCTCGAGCCGCGCCTGGTCGGCGGGCAGCACGGCCGTCAACCGGCCCGAGCGCGCCACGGCGACGAGGCGCGCGCCGGAAGGACCGGGGATCTCGATCCGCATCGCGTCGGGGCGGCGGAACGCGACGAGCGCATGGGAGCGGCCGCGCAGGTCCTGGCCACGCACGGACACGCGCAGGCTGCCCGACCAGGAGCTGGCGGCCCGCGCCTTCTCGGCAACACCCGGCGCGGGCAGGCGCGCCGTCGCACACGAGAGGGCGAGCAGCAGCGCGAGCGCCGCGAGCTCAGGGCCTGGGCGGCGCGATGGGCTGCTGCTGGGCCTGGAGCGCCCCCTGGGCCTCACGGATCTTCGCCTCCACGCGCGGTCGGTCGAGCTCGCCGTCGTCGTCCTCGCCCTTCATGGCCTTCTGCCAGTAGCCGACCGCCTCTGCGACGCGTCCGCGTTTGGCGACGATGTCTCCGAGATGGTCGAGGATCACGGCGTTGTCGGCGTCACGCTCCAGGGCGGTGCGGACGGCCCCCTCCGCCGCCTCGAGCCGGTTCAGCCGGTAGAGCGCCCAGCCCAGGCTGTCCTGGTAGGCCGCGCTCTGGGGCTCGATCTCGACCGCCTTCTGGATCAGAGCGTGCGCTTCCTCCACCCGCACGTTGCGGTCGGCGTTCATGTAGCCGAGGTAGTTCAGCACCGGGGCGGACTCGGGCTCGATCGCGAGCGCCTGGCGGAACGCCGTCTCGGCCGCGTCGTGCCGCTTCTGGCGCTCGAGAACCGCGCCGAGCTGGAACAGCACCCCGAGGTTCTTCGGGTCCGCGGTGAGCGCCTGGCGCAACGCGACCTCGGCCTCCTGGAAGTCCCCCGCGCGCCGGTAGAAGTCGGCCACGCGGCCGAGCACTCTCGGGTCGGTCGGCGACTTGGCGCGCAGCGCCACGACGATCGCCGTCGCCGCAGCCGTGTCGCCCTTCTCGCGCAGCAGCGTTGCCTCGAGCGAGGCGAGGTCCAGATCGTCCGGGAAGCGCCCGCGCGCCGCGCGCGTCGCGGCGAGGGCCTCGTCCTTCTCGCGGGCGAGCGAGAGCGCCTCGGCGTGGAAGGTCAGCAGGTTGGCGTCGGGTGCATCTCCCGCTTCGATCGCGCTGGCGAACGCGCGGGCGGCGTCCTTGTAGCGCCCGAGCTGCTGATAGGCGAATCCGAGGTGCACGTGAAACACGCGCCGGTTGGCCGCCTCCTCGCCGCTCACGGGACGGGCCAGGATCTCCTCGAGCAGCGCCGCCGCCTTTGCGTGGTCGCGACGCTGCTCGGCGATCGTCACCTTCAGGTAGCTGGCCTTCAGATCGTTGCGATCGCCCGCGATCAGGACGTCCGCCGCGGCATCCGCCTCGTCGAAGCGGCGCAGGTCGCGCAGGCCGCGCGCCTTGAGGTCGAGAGCGAAGCGATTCTGCGCGTCGGCGCGCAGCACGGCCTCGGCCTCGGCGAGCGCCTGCTCCGGCAGCTTGGCGTCGAGCAGCACTTCGCCGAGCCCCAGCCGGATGCGCACGTTGCCGGCGTCGACCTCGAGCGCCTTGCGGTAGTTCGCAACCGCCTCTTCCAGCTTGTCGGCGCGAGCGTAGATGTCGCCCAGGATCTGGTAGGCGCGGGCCGAGCCGGGCGAAAGCTCGAGCGCCGCGCGCATCGCCGCGGCCGCCTCGTCCGACTTGCCCGCAAGCAGCAGGTGGGTGCCGCGCTGCACGTGCGCCTCGAAGTTGCCGGGGTCGAGCGCCAGGTACATCTCCCAGGCGCGCGCGGCCTGCTCGTGCTGCTGGAGCTGGCCGTAGATTCCCGCGAGGTTGAGCAGCGACTGCCCGTCGCTCGGCCGCAGGCGCACGACCTGCTCGTAGTGCGAGGCCGCGCGCCGCAGCGCGGCCTCCGCGTCGGGTCCGGCCGCCTGGATCTGCTCGAGCTGCGCGAGCACCAGGTGGGCGTCGGTGTCGTCCGCGTCGAGCGCGACCGCAGCCTTGGCTTCCTGGAGGGCCTCGTCGAGGCGGCCCATCTCGCGCAGCAGGCGCGCCGTCTCGACCCGGATCGAGGACGCCGCCGGATCGAGCTTCTGCGCCCGCCGGTACGCGGCGAGCGCTTCGTCCACGTTGCCCGCGAGCCGCTCCTGCAGCCCCAGGCTGTATTGGTAGTAGGCCTCGGCGCGCGCCGAGGCCTGCGGAGCCGCGCCGTGAGCCGGCGCGGCCTCGGGCGACACGACGAGCGCGAGCAGGAAGACCTGGATCAGCATGACGGGCGGCGCGACCCCCTTGAAGTGATTGTCACACGCGCTTTCCGAGCGAGTCAAAAACAACCCGAACAGTGAGACCACGACCTCATCGGGGGACGGACAAGCGACACAACGAACAAGCTGGCTGGAGGGTGCGGTTGCCAGGTTGGCGGCTGCTCAAAGCCTGGGGGGTGCGACGTCGCACCCCCCAGGGGTGTCAAGCCGCGTTCTCCCGGGTCACCCGGAACTCGTCGAGGATCCAGGCCTTGACGCGCTTGGCGTCGGTGCCGTTGCCTTCGACCGAACGCAGCAGGTCGAAGAAACGGCGCTCGTTGCCGGTGCCGAAGGCACGGCTCGGGAAGGTGACGTAGATCTCGCCCTCGGGCGATCGCCAGAGCGAGAAGCCCACCAGCTTCATCCCGGCGAGCGGCCCCGACTCCGCGTCGAACAGGATCTCCGCCTCGCACACCAGCCGCTCCGGCGCGCTCTCCCGCACCACAAAATTGACTCGCATCGCAACCTCCTTCGGTTGACTGAAATGCCGGACGGGAGAGCGACCCGGCTCGAGCAGGCTACCCGCGACAGGTGCCAGGGCAGGTCCGTTCCTCCCGCTACCCTCCCCGCGGGCGGCTACGCTAAACTCCGGCCATGCCGATCGACCCCGAGCTGCTCGAGATCCTCGCCTGTCCGGAGTGCAAGACGCCGGTCGAAGTGGTTGGTGACGGCGCCGGCCTGCGCTGCGCGAAGTGCCGGCGCGTCTACCCCGTCCAGGACGACATCCCCGTGATGCTCGTGGACGAGGCGAAGATCGAGGAGTAGCCCGCACAGGGCTCCTTCCTTGACCCTCGAGCGGGCCCGGCTCGGGCTTCTCGCCGCCCTCGCGGCGACGATCCCCGTCTCGATCTTCGCGAGCCAGATGCTGCTCGCGCTCTCGCTGGTGGTGCTCGTCCTTCGCCTCGGTCGCCGGAGCACCTCGCTGCCGCGCACCCCGCTCGACGGCCCGCTCCTCGCACTCGTCGTCTGGACGCTGCTCGCTGCGTCGTTTGCAGCCGAGCCCGCGGTCGCGCACGAGGAATCGAAGAAGCTGCTGCTGTTCGCCCTCTTCTACCTCGCGGTCGAGGGCCTGGCGCCCGCCGAAGACCGCGAGCACGTGCTCGCCGCGGCGCTCCTGGGTGGGCTGGCGCTCTCGGCCTTCATGGTCCTGCAGCGGTACGCCCTCGGCTACGACGGCCTGATGCGGCGCCCGCCGGGCTTCCTCGGCCACTACATGTCGGCCTCGGGCGTCACGATGGCGATCCTGCTGCTGGCCGTGGCGCGGCTCGCCACCGGTCCACGCGTGAGACCCCGGCCACTCGATCTCTGGCTGTCCGCGGCCGTGCTCGGGGCCGTGTCGGCCGTCGCCCTGGCCACGGCACGGGGCCACGGAGTCCTCGCGACGTGGCTGTTCGTGGCCGCACTGGCGGCCGCGGCGGCCCAGCTCGCCCTGTCCGGCGCCGCGCGGGCTCGAGCCGCCGAAGCCGCCCTGCCGCTCGTCGTCGTGCCGATCGCCGCGTGGGCGCTCGTCGTGTCCCAGACGCGCAGCGCCTGGATCGGGGCCGCGGCCGGCCTCGCGGCGCTTGCGGCGCTCGCGCTCCTGCGCGCGCCACGAATGCTGTGGGCCACGGTGGCCGTGGGCGCCGCGCTCCTGCTCGTCAGCCCCGGCGGGATCCGCTCGCGGTTGACAGTGCTCGACGAGAGCAGCCGCGATCGCTACTACATGTGGCAGGCCGGCCTCGACATGCTGCTGGAGCGGCCGGTCTTCGGGCAGGGGCCCGGCATGGTCGAGGTCGTGTACCCGCGCTTCCGGTGGCCCGAGGCACCGAACCCGCGCCAGCCGCACCTGCACAACAACCTCATGCAGGTGGCCGCCGAGCGCGGGCTGCCCGGGCTCGTCTTCTTCCTGTGGTGGGTCGGCGTCGCCTTCCTCGCTGCGCTGCGCGAGGCACAGCGCGCGGCGAGCGCCGGGCGCGGCCCGCGCTGGGCAGCCGCGGGAGCACTCGCGGCGCTCACCGCGGTCTTCGTGGCCGGGCTCTTCGAATACAATCTCGGCGACTCCGAGGTACTGATGCTCGTCCTGCTGCTGACGGCCGTGCCGTTCGCGAAAGACGAAGCCGGCGTCCTGGCCTGACGAGCGTGGCGCCCATCTCCTCGGCCCGCGCCCGGGCGTTGCTGCGTTCCATGCACGGCCGTCGCGTGCTCGTCCTCGGCGACGTGATGCTCGACGAGTTCGTCTGGGGCCGCGTCAGCCGGATTTCCCCCGAGGCGCCGGTCCCCGTCGTCGCGGTCGAGTCGAAGAGCGATCACGTCGGCGGAGCGGGCAACGTGGCCGTCAACGTGCGCTCGCTGGGCGGCGAGGCCGTACTGGCCGGAGTCGTGGGTCACGATGCCGCGGGCGCGCGCGTGCGCGAGGCGCTCGAGGCGAAGGGCATCGTGTCCCGCCTGGTGGACGCGGGCCACGAGCGCCGCACCACGCTCAAGACGCGGATCATCGCCCACGGCCAGCAGGTGGTGCGCGCCGACGAGGAAGACACGGCCGACCTGCCGCAGGCACTCGAGAGCGCTCTCGTCGAGTCCGTGCGCCGCGAGCTCGCGGGCGTCTCGGCGCTCGTCGTCTCGGACTACCAGAAGGGCGTCGTCACCGCGGGCTTGCTGCGGCGCGTGCTGCCGCTCGCGCGCAGCAAGGGCGTTCCGGTGCTCGTGGACCCGAAGCCCCGGCATTTCCGCCTCTACCGGGGAGCGCACGTCGTGACGCCCAACCAGCTCGAGGCCGAGCAGGTGACGGGGCTGCGACTGTCGGGACCCGCGCAGCTCGCAGCGGCGGGTCGTCGCATCCTCTCGCTGCTCGGCTGCCGCGCGGTGCTCGTGACCCGGGGCGAGCACGGCATGAGCCTGTTCGAGCGCGGGCGCGCGCCGGTGCACGTGCCCGCGGCCGCGCGCGAGGTGTTCGACGTGACCGGGGCCGGCGACAGCGTGATCGCGGCGATGGCGCTTTCGCTCGGGGCCGGCGCGACGCTCCCCGAGGCGGCGGCGCTCGCCAACGCCGCGGCCTCTGTCGTCGTCGGCAAGCTCGGGACCGCCCAGGCGACGCCGCCCGAGGTGCTGCAGGCGGTTCGGCTCGCCCGCAAGCGTCGCCCGGGTCACTCGAGCGCTGCGCGCTCGCGGACCGCCGCGACCAGAGGGGCCAGCTGGCGGTCGGCCTCGACCCAGAGCTCCAGGAAGCGATCGTAGTCGGCCCGACTCCCGGCGCTGTCGCCCGCACGGGCCCGGGCCCGCGCGAGCTCGAGCCGCGCGAGTGGATGCAGCCCGGAAAAGGGATCGACGCCACGGTGCTCGAGCAGGGCCTCGAGCTCCCGGATCGCACCGGCGGCGTCGCCCCCGGCCAGGCGTGCGCGGCCGCGCAGGAACAAGGGCGCGAGCTGGGCCACGTTTCCGAGCTCGTAGGGCTGGGCCGAAGCCAGCGCCGCGATCGCCCGCGCGTGCTCGCGACGGGCCATGTGCACGGCCGCCTCGGCGACGGGTACGTGAACCAACGTCACCAGCATGTCGCCGGCCTCGTCACGCTTCGCCGCCGCGACCACGCGTTCGGCCTCGTCGGGGGCACCGGCGAGAGCCAGCGCCGCGGCGGCCCGCAGCCGCGGCGCGGCGCTCGGGTCACGCCCCAGCACGTCACGCGCCTGGACGAGCGCCTCCCGGTCGTTGCCGTAGACCGCCTCGGTCCACGCGGCCTGGGCGGCGTAGCCCAACGCGACCTGGGCCAGGGCCTGGCGCCGGGCCAGCTCGAGGGTCCGCTGGTAGAGCGCGCGCGCGCGAGTCATCTGCCCCAGGTAGGCGAGGGCCTGGGCCTGGGCGCCGACGAAGTCGTACTCGCGGGGCCGGCCTCGGCTCCACTCGAGCGTGCGCTCGGCGAGGTCTTCGTCCCCGTCGAGTAGCGCGAGCTGGTAGACGAGCCGCCGGAGCGGGAGCGTCTCGAGCTGCTGCGCGAGCGCCTCCTCGGCCGTGCGCCGCGCCTCGGCGAAGCGGCTCGCGCCGCGGTAGGCGTAGGCCAGGTTCGAGCGCGGGAACGGGTGCTGCGGGTTGCGGCGTTGCGCCTCCTGGGCTTCCTCGATCGCTCGCTCGTAGTGGCCCAGCCGGTTGAGCGAGACCGCGAGGGCGTTGGGCGCGCGGTAGTCCCGCGGGTAGAGCTGCTTCCACATCTCGAGGATCTCGATGGCGCGCCGCTCGTCACCGATCGCGTCGTAGTGCTGGTACTCGATGAAGAGCCGCTCGCGCTCGGTCACGTGGTGGCGGTTGTCGTAGGCGAGCTGGGCGTGGCTCGTGCGCTCCTGGATCTCGCCCAGGCTGCCGTAGATGGCCGACAGCGCGCTGTGGGCCGAGGCGAAGGCGGGATCGAGGATCACCGCGTGCTCCAGGAACGGGATCGCCCCCGTCTCGTCCCCCTTGGCGCGCTGGGCGACGCCGAGCGCGTAGGCCTTGAGCGCGTCGAGCGAGCGAGTCGTGGCCTGCTGGATCGGCACGTCGAACTTGCTCACGGTCGCGAGCGACTCGCCGAGCCGCGCCCGCATCGAGGAGGCCATCTGGCCGAGCGACTGCAGCACTTGCTCCTTGCTGCCGGTCTGCGCTTGCTCGCGCGCGAGCGATTCCCCGGCGCTGCAGTCGGTCGCCTCGAGCGTCAGCACGTAGCTGCGCCCGAGCGCGGCGATCTGTCCCTCGAGCATGGCCTTGGCGCCCAGCCGCTCGCACACTTCGCGCGCCACCTGGCGCGTCAGCCGCTCGTCGGTCGGCCGCGTCATCATCCGCAGCGTCTCGCGCACGCGGTCCTCGGGGACGATCGCGAGGAATGGCGACTGGCTCAGCTGGACCGCGAGCGCCTCGCGCAGCGTCAGGTCGAAGACCGCGTCGCCGGTGTGGTTCAGGAACTCGGCGAGCAGGACCTGGTCGCGCTCCGTGAGCGCCCCGGCCGGGGCGCGGCCGCGCAGGACCAGCACGGCGGTCGCGAGCGTCGCGAGCGCCACGAGGCCCAGGCTCAGGCCGCGGCGCCCCGCGCGGCGCAGGACCGCCCGAATCCGCCTCCTCGACGCGCTCGCGATCAGCAGGGTGGGCGACGAGCCGCCCAGCGTTCGGCGCTGGATCCGGCGCAGCTCCGCGGCGACCTCCGTGCTCGTCTGGTAGCGCGCGGCCGGATCCTTCTCCAGCAGCCTCAGGATCAAGGCCTGGAGATCGGCCGGCAGGTCGGGCTTGAGCTCGCCGGGGGCCCGGGGTGCGCGGTTCAGCACGGCGTCGAAGACCGCCGCGGGTGTGGCGCCCGGGAAGGCACGCTGGCCGGTCGCCATCTCGTAGAGCACCGCGCCGAAGGAGAAGAGATCGGTACGCTCGTCGAGCGGCTGGCCGAGGGCCTGCTCGGGCGACTCGTAGGCCGGTGTTCCGGCGCCGCGCGTCAGCGTCGGGACGGACGGGGTGGTGTCGACCGTCGAAGCCGCAGCGCGCAGCTTCGGGCGCGAGCCGTCGTGGAGCATCTGGGCCAGGCCGAAGTCGAGCACCTTCGCGTGGCGCCCGTCGGGAGACACGAAGACGTTGGCCGGCTTCAGATCACGGTGAATGACGCGCTGCGCGTGCGCGGCCT
>DATEUE010000207.1:0-8276 GCA_035283305.1 Vicinamibacteria bacterium | reverse complement strand
GTCGGCGGTGTCTGGCGTCGACCAGGCCACCGGCACCGAGCTGTACCTCCTGCTCGAGCAGCTGCCGCGAATCTTCCCGACGCTCTCGGGTCCGCAGCTCGGCGACTGGTCGCGGGACGGAAGCATGAATGTCGTGCTGCGGAGCGCGCTGCCGACGGCGGTGCTGCAGCCGGCGATCGCCGCCGCCGTACGCGAGGCCGATCCCTCGCTGCCGGTCATCCGGCTGCGGCCCATGGACGAGGTGGTGAGCGGCTCACTGCGCCGGCCCCGCATGCTGATGCACCTGCTCGGCGGCTTCGCCGGCCTGGCGCTCCTGCTCGCCGCGATCGGGACCTACGGCGTGCTCTCGTACCTGGTGACGGAGCGGCGGCGTGAGATCGGCATACGGCCGTCGCCTGCCTCGTGCCCGCGCATCGCGCCACACGGGTCGATCCGATGGCGGCGCTGCGGGAGGAGTGACGCCACTCCGCGGACCCGATCCCATCGCTCTCTCTCGATACTGTTGTTGCGGTAACATGCCTTGTATGGCATATTACTGCAATGAAGTTTGCGGTGTTGCTCGCCGCGGTGGGGGACGAGCCCGTGTTCGAGACGGGCTTCCTGCTGGCCGGCGCCGTCGATTCGGCCGACCTCCGGCGACAGCTGTCACGCTGGGTCAGGAGCGGGCAGCTGGTTCAGCTCCGCCGGGGCTTGTATGCCCTCGCTCCTCCCTATCGGAAGACGGAGCCCCACCCGTTCCTGGTGGCCAACCGCCTGGTGCGCGGGTCGTACGTGAGCCTTCAGTCCGCCCTGGCCCACCACGGTCTCATCCCGGAGCACGTGCCCGTGATCACCAGCATCACGACCGGCCGTCCGCAGCGCCGTGAGAACGCCTGCGGGTCCTTCGAGTACCACCACTGCCCTCCGGATCGACTCGGCGGGTATCGCACCTCGAAGGTCGCGCCAGGCCAGGAGGCGCTCGTGGCCACACCGGCGAGAGCGCTCGCGGACCTCATTCACCTGGTGCCGGGGGCCGACTCCAAAGCCTACCTGGAGGAGCTTCGGCTCACGAACCTGGAGACGCTCGGCCTCGCGGCGCTCGCCCCGACGCTGGGCGACCGGCCCAAGCTGCGCCGTGCCTTCGAACGCCTGACCGCTCTCGCGCAGGAGCAGCCGTGAAGGAGCGCCTCCACGAGCTCCTGCGCGGAACGGGCGGCGGGCCCGCGGCACGCAATCTCGCCCGCGAGTTCCTTCAGGCCGCCATCCTCGCCGCGCTGCAACGGGCCGGGGCGATGGTCCCGCTCGCGTTTCAGGGCGGCACGGCCCTGCGCTTGCTCTTCTCCATCCGCAGGTACTCCGAGGATCTCGGTTTCGCCCTCGAGCGCGTCGGGGCCGGCTACGACTTCAGGGCCTACCTGGAGGCGGTCCGGGCGGACCTGCGGCGCGAGGGTTACGACGCCGACCTCGCGAGAGTCAGCGACCAGAAGGCGGTGCACAGCGCCTTCGTGCGCTTTCCCGGGCTGCTCCATGAGCTGGGCCTCTCCGGCCATCGCGAGGAGACGCTCCAGGTCAAGCTCGAAGTGGACACGCGGCCCCCCGCGGGCGCGCGGCTCGAGACGAGCGTCGTTCGTCGTCACGTGCTGCTGCGGATCCAGCACCACGACCGCGCCTCGCTCCTCGCCGGGAAGCTGCACGCGATCCTGCAGCGGCCGTACCCCAAGGGCCGCGACTTCTACGACCTCGTCTGGTACCTGGGCGACCGGGATTGGCCAGCGCCGAACCTGGTCCTGCTGAACAACGCCCTGGCCCAGACGGGATGGCAGGGGGCGCCGCTCTCGCAGACGAGCTGGGTGACGGCGATTCGCGAGCGGCTCCGGTCCGTTCGCTGGGAAGCCCTGGCGGCCGACGTGCGCCCTTTGCTCGAGTCTCCCGAAGAGCGGGCGCTGCTGACGCGCGAGACGCTGACGAGCCTGCTCGACCAACGCAGCCGGCTAGCGCGGCCGAGTGCGCTGCCCGGGCCGAAGGGCCGCGGCCGCACGCGTCTCTGAAGCGTGTCGCAGGATCGCACGAACGAGGGCACCTCACCCGGCGAGGTGAGGTGCCCGTCCCGTAGGCGCGCTCAGCCGATCAGATCTTCCCGCCGAAGCTGTAGACGAGGCCGACGCTGAGGGTGGTCTGCGAGTCCTTGAACCCGCCGTCCTCGTCCGCGAACACGGGATCGTCTGCGAAGTCGGTCCGGTACTCGAGCCGGAGCTTCAGCGCTCCGGCCACGAGGCTGTCGCTCGTGACCGTGAGCGACTGGACCTTGCTGCCGAGGGTCATGAAGCCGCCGTCGCTGTCGTCGGCGTACTCGTAGCGGCCGACGAGCGCCCAATCGGGTTTGGCCTGGAGCTTGGCGTAGCCGGCGACGCCCCACCAGCTTGTCTCCCCCTCCTTGCCGTAGTCGAAGTTGGCCATCAGGCTGAGCTTCGAGCTCGCGGTCAGGCTGAGCGTGGTGTCGAAGAGGTGGCGGTTGTCGGCGTCGTCGGGCAACTCCTGGCCGACCATGTAGTTCGCGATCCAGGTCACGCTCCCGTTCGGCTTGACGGTGGCCTGCAGCGCGACGCACGGGAAGTCGCCGTACATCTCGCTGCTGTTGTTCCAGCCGTTCACCAGGAACCCGGCCAGACTGAGCTTGTCGTTCACGGGAACGCTGGCGCGCACGCCCAGGTGGTAGAACGGGATCGCGTAACCGAAGAGGATCGAACGCGTGTAGTTCCAGTTGTCCTGCGACTCGATCACTTCGGCCCCGTGCGGGGTGACGAACTTGCCCACGTCCCACTGCACCTTGCCGGTGAGCAGGCTCCCATACGCTTGCTGAATGTGCTTGTAGATCTCCTTGCCGTCGCTGCCCTCCGGCTCGTAGGCTGCGACCAGGTCCGCGGTCTTGCCGAAGTCGAGGTCGATGCGGAAGCCGACCTTGCTCGCGGAGCTCACGGCCTTGGTGAACGCCACCTCGGCCAGGCTCAACGAAAAGGCGTCGTGCTGGACGTCGAAGGCGCGCGCCGACGGATCGACGCCGTTGAAGTTGTAGCCGTAGTAGACGTCGACGAAGCCCGTGACGTCGATCTTCGTGGGCTCGGGTTCCGGTGTGGGCGACGGGGACGGGGCGGGCTCCTGTGCGCGGGCGGCGCCGGCGCACAGGGCCAGCACGGCGAAGAGCAGCAGCGTCGAACGTCTCGACAGGCAGATGGCGCGTGACATAATCGATTTCTCCACTGGTCGTTGACAGGACAACGGAGCGGCGCGCCGTGGCCGCGGCGCGCCGCCGGTTCTTTGTGGCTCCTGCTCCTACGTCGCGGAAACGCTCGACATGCTGAGAGCCGAGCTTGGCGAGGGCGCGCCGAGCCCGGTGTAGGCCTGCATGCCGTGCTCGCCGACGTCGAGGCCGTCGCGCTCCTCTTCCGGGCTCACGCGGATCCCGACCGTCAGCTTCAGGGCGTACCAGGCAACGGCACTCGCCAGGAAGGTGAAGCTCCCGACGGCGAGCACGCCCTTGAGCTGGGTCAGCAGCAGCGCCGCGCCGCCGCCGTAGAAGAGCCCGCCGTCGGTGGCGAACAGCCCGACCGCGAGCGTGCCCCACACGCCGTTGACGAGGTGGACCGAGAGCGCGCCCACCGGGTCGTCGAGCTTGAGCTTGTCGAACGCGAGGACGGCGAAGACCACGATCACGCCGGCGACGAGGCCGATCGTGACCGCCGCCGGCACGGTGACGAACGCGCACGGGGCGGTGACGGCGACGAGGCCGGCCAGGGTCCCGTTCAGGATCATGCTGAGGTCGGGCTTGCCGAGCACCAACCAGGCGACGGCGGTGGCGGCGAGACAGCCGGCGGCCGCGGCCATGTTGGTGTTGATCGCCACGAGCGCGATGGCGTTGACGTCCGCCGCCATCGTGCTGCCGGGGTTGAAGCCGAACCAACCGAGCCAGAGGATGAAGGTGCCGAGAGTGGCGAGGCCCATGTTGTGGGCCGGGATCGGGTGGATCTTCCCGTCCGCGCCGTACTTGCCGAGGCGAGGCCCGAGGATCATGACCCCGGCGAGGGCCGCCCAGCCGCCGATGCTGTGCACGACCGTGGAGCCCGCGAAGTCCTTGAAGCCCATCGTCCCGAGGAAACCGCCGCCCCAGGCCCAGTGGCCGCCCACCGGGTAGATGACGGCGACCAGGACGAACGAGAACACGATGAAGCTCAGGAACTTGATCCGCTCGGCCACCGCGCCGCTCACGATCGTGGCCGCGGTCCCCGCGAAGACCAGCTGGAAGAAGAACTTCGCGAACAGCGGGACCCCGGTCCAGTTGAGCGACGTAAAGACGCCCTGGTAGGCGTCGGCGGTGGCCGGGCTGTTGTCGACTCCGCCCAGGAACCATCCCGAGAGACCGACGAACGGGTTGCCGTCCCCGAACATCAGGCCGAAGCCGACCGCCCAGAAGGCGATCGAGGCGACCGCGAACACGATGAAGTTCTTGGCGAGGATGTTCACCGCGTTCTTGGCCTGGCACAGCCCGGTCTCGAGCGTGGCGAAGCCGGCGTTCATGAAGAACACCAGGCAGGCGGCGACGACCACCCACAAGGTGTCCAGGGCTACTTTGGCTTGAGTCAGGTCCATCATCTCCTCCACTGGTTTCTCGCTGGTTCGAATCGTTTGGCCGAACGATTGGGGCCGATTGCTCAGAGGGCGGCCTCTCCCCGCTCCCCGGTCCGGATGCGCACGACCTCCGACAGGGAGCTCACGAACACCTTGCCGTCGCCGAACTTGCCGGTGGCCGCGGTCTTCACCACGGCTTCCACGGCCTTGTCCGCGAGGTCGTCGGGCAGCGCGACCTCGATCTTCACCTTGGGCAGGAACTCCACCTGGTACTCGCTGCCGCGGTACGTCTCGGTGTGTCCCTTCTGGCGCCCGAAGCCCTTCACCTCGGTCACCGTCATTCCGACGACGCCCACTTCCTGGAGCGCGGCCTTGACCGCCTCCAGCACGTGGGGCCGCACGATGGCTTCGACCTTCTTCATGCTGCTGCCTCCTATCCGTCCGATCGGTCCTTCTCTCGCGCACCGAGTGCTCCGAGGAGCGCTCGCTCCACGCCGGGCAGGCTCTCGGGGTCCAGCTTTCTCGCGCGGGCGTCGCGCACGTAGAACACGTCGAGCGCCAGCGCCTTCGCCGTGGCGATGCGCGCGGACGTGATGTCGAGCCCCAGCTCGGCGAGCGTGTGGGCGAGGGTGTAGGCGAGACCGGGCTGGTCCTGCGCTTTCACCTCCACCACGGTCGCGAGCGCCGAGGCCTCCTGGTCGAAGCGGACCGCGGGAGGCCGGGCGGCGCGGCCGCCCGGGCGCCGCGAGCGTTTTCCGGTCTGGGCCTGCCACTCGTCGAAGGCCTCGGGCACGTCGATGCGCCCGGCCACGGCATCCAAGAGCGCCGCCTCGAGCCGCACGCGCCTTTCCGGCTGCAGCGGCCGCTGGCCGGGGGCCTCGGCCACGCGCAGGGTGTCGAGCACGACGCCGTCGTCGCGGACGAAGAGGTCGGCGCCCAGGATGTCGATGCCGCGCACCGCCAGGGTGCCGGCCAGCAGCGCGAACAGACCCGGCCGGTCGCGTGCCGTCACCGTCAGCTCGGTGCCGCGGCCGTCTCCGCGGTCGGCCCACTCGAAGGCGGCGGGGCGATCGGCGCGTGCCCGCACCAGCCGAAAGTGGCTCACGAGCCGCGCGGCGTCCGTCGCGCGCAGGTACCGCTCCGGCAAGAGCGCGAAGTGCCGTTCGATCTCGTCCGCCGCGAAGTCGTGGCGCAGGTAGGCGAAGGCCGCGTCGCGCTCGACGCGGGCGGGCTCGGGTCGCCCCGGCCCCGGATGGGCTTCGAGCGCGCGCCGCGCGCGGTCGTAGAGCTCCCAGAGCAGCGAGGCCTTCCACTCGCTCCAGGTGCCCGGGCCCACGCCGCGGTGGTCCGCGTAGGTGAGCAGCATCAACAGCTTCAGCCGCTCGAGCGAGCCGACGCGGGCGGCGAACGCCTCGACCGCGGCGGGCTCGGAGAGGTCCCGTTGCTGCGAGGTCCGCGACATGTCGAGGTGGGCCCCCACCAGGAACACCACGTCGTCCGCGACCTCCGGCTCCACCGCGAGGTGCTTGAGGATGCGCCGGGCGAGTACCACCCCCTTCTCGACGTGGCCGCCGCCGCGCCCCTTGGCGATGTCGTGGAGCAGCATCCCGAGGTAGAGGGCGCGCGCGTCCTGAAGCTCGTCCATGAGCCGCGCCAGGCGCACCTCGCCCGGGTGCTGGCCGGCGCTGAGCGCGTCGAGCGCGTCGATCGCCCGCAGCGTGTGCTCGTCCACCGTGTACTTGTGGAAGAAGTCGTGCTGGACGAGGAAGCTGATGCGCGCCCACTCCGGGACCAGCCGGCCGAGGACGCCCGTTTCGTGCATCTCGCGAAACGAAGCGCCCACCCGGCCGCGCCGCGCCGCGAGCCGCAACAACGCGGCCCCGGCTTCGCGAGACTTGCGGTAGCGGCCGCCCACGAGCTCGGCCTTGTCGCGCAGCGTGCGCCGCAGCTCGTGCGAGAGCGACACGCCCTCGAGCTGCGCGCGCTCGAAGACCTCGAGCACGGCAAAGCCGCTGCGCGGCCCCGCTCCGGCGCGGAGCCGCAGCCGGCCGTGCTTGACCTCCAGCGCGCCCGCCCGCTTGGGCCGGGGCAGCCGCAGCGCCGCGAACAGGCCGCGCCGCGGCGGCGCTGCGAGCTCTGCCTCGACGAAAGAGCTGCAGACCTCGTGAAGCCGGGACGCGCGCCGGTAATAGTCGCGCATCAGCAGCTCGGAGGCGAGCAGGCCGCCACGGTCGCGGTAGCCGAGCCGAGCCGCGAGCTCGGCCTGGAGGTCGAGGGTCAACAGGTCGGTCTTGCGACCGGTCGTGAAGTGGGCCTCGTTGCGCACGCGCAGCAGGAAGTCGTAGGCGCGGCGCACGGCGGCATAGTCGGCGGGCTCGATCAGGGACGCGCTCTCGAGCGCCAGCAGGCCGCGCGTGCGGTAGCGCGCGTGGGCGATCCAGAGCACGGCGTGCAGGTCGCGCAGGCCGCCCGGGCCCTGCTTGACCTGGGGCTCGAGCACGCAGACGGCCGCGCCGAAGCGCATCTGGCGCTCGCGCCACTCCGTGCGCATCTGCGCCAGGAAGCCCTGCTGCGAGGCGCCGCCGCCCCCGAGTGCTATGTCCAGCCGCTGCTGCAGCATCTCGAACTGGAGCTGGCTGCCCGCGACCAGCCGCGCCTCGGCGAGTGCCGTGCGCGAGTGCAGGTCGGAGCGGGCCTGCGACGCGCACTCGCGCGGCGAGCGAAAGCTGTGCCCGAGCGTGAGCCCGGCGTCCCACAGCGTCATGAGCGCACCCTCCACGAAGGCGGCCACGGCCTTGGAGGCCGAGCCGCGGTGCAGGAACAGCAGGTCCACGTCCGAGAAGGGGCTCAGCTCGCGGCGGCCGTAGCCCCCGAGCGCCACCACCGAGCAGTGCGCGAGCTCGCGCTGGGCGTCCTGGCCGGCGGCGTGCGCGGCGTCCTGGCAGGCGCGCCTCACCACGTGGTCCATGAGGTCGGCGCGCGCCGCGGCGATCTCGGTCCCGCCGAGACCCAGGCCCTGCCGCATCCGCAGTCGCTCCGTCTCGAGCTTCAGCAGGCGGCGCAGCGAGGCGGCGCCGGACGCTAGCTCCCCGGCGGGAGCATCCGAGCTCGCGGTCCCGGCCTCCTTCCAACCTGCGGCGACTGGCATGGTTCCGGAGAACCAGAGCAAGCGGCGTACCGTTGAGTTCCGGCACTGCCACCGCCAGAAAAAGAACGATGCGACGTGGAGTTAGGCCTCAGGTCGTGGCGTGCTGGAGGAGGGGTGCCTGGTGCGACATTTTTGTTGTTTTAGCGATGGCTGGCTCCACTCTCGTGGGACTGGTCCCATCCCGAACCGAGCGGCGGGCGACCCGGAGACGAGACGGCGGCCAAGGACGCGGCATGTGGCGCGGGCACGCGGGACAGCGCTGTCGCTCCCGTACGGAGGGTCACAGAATTGTCGGGTCCGGACCCGCAGGAAGGGGCGGCACGCGCGTTCTGCTGACGGGCGACGGACCGACGTGGACGGACCAGGCCGGAACAGGGAGGAGCAATGGCGGCGGCCGGGCGGGCGTCAGGCCACGAGCTCGGCGAGCGCGTCCCTCCAGGGACGAAGCGGCGGCAAGCCGAGAGCGCGACCGCGCGAGTTGTCGAGCACGGAGTACGCCGGGCGCCGCGCGGGCAGGCCAAGCTCG
>DATEUE010000206.1:0-8961 GCA_035283305.1 Vicinamibacteria bacterium | reverse complement strand
CAGGTCCGGAGCCTCTTTGTCCTGATCGCCGACCAGGTAGCACTCGTCCGGCTCCAGGCCGCTCTGGCTTGGCGGGCTCTTGAGCGTCCAGGCGCCGTATGGCGAGAGGTCGATGCCCCGCTCGAGCGCATAGGCCTCGACCAGCCGGCCGATGTAGGACTTGATGCGCTCGTGCTCCTTCGAAGGGCTCATGAGCTCCAGCGCTCCTTCTAGGTAGGCAATCCGCGGCACGGGTGCATCGCCCCGCAGGGCGAGCTGAGCTTCGTAGTGGCTCCAGGGCACACTGTAGGTGACGAGGCGCTGATCCGCGGTCGGAACGTGTTCCCCCGCCTGCACCACCTGGGCGGCCATTGACGAGATGCTAGCACGCTCCAGGAAGCCGCCGCCCTGACCGCACGTCACCGGATCCGGGTCGCGGGATCTCCGAGGAGGTGGCAGATGCCGAGAAGCTCGGGCATCAGGCCCGAGTCGGCGTAGGCTTTCTGCGCGGCGAGGGTCGCGTCGTCGAGCCGCTGGTGCTGGCCGCCGGTGAGGGCGGCCATCAGCACCCGGTGGACGCTCGGACACTCGTCCCGCTTCTTCAGGCGAAGGCCGCGCCGTCCTCCGGGCCGCCCTTGTTCGCCTCGTCGAGGAGGCGGCAGCCCTCGAGCAGCAGGTGCTCGACGCTCTGGGCGAGCGGCTCGCCCTGGCCCGGGTCGCCCGGCGTGAACTTGAAGCTGCCCTTCGTCCACGCCAGGAAGGCGTAGACGGCGTCCGTACCGCCCTTGTCGCCCACGCTCGCGGAGATGATGTCGCCTTCGCGGAGGCCCATGACCGTCGCGGTATTCTGCGCGTCCTCGGCGAGCGACGTGAACAGCCCGGTGAGCCGGCCCTGGGCGCACATCTGGAGCAGCGCCGGCGCACCGAACACCTCGATGCGGCCCTGGAAGGCGCCTGCGACCTCCTCGGTGCCCGCCTTCGGCTCGGACGCCGAGAGGTCCGAGTACCGGGTCATCAGCAGCTGGATCCGCATCAGCAGCTCGCGCACGGGCATGTTCTTCGACAGAAAGTCGTCGGCGCCGATCTGCAGCGCGCGATAGCGCTCCTTGTACTTGTCCGAGCCCGAGATGAAGAGCAGCGGCAGCCGCGACAGCATCGGGTGGCTCCGCACGCGGCGGCAGAACTCGAAGCCGTCGAGCTCGGGCATCGAGATGTCGGCGAGGATCATCCAGGGACGGTTCTGCACCGCGAGCTGCCACGCCGCGGAGCCGTCGGCGGCCTCGAAGATCGTGAAGCCCTGCGCCGCGAGCGGCATCGCCAGGTACTTGCGGAACGCCGCGTCCTCGTCCGCGATCAGCACCGAGCGCAGCATCGGCGGGACGGTGTTGAAGTCGGGCATCTCCTCGTCGCCGTAGACGCCGCGCGAGAGGCCCGGGACTGGGATCGGGGGCGGAATCTCGTCCGCGATCTGGCGCACCTGGTTGGCGAGCACCCAGCCGTCGATGCCCGCGTGCCAGACCTTGGTGTTCTCGGGGATCGACGTGAGCACGAGATCGATCAGATCCTCGACGTCGATCGGTCCGCGCTGCGCCCCGTCGAGCAGGTAGAGCCACTGGTCGGAGCGCAGGCCCTCGCCCTTGGGCGGCGGATCGGTGGGCAGCTGGGGTTTCTCCGCCGCCGGCGCCGCCCGCCTCTCCTCGACGGCCGGCTTTTTCGCTTCTGCCTTCGCCACGGGTGGCGGAGCGCTCATTCCCGGGGGCAGGCTGGCCGCGCTCGCCGGCTTGGGCGCCGCGCCCGGCACGACGACCGGTTGCGGCTTCAGGACGGCAGGCTCGGGCTTCGGCGCCGGCGGCGCCACCGCTGGCGGCGCCTGTGCCATCGCCGGGGTGACGGGTCGTGGCGGCGTCGCGGGAGCAGCGGGCTGTGACGACTTGGCGAAGACGATGGTGGACGGGGGCTCGTCTTGCTCTTCCTCGATGAAGAGCGGGACCTCGGGCTCCGGCGGTCGAGCGGGAGCCTCCGGCTTCGGTGGCTGCTTCGCGAACACGATGGTCGAGGCGACGAGGTCGTCTTCGGGAGCGGCCGGCGCCGCGGGCCGAGCCGGAGCTGAAGGCGGCGGCACCGGGGCCGGTGGCGCGACGCGCGCCTGCGTGGGCGGGGCGGCGGGCCGCGCCGCGACCACGGCGGGCGGCGAAACCACCGGCACCGGCGCCGGCCTGGGCGGTGGCGCGACCGGCGTGGGCGGTTCGACCGCAGCGGGCGGCACCGGCGCCGTGACTACCGTCCACGGCGGGGCAGCCGGCGGAGCCTCGGGCGGAGCCGCCGGGGGCCGGGTCGGGGCCGCGGGCGCGGGCTGCTTCGCGAACCGGATGGTCGGCGCGATCTCGCCCTCGTCCTCGGGAACCGCAGGCGCCGTCGGCCGTGCCGTCGGCGCCACTGGCGGCGGTGGCGAAGCGGGGCGCGCCGGAGCGGCGGCCGGAGGAGTAGCGGCGGGCGGCTTGGTCGCGTCCGCCCCGGGCAGCGTCGCGTGAGTGACACGGATCATCACGCGCCCTGGCGCCGCGCCCGGCGCTGCCGGCGCCGCGGTGCCCGCCGAGGCCGAGGCGGCGTCACCGGCCCCCTCGCCGTAGTAGCGCGAGAGCCACTGGAACAGCAGCTTCGTCACGCCCTTGAGCGTCGCCTCGACACCCGTTCCCTTGAACGCCACCGCCTCGAAGTAGGGCAGGTTGCGCGGGTTCAACCGCTCGTTCAGTACCGAAAGCGGCAGCGCCGTCGCCGTGTCGCGCTTGTTGTACTGGATCACCTGCGGGATCTCGGGGTCGATCTCGTTCACCAGCAGGTTCTGGCGCAGGCTGCGCTGGCTCTCGGCGTTCGCGTCGAGCATCGCGGCCTGGCTGTCGGCCACGAACACGACCGCGTCGCAGCCCTTCAGCACCATGCGCCGGGTGGCCTCGTAGAAGACCTGGCCGGGCACGGTGTAGATCTGCATCCGCGTGCGCATGCCGCGGATCGTCCCGAGCTCGACCGGCAGGAAGTCGAAGAACAGCGTGCGGTCGGCCTGCGTGGCGAGCGACACCAGCTTGCCCTTCGACTTGAAGGTCAGGTTGTCGTGGATCCACTGCAGGTTGGTGGTCTTGCCGCACAGGCCAGGCCCGTAGTAGACGAGCTTGGCCGTGACCTCCTTCGTCGCGTGGTTGAAGAGCGCCATTCCGCCGAGGCGTTCCTGTCGCGGGTCCCTTAGTCCCCGCCGCCCGGTGAAGTCGGCGAGCTGGGGGGCTGCGGCGGCAGCAGCGGCGGCGGGACGGGCACCTCGCCGGGGCCGACCGGCTGGCCCGGCGGCTGGCCCGGCACGACGGCGGCGGCGGCGCCCCCGGCGACCTGGGTGGTGAGACCCTTCTGTGAGTCGTCGATCAACACGCGATCGCCGCACAGCGAAGACAAGAGCGTGCGGCGCTGATCGCGCACGAAGCGCATCGCGTCGAGCGCCCGGCCGCGGGTGACCGGCCCCTGCGGGCCCGGGTCGAAGCCGAGCCGGCGCATCGTGGCCACGTAGTCGCTGGCGGCGCTCTTCTTCTTCTCGAGCCGCATGCGCTCGAAAGCCGCTCCATCAGCGAGCGACAGCACCAGCGTGTGGCGTCCGGCGGCGAGCGTCTGGCTCATGATCGGCCGCCAGCCCGTGCTCTCGCTCGGGCACACGACCGCCTTGCGGCAAGCGTCCACCAGGAAGCGCTGGCCGCCGCCGGGCGTGACGAACGCCGACATGCTGTAGAGGCCGGCCTCGGGCACCTCGAACGAGACGATCGCGCGCAGCCCCGAGCGGCCGGCCCGCAGCGTCATCGCATCGAGGCCCGCGGCCTTGGCCCGCTCCTCGACGGCGCTCCAAGGCGCCTCCACCTGGAATGCGTCGCCCGAGAGCTCGATGGGGGTCGCCGCCGGCGGCAGCTCGTGCTCGACGTCGATCGCCTTGAGCGCCGTGATGGCGAGGTCGTCGCTCGACGTGACGCCAGTCGCCTGCCAGCCGTTCAAGGGCTCGATCGGGTTCACGCAGGGCGGAGCCACCTCGATCTGGCTGAGGCTCGCGCCCGGCGGCAGCAGGAACTGGGCGGCGTAGGCTCCGGGGTCGAGATGGGTGCTCCCGGCCGACACCCAGCCGATCTCGACGGCAGGAACGAGCGTGAAGCTCTTGAGCGGCTCGCCCCCCGCGATCGGCCGCAGCTCGGCGGTCGCGGGCGCTCCCCCCGCGCCCGAAATCCGGGCGCGCAGGTGGTAGTCGCCGGGCTGCGCCACCGGGATCGCGAAGCTGACCTCGGCGGGGCTCGCTCCGGCGCGGAGCACTGAAGCGCTGCCTGCGCCGCTCACCTGAGCCCCCTCGGCGCGCAGGAAGCGATCGGCGGGATACGTCAGGCTGTCGCGCGGCGCGAGCGCCGCGAACACCTGTGATGCCTGGCTGCTCGCCCGCACGGCGTCGGTCATGTCCAGCGAGCGCAGGAGCATGCGCGCCCAAAGCGGGTGCGTGACCGGCGTCTGCCGCGGATCACCGAAGAGCGGCACGAGCGCCGCGGCGGCCACGACGGCGGCGAGCACGAACGTCTTCAGCCTGCCCCACATAGACCCCTCCACCCGTCCCGAAAGCAAGACGGGGGCCACATTCCACCCATTCTAAACCACTCACAGGGGCAGTGCGGCGACCGTTTTTCGGACGCGGGCATTACCGTGCTCTGGACCCGGCGGCCGGGGTGTGGACAATAAATGACCGTGTGGCCTGCCCCGGCAGGCGGCACGGACGTTGCTTGGTCGTTGATTGGAGGTGCCTTTGGAGTCCGGCGGCAGCGCGTCTCAGTTCATCGCCTTCTTCCTCGGGCTGGCGATCACCGCGGGCATCCTCGTGCCGATCCTGCTGCGGCTGCGCAGCACGGTGGGGGAGGCGCGTTTCGCGAAGTCCTCCGCGGGCCAGCAGCTGTCTCAGCTCAAACGCACGAACGCCGCTCTCGAAGACGACCTCAAGCTCCTGACCCAGTTCCTGAAGGACTTCCCGCGCCTCGCGCGCGAGCTTTACAGCGGGCTCACCGAAAGGCAGATCCCGGCGACGCTCTTGAGTGTCGTCCAGCGCAGCCTCGATCCGCAGCACGTCGCCGTGCTGGTCCGGCGCGCCGACGCCAAGGGCGACAAGGGCAAGCCCCCGCGCCTCGTGGTGGCGGCCGCTTACCCCGACGGCGCCGCGGTCAAGGTCGGCACCGAGGTGGCGCTCGAGACGGGCGAGATCGGCTTCGCCGCCGAGTCGCAGATGGTGCTGAGCCGGCAGGACCTGCAGGCAGAGACCGCGGGCAGCCGCATCAAGCCCGGCCCGCCGCTTGCGGGAATGGCCGAGCCCGAGTTCATCGCACCGCTGGTGTTCGACCAGGAGACGCTCGGCGTGATCGTGCTGTCGAAGCCCAGGAAGAGCGGCGACCCGAAGGCGGCGCTGCGGCTCGTGACGCAGACGGGCGCGCAGGTGCTGCACACCGCGGCGCAGGTGAGCCGCATGAAGACGACCGCCGAGATGGACGGCCTCACCCGCATCTACAACAAGAAGCACCTCGAGCAGACGCTCAACGAGCTCATCTACCGCGCCGCCTGCGCCGCCTACGACCAGCGCTCGGCCGGCCAGGGCGCCCCCGGCCAGGTGCTGTCGGTGTTCCTGTTCGACATCGACAACTTCAAGAACTACAACGACACGAACGGCCACCTGGCCGGCGACAAGCTGCTGCAGCAGCTCGCCGGCCTCGTGAACGAGAGCGTGCGCAAGGACGACGTGTTCGGGCGCTTCGGCGGCGAGGAGTTCCTGCTGATCCTGCCCCACACGAGCGCCAACCAGGCGCTCGCCGCGGCGGAGAAGATCCGCGCCCTGCTGGCGTCGTATCCCTTCGCCTTCGCCGAGAAGCAGCCGCTCGGGGTGATCAGCGTCAGCGGCGGGGTGGCCGAGTATCCGCTGCACGGCCTCGACGCGGCCGGCCTGCTGCACGCGGCCGACGAGGCGCTCTACGAGGCCAAGCGCTCGGGCCGCAACCGCGTGCTGCCCGCACGCGCGGCCTCGCCGGCGCCCGCGCCGGCTCCGGTCGAAGCGAGACGCTAATGACCCTCGCCCCGCACGCGGAGGAGCGGCCCCTCGAGGGGGCGTTCCCGTATCGCGACCGGGTCGAGGACCTGCGCCGTGTGCTCGTCCAGCAGGGCAGCCTCGGCCTGCTGCTGATCGACACCTCCGCGCTCGCCCAGATCGAGCACCAGTACGGCTCGTCTGCCTTCGCCAAGGTGATGGGAATGGCGCGCGATCTGGTGCTCGAGCTCAAGGGCCACGAGGTGCGCCACGAGGACATCATCTGCCTGAACGACCGCGGCGGTGACGCGTTCCTGGTGTTCTTCGCGCCCAAGCGGCGCGAGGGACCGCTGCGGATCGCTGACCTGAAGGCGGCCGCCGACCGCGTCGAGGGGCACATCAACCGCAAGCTCACCCGGCTCGCGAGCCCCTACCTCGGCAGCCTGCGCCGCGTCTCGGTGGGCTTCGCGCTCGCGTTCTACAACCCGCTCGTGATGCCCGAGCGGCTGGTGTCGCGTCTCGTCGAGGAGGCCTGGAGCTGCGTCCACGTGCTGCAGGCGCAGCGCGAGCTGCAGGATCGCTGCGAGCTGCAGGAGGTGCTGCTCACCGACCAGCTCAGCACCGTGTTCCAGCCGATCGTCGAGCTGCGGCGGCGTCGCGTGCTCGGCTACGAGGCGCTCTCGCGCGGACCCGCCGGCAGCGTGTACCAGATGCCGCTGCGTCTGTTCGAGATGGCGGCGGAGGCGGACCTGGTGTTCGAGCTCGACCGCAAGTGCCGCCGCCGCGCGCTCATCTCGGCAGCGGCACTCCCGAGCGGGGCCAAGCTGTTCGTCAACGTGTTTCCGTCGGCGATGTACGACCCCGAGTTCCAGGGCACGGCACTCGTGGCGCTCGCCGAGGCCCACGGGCTCACCCCCGACCGCGTCGTGCTCGAGATCACCGAGAAGTCGGCGATCGAGAACTACGGCGTCTTCGTCGAGGCGCTCGTGGAGCTGACGCGGCACGGCTTCTCGATCGCCGTCGACGACGTGGGCGCCGGCTACTCCGGCCTCGAGAAGATCGCGCACTTGAACCCGCGCTATCTCAAGTTCGACCGCGAGCTCGTGCGCAACATCGACTCGAGCTACATCAGGCGCGAGATGACGCGCGCGCTCAAGGCGTTCGCCGACCGCATCGGCTCGACGATCATCGCCGAGGGCATCGAGCGCGAGGGCGAGCTCCAGGCTCTCCTCGACCTCGGCATCGAGTACGGCCAGGGCTACCTGCTCGGCCGCCCCGCAGCGGCCTTCCTGCCGCCGACGGCTCCGACGCTCGCGACCGCCAGCTGATCAAGGCGCGGCGTACAATCGCGCCGGTGCACCCGCCGGCCGAGCCCGGTCCTGAAGCGTCCGTCGCGCCCGTGCTTCTCGTCGCGCTCGCGGTCCTCGGCCCGTGGGCGATGGGCGCCGTGATGCCGCTGGCGCTCGTGCTGGTGAGCAGCTCGGCCCTGCTGGCCTCGGCGCTCGTGCTCGTCGCCGGTGCCTTGCGCGGCTCGCTGGTGCTGCCTTCGGTGCCGCTCTGGCCGCTCGCGTCGTTCCTGGCGCTCGCACTCCTGCAGCTCGTGCCGCTGCCGAGCGCCCTGCACCGGCTGCTCGCTCCGGGCTCGTACGCCGCCTGGCACCCCGCGGACGCGGCCGTGGCCGGAGTGCTCGGCGCGCAGGCACGCCCGCTCTCGCTCGACCCCGGCACCACGCTCGCCGCGGTCGCGCTCGTCTCGGGCCTGACCCTGCTGGCCGCGCTCGCGGCGCCTGCGCTCGCACGGCCGCGCACGGCGCAGCTTGCGGTCGCCGTGGTCGCCGCTTCGGGCTTCCTGCTTTCCGCCTACGCGATCTGGGCGCGGGCCCGCTTCGGCTCGTTGCTCTACGGAAGCATCCCCGTGCCCACCATCGCTCCCTTCGGGCCGTTCGTCAGCAAGAACCACTTCGCCGGCTGGACCGAGATGGCCGCCTTGCTTACGGCCGGGCTCGCGCTCGGCCTCGCCGACGAATCGCGGCGGCGCGGCCGCGACTGGACGACCGATGCGCGCGCGGGCGGCGTGATCCTGGCGCTGGTGACGTCGCTCGCGATGGCTCTCGCCGTCTTCGCGTCCCTGTCGCGGGGCGGGATGCTGGCCCTCGCCGCCGGCGCCTCTTGCCTGCTCGCGCTGCGCCTCTCTGGCGCTCGCGGGCGGGGGGCGCTCGTGGCCACGCTGGCGCCGGCGCTCGTGCTGGGAGGGATCCTGATCGGGCTGGTGCCGCAGGACGCCCACGAGCGCATGCGCAGCCTGAGCGGCGCCTCGTTCCGGCTCGACACCTGGAAGGACACACTGCGGCTCGCCGCCTCGAGCCCGCTCGTGGGGTACGGCCTGGGAGCCTTCCACGACGCCTACCCGCGCTTCAAGCGCGGCCACGGGATCGTGCGCGTCGAGCACGCGGAGAACGACTACCTCGAGACGCTCGCCGAGACGGGTGTGCTCGGCCTTGGGCTCGCGCTCGCGGGCATCGCCCTCCTCGTGGTCGGCCCAGGTGCCGCCCAGGGCCCTGCTCCGGGAGCCGTGGTGCGCGGCATCCGGCAAGGCGCCCTGGCCGCGCTAGCCGCGCTGTCGGTCCACTCGCTCGTCGACTTCAACCTGCGCATTCCTTCGAACGCCGCGCTCGCGGCGCTCGCCGCGGCCGCCGCGGCTGCCGCGGCGGGAGCGAGGTCGCGCCGGCTGTCGCGCCCGCTCGCGGCGGCGCTCGGGGCCGTGGCCGTGGCACTCGCCCTCGCCACTGCGCGGCCCCCGGAGCAGCCGGGGCTCCTGGCGCGCGCCGAGCTGCAAGCCGCGGCCTCGGCCGGACTCCCGGCGCAGCGACGGCTGCGGCTCGAGCGGGCCTCGGCGCGCCTCGAGCAGG
>DATEUE010000205.1:0-9483 GCA_035283305.1 Vicinamibacteria bacterium | reverse complement strand
CAGTACCGTGAAGAGCGTCTCGGCCCAGAAGTGCGCGGCGAACCAGATGAGCTCCGGGTAGAACGCCGCGAGCCCCGCGGCCACGAGCCCCGCCGGCTCGCAGAAGGCGCTGCGTCCCAGCAGCCCGAGCGCGGGCACGAGCAACGCCCCGACCAGGCACTGGAGGTACTGAACCGCCACCAGGCTTCCGGTCGCGGCAAACGGCACACCCAGAAAATAGAGATAGAGCGGCGGGTGGAAGACGAAGCGCAACCGCAGCGGCGAGAAGGCCACCTCGGGCGACGGCAGCACCTCGGTGCCCCAGGTGAGCCACATCGTCTCGTCCGCGATCGGGGACGTGGCAGGCTCGACCGCCACCCAGAGGGCGCGCACGGCGAAGGCCAGCAGGCTCAGCAGCAGGAGCCGGGCGCCGAAGGACCTGGGCACGCCGGCGACCATAGCACACCGAATCGCGCGGCCCGTTCCGGGTTTTGCCGCCTCCGCGACGGCGTGCTAGCGTCGCCTGTTCGCGCGATGAAGAAGACGCTGCCACTCGCCGCGGCCGCGGCGCTCCTGCTCTCCGCCTGCGAGAGGGCGCCCGAGCCCATCGACCTCATGGACGCCAGGGGCGCCCTCGTCGAGGCCTCGGCCGCCGCGGCGGCGCGCGAGGCGGTCCTCGAGACCGGCAAGCAGGGCCTGCGCATCAACGACGTCCTCCACCGCGGTTTCCCCGCAGGGCCGCCGGGCCTGCTGCGGTGGGCACTCGACATCCCGAAGGGCGCGCGGCTTCAGGCGGCGGTGGCGATCGACCCGCGCTTCCACGACCGGCCCGGCGTCGAGTTCGTGGTGAAGGTGCGGCGCGGCAGGCGCGAGGACGTGGCGTGGACGCTCGTGCTCGACCCGATCGCCCACGCCGAGCACCGGGCGTGGGTCCCGCTAGACGTGGACCTGTCGCGTTTCGCGGGAAAGGGCCGCGAGCTGGTGCTGGAGACGCGGGGCTACGAGAAGGCGGGCGACCCTGGCCACGCCTTCTGGGGCACGCCGGCGATCACGGTCTCGCGCAAGGCCCCGCTCGCGATCGTCTACCTGGTGGACACGCTGCGCGCGGACCACACCGGAGTCTACGGCTACGAGCGCCAGACGACCCCCGAGCTCGACGCATTCGCCCGCGACGCCGTCGTCTTCGAGACCGCTGTCGTGCACGCCTCGTGGACCAAGCCCTCGGTCGCGTCGATCCTCACGTCGCACCTGCCCGGCCAGCACCGCGCGGTGCAGCTGCGCGATCCGCTCGATCCGTCGCAGGTGACGATCGCGCAGCGGCTCGACGCGCAGGGCTTCGCCACCGGAGCCGCGATCGCGAACTCGGTGATCTACGGCGCGGAGTCCGCCTTCGATCGCGGCTTCGACCTGTTCGCGGGCCTCCACGGCGACGACGACACACGCAGCAAGCTGGTCGGCGCCGACGTCGTGGTCGACCAGGCACTCGCGTTCCTGCGCTCGCGGCGCGGCCTGCCGACCTTCCTGTACGTCCACACCATGGACCCGCACGTGCCCTACGCGCCGCCCGCGCCCTTCGACCGCATGTTCGAGCCGCACGCGAGCGAGGCGCATCCCGCCCGCGACCCGCGCACCGACTACAAGGAGCCGCTCGACCGCGAGCGCATGATCGCCCAGTACGACGGAGACATCGCGTTCGGCGACCGAGAGTTCGGCCGCTTCGTCCGCGAGCTGAAGACGTTCGGTCTCTACGACGACGCGCTCGTCGTGTTCCTGGCCGACCACGGCGAGGAATTCCAGGACCACGGGCTCTGGCTCCACGGCCGCAGCCTGTTCGACGAGCTGATCCGGGTCCCGCTGGTCGTGAAGTTCCCCGGCAACCGCAGCGCAGGCACGCGCGTCGCGCGCCAGGTGCAGGGCATAGACGTGGCGCCCACCGTGCTCGAGGCGATGAAGCTGGCGCTCTCGCCCGATCTCGCCGGCCGGCCGCTGCAGCGCGCGCTCGAGCGCGACGAGGCGCCGCGTCCTGCGCTCGCCGAGATCAGCCACCGCGGCTTCGTGGCTCACGGCGTGCGCACGGAGGACGAGAAGTACATCCGCCGCTTCAGCCCCGACGACGACGAGCTGCTCTTCGACCTGCGGCGCGACCCGCGCGAGAAGACGAGCGTCGCCGCCCAGAGCCCCGAGCGGGTGCGCCTGCGCAAGGCCCAGGTCGAGGCCGGCATGTCGCAGAACCCGTTCCGCTACGTGCTGCAGGCCTGCGGCACGAGCCGCCTGGCGCTACGGCTCGAGACGCGCGGCTGGCTCGAAGCCATCGAGCTCACCGGCCTCGGGCCGCAGGAGCGCTCGATCGTGGGCGGCAACGGGCGCTCGGTCGACCTGCTGCTGCAGCCCCGCGAGGGGGCGCCGCGCGAGATCGCCTTCACCGTGCGGCCGATCGGGGCGCCCGTCGTGCTCTCGGGCACGCGCGACGGCCGCCCGCTGCGGCCGCTCGACATGGCGATCGGCGAGGGCGGCCAGCACCCGGAGGCGCTGCCCTACCGGCTGCCGGACATCGAGTCCGAGACCGAGCGGGACCGCGGGCTGCGGCTCTTCGCGCCTCCCGTATCGGCCGCGTCACCCGTCCGCCTCTGGCTCATCCTCCCGCCCGGCCAGTCGCTCGGCGAGCTCGACGCGGCGACGCGCGAGCGGCTGCGCGCTCTCGGCTACGTGGGTCCGGGATAGCGTGGCGCGGCTCCTCGTCCTCGACCTCGACGGCACCCTCGTCGATTCCTCGCGCGACATCGGGACTTCGGTCAACGCGGCGCTCCAGCAGCTTCACCCCGGCGCCGCCGCGATCCCGCTCGTGCGCATCCTCGGCTTCGTCGGCGAGGGCGCCCGTCTGCTCGTCGAGCGCTCGCTCGCGGAGGCGGGGCTCGCGCTGCCGGTCGACGAGGTCCTCGCCGTGTATCTCGACTGCTATCGCGAGCGGCTGCTCGACACGACGCGCCTCTACCCGGGCATGGCCGAGGCGCTCGCGGCCCTCGGACCGCCGGGCCCGGCGCTCGCCGTGCTCACCAACAAGCCGGGTGACATGAGCCGGACGATCCTGGAGGGCCTCGGCGTCGCGGCCCGCTTCGCGCGAGTCCTGGGCGCGGGCGACGTGCCCGCACGCAAGCCCGACCCGGCCGGCCTCCTCGCCCTGCTGGCCGAGCTCGGGATCGCCGCGGCGGACGCGTGGATGGTCGGCGACTCGGCGACGGACGTCACGACCGGGCGCGCCGCGGCGGTGCGGGTGGCCGGAGTCAGCTGGGGCTTCCATCCGGTCGCCCTGCGCGCGGCGGGCCCGGACCGCATCCTCGATGATCCGCGCGAGCTCCCCTCGCTCGCCACCGCGTGAGCCCCCGCCCTGTGTTACGCTTCAGTCGTCCCTCCCCTGAAAGCCCATGACTCACCTGCTGATCTGGGGCAAAACACGCGAGATCCTCGCAGGGGACCTGCCCGCCGGCCTCCGGGCCGACGAGGTCCACTCGCTCGCGGCGCTCCAATCCGTGCTCGACGGGCGCAGCGCCGGCGTCATGGTGCTGGCCGACCCGCGCTCAGTCGAGGCCGAGCAGGAAGCAACCGAGGCCTGGCTGCGCGCCGGCGGGTCGGACAAGGCGGTGATCGTGGCGGTCGCGGACCCGGCCGACGGCGACGAGGTGTTGCGGCGGCTGCCCTTGCTGGACAGCCTGCTGCTGCGACCGATCACGCCTTTGCGCCTGCGGCGCAAGCTGGAGCGGGCGATCGACGTCCTCGGCAAGCGCAACGCGATCGGGCAGCTCGAGCGAGCCTACAGTCGCCGCGGCGAGGAGCTCAGCGAGCTCAACAAGATCGGGGTAGCGCTGTCTGCCGAGCGCGACATCGACCGCCTGCTCGAGCTGATCCTCAGCAAGTGCCGCGAGATCACGCGCGCGGACGCGGGCAGCCTGTACCTGGTCGAGCGGGCGCAGGAGACGGGCGACGGAAACGGCGATCGCCTGCGCTTCAAGCTCGCACAGAACGACAGCGTGGCGGTGGGCTTCGAAGAGTTCACGGTGCCCCTCGACGACACGTCGATCGCCGGCCACGTGGCGCTCAGCGGAGCGCCGGTGAACGTGCCCGACGCTTACCATCTGCCCGAGGGCACTCCGTACCGCATCAGTCGCTCGTTCGACGAGAAGTCGGGCTATCGCACCAAGTCGGTGCTGGTCGTGCCCATGCGCGACCACCACAACCTGGTGATTGGCGTCGTCCAGCTCATCAACAAGAAGAAGGACCCAGCGACGGTGCTCCAGGCCGTGTCGCTGGTCGACGAGCAGGTCGTGTCTTTCACCACGGTGGATCGAAACCTCGTGGAGTCGCTCGCCAGCCAGGCCGCGGTGGCCTTCGAGAACGCCGACCTGATCCAGCGCATGCGCAAGCTGTTCGAGACGTTCGTACACGCGGCCGTGGCCGCGGTCGAGAAGCGCGACCCTGTCACCTCCGGCCACTCCGAGCGCGTGGCGATCCTGACGGTGGGCTTGATCGAGAAAGTCGACGCGATGTCGGTCGGGCCACTCGCGGACCTCCGCTTCACGCGCGACCAGGTCGAGGAGCTGCGCTACGCGGCCCTGCTTCACGACTTCGGCAAGGTGGCGGTGCAGGAGAAGTACCTGCGCAAGGAGAAGAAGCTCTACGCCAGCCAGACGATCGCGATCCGGCAGCGCTTCGCCTACATCCTGAAGGCGATCGAGGCCGACTACCTGCGCGCGCGCCTCGCGGCGCTCGAATCCGGCCGCAAGGGCGACGCGCTCCTGGAGATCGAGGCCGAGTACCAGCGCCGGCGCGGCGAGGCGGAACGCGTGCGCGACGCGGTGATGGCCGCGAACGAGCCGACGATCGTGGAAGAGGAGAGTTTCCGCGCGATGATGAGCCTGCCCGCGCGAACCTTCCCGGACTTCCCCGACGAGGAGCAGTTCCCGGTGGAAGAGTGGGCGGAGGGGCCCTACCTGAGCAAGGAAGAGGTCGAGGTGCTCTCGATTCGCAAGGGCAGTCTCTCGGAGCGAGAGCGCCGGAAGATCCAGAGCCACGTCTCGCACACCTACGAGTTCCTGCAGAAGCTGCCGTGGACGGGCGAGTTCCGCAGCATCCCGGAGATCGCCTGGGCCCACCACGAGAAGCTGGACGGCACGGGATACCCGCGCGGCCTCAAGGCCGTGGACATCAAGCCGCAGTCGCGGATGATGACGATCGCGGACATCTTCGACGCGCTCGTGGCCACGGACCGGCCGTACAAGCCCGCGGCCACCGAAGAACGGGCACTGGAGATCCTGTCCACGGAAGCACAGGCCGGGCAGCTGGACCAGGAGCTGCTGCGCGTGTTCCTCGACGCGCAGATCTACCGGCTGCCGGCCTTCAGGGAACGGCTGCACAAGAAGGCCTAGCCCAGTTGCCCACGCCGCCCCTCGTGATCGCCCACCGGGGCGACTCGGCGCACCGCCCCGAGAACACGCTCGCCGCGTTCGCGGGTGCGCTCGAGCTCGGCGTCAGCGCCGTCGAGCTGGACATCCAGCTCACGCGCGACGGGCACGCGGTCGTGATCCACGACGCGAGCCTCGAGCGCACCACGAACGGCCGCGGTGACGTCCGGCACATGACGCTCGCCGAGGTGCGCGCCGTCTCGGCCGGATACCCGAACCGCTTCGGCAGCGAGTGGGCGGGCGAGCGCGTGCCGACCCTGGCCGAGGCGCTCGCGCTGCTGCGCGACCGCGCGCGCGCGATGGTCGAGATCAAGGCCGAGTCCGTCACGGCTGACGAGACTGGCGGCATCGAGGCGATCGCCGTGGCCGAGGTCCGCCGCTCGCGAATGGCCGACAAGGTGGCACTGATCTCGTTCGACCAGCGCGCGATCGTGCGGCTGCGGCAGCTCGCCCCGGACATCAGCCGCGGCCGGATCTTCGGCCGCACCTCCGCCGACGAGGTGATCGCGGACGCGCGCGCCTCCGGCTCCGAGGTCGTGCTGCCTCACAAGAGCCAGCTGAGCGATGCGCTGGTCGCCCGCGTCCACGCCGCGGGCATCAAGCTCGCCACCTGGGTCGTGGACGAGCCGGAGGAGCTGCGCGAGCTCGCCCGCTTCGATCTCTACGGCGTCGGCTCCAACCGCCCGGGCGTCCTCCTGGAAGCCATCGCCGACGGCCTGCTCGACTAGGCCAGCTCCGTGGATCGCGCGCGGCGCATGCCGGCCGCGGCGAAACGCGCGTAGGCGGCCTCGGCAGCCTCGGTGAAGTCCACGACGCCCGGGACCACGACGGGCGAGGCGCAGTCGTCGAGCAGGATGACCTTGCGGGCGAGGGCGGGATCGCTTGCCTGGATCTCGCGCAGCAGGTCGTCCACCGTCCAGGCCACGCAGTGGCTGCGGGCCTCGCCGGCCACCAGGATCTCGTCGAAGCCCAGCAGGTGGTCGACGAGGTCACGGTTCGCAGGCACGAGCGGCGCGCCCGTCTCGTCCTCGCCCACCTCGGGCCGCAGCGCCGAGTAGTTCTCGGTGAGCGCGTGGCGGCCCTTGATCTCGAGGCGCGTCGGGGCCTGCCGTGCGACGCTGTGGAAGAAGACCGCCTCCTCTACGGCCGAGACGAGCGCGTGGCCGATCCCGCCGAGCATCGAGTGGTAGGGCCACACCACGAGCGGGTACTTGCCTCCCTCGGCGAGGCGCCGCGCGTAGTAGCGGCCCCAGGACGCGACGTCCAGGCCCTTGCGTGTCTCGAGCGAGGGTGCTATCGCCGGGTTCACGCGATAGCGCCCGCTCTCCACGTCCTCGAGGCGGATCAGCGTGTGCGGTGCCGGGTGCTCGCCGCGCTCGTCGAGCCAGAACACCGGATGGAAGATCTGCGCCGCCGCGTGGGTGTCGAGCGTCGCCACCACCTGGGTGATTCGGTCGAGTCGGTGGTAGAGAAGCTTCGCGATGCGCGCGGCGTCCTCAACCGCCCCGCGACCCGAGCGGCCGGCGACGAACAGCTCGAACTCGGGCAGGCAGAACGTGTTCTGCACGTCGATCAGTAGCAGCGCCACCCGCTCGCGATCCTCCGCGGCGGGGCGGAGGCCGTACAGGCGTGCCCACTCACGCGCCTCGGCAGCGCGCACCTGGTAGGGAACGCGGTAGACACGCGCGACGGCGCTCTCGTCGAAGAACGGAGGCAGGGGCAGGGCCAAAGGCGCGGTTCCTGGCTCAGCCGGCCAGCGGGTGGATCACGAGGCCGGAGGGAAGCTTGGGATGAAAGAACGTGCTCTTGGCCGGCATCGACTCCCCCGCTTCGGCCACGTCCACGATCTGCTGGACCGGCGTCGCACGCATCAGCACGGCGAGACGGCACTCTCCCCTGGCGACCGCCGCCTCCGCCTCGGCCTGCGAGTGCACGTAGCTCACGGCCGTATCCGGAACCCCGAGCAGCGGGCCGAGTACCGCGTGGTGCAGCAAGAAGGTGTCGAGCGCCCGCAGGCTCGGCGCGGCCGCGGAGTCGAGCAGCGCTTTCGCGCCCGGCTTTGCCTCGACCACGAGGGCGCCATGGCCCGGCTCGGCGAGCGCGAAGGCGTAGCCCGCCTTCGACTGTGCGGCACTCGCCGCCGCCTGCGCCACGTCGGGCGCGCGCGAGACGCGGAAGCGAGATCCGAGCTTCTGCGCCGCCCGGTCGAGCGACGGACCCTCCGACAAGATGCGGTGGTAGGGCTCGACCAGCAGCCCCGGCACGCCCATCGGCGTGAAGTAGCCGAAGGTCCACGCACCCTCGGGACCGTTCGCGTCGCGGTAGCGTAGCGCCGTCGCGTGACGGTGGTGGCCGTCCGCGATGTACGCCTTCGGGCCGGCCAGGAGGGCCTGGAAGCGGCTGATCGTCGCCTGGTCGCTCATCCGCCACAGCCGGTGCGCGACCCCGCCGTCGTCGGTGTAGAAGGCCTGCGGCGGCAGGGCCATCGCTTCCAGGGCGAGCGTCCCGAAGCGGCGCTGCGGGTCGGGGAACATCAGGAAGATCGGGCTGAAGTTGGCCCGCGTGGCGAGCAGCACGCGCCAGCGGTCCTCCTTCGCGGCGGCGCGTGTGTGCTCGTGCGGCAGGATCACGCGGCGCTCAGCGTCCTCCGCTCTGAAGCGCGCCAGCAGGCCGAGGCGCCGCAGCGTCCCCGAGCCCGCCGCGAAGGCCTGCTCCAGCAGGTAGAGCGCGGGCGCCTCATCGGGGGCGAGAACACCCTCGGCCAGCCAGCGCCGGTACGCTTCTCCCGCTTCCGTGTAGCCACGGTCGCCCGGCTCGCGGTTCAGGACCACGCGCACGATGTTGTGCGGGTCGCGCGCGTAGAGCTCGTCGCGATATCCCGGCGGGATCACGTCGTAGGGCGGGGCGAGCACGCGAGCGAGCTCTCGGCCTCGGTAGCGAATGCCGGCGAAGGGTCGTATCTCGGCCAGGGTCGTGCCTCCGGATGTCGAACGTCGATCCTACGATCTATGGTCGGGCCGATCCACCCATGCCTATAATTCGCCCGTCATCCCCGAGGAGGCCTCATGCCCGCATTTGCCCGCCGCACGTTCCTTTCGAGCCTCGCCGCTTCCATCGCGGCGCCGGCCATCCTGCGTTCGCAGACGCGCCCGAAGCGCCTGCCGATCGCGTTCTCGACGCTCGGCTGCCCTGTCTGGAGCTGGAAGGCGATCCTGGAGAACGCCGACCGGCTCGGCTACGCGGGCATCGAGTTGCGGGGTGTCGCGGGCGAAATGGACCTGCCGAAGGTCCCGGAGCTACAGGGCTCGCGCCTCGCCGAGACGAAGCGGCACCTGGCGGCACTGGGGATCGTGATCAGCGACCTCGGCGCCTCGTCCCGGATGCACGAGAAGGAGAAGGCCGTCCGCGACAAGCAGCTCGACGAGGGACGCCGCTTCATCGACCTGGCGCAGGCGCTCTCGGTCCCCTACGTGCGGATGTTCGGCGACAAGCTGCCGCCGGACGAGCCGAAGGAAGAAGTGATGAAGCGCGTCGTGGAGGGCTTCCAGGCGATGGCTGCCTACGCGAAGGCCGCCGGCGTCACCGTGATCATCGAGTCGCACGGCGACTTCACGCGCTCGGCCGACCTCGAAGCGATCCTCACCCGCGTCGGCTCCGACTCCTTCGCTCTGCTGTGGGACGCCCACCACACCTTCGTGGCCGGCAAGGAGTCCCCCGCCGAAACCTGGAAGCGCCTGGGCCGCTACGTGCGCCACACCCACCTCAAGGACTCGAAGCCGGAGGGAGCCGAAAGGCGCTACGTGCTCACGGGCACAGGCGAGGTGCCCGTGCGCGACCAGGTGCGGGTGCTCGCGCAGGCGGGCTACCGCGGCTTCTACTGCTTCGAGTGGGAGAAGAAGTGGCACCCGGAGATCGAGGAGCCGGAAGTCGCGTTCCCGCACTACGCCAAGACCATGCGCGAGTACCTGGCCGAAGCCGGCGTGAAGACGTCCTAGGGAGGAGCAAGCATGCCCAAGCGCCAGAAGGTGACCCGCCGGGAGTTCCTGGG
>DATEUE010000204.1:0-10399 GCA_035283305.1 Vicinamibacteria bacterium | reverse complement strand
AGCGCTTCGAGCGATACGGCATCGTGACCGGCGAGATGGACCCCGAGCGCCTGGAGAGCGTGCGCGCAATCGCGGTCGTCCTTGGCGCGGAGCTCGACGAGCACACACTGAGCACAGCTCGGCCCCTCATTGACAACGTGCACGTGTGACTCATATGCTCCCGGCCGGGGAGGGTGGCGATCCAATACCGGGCCCGCATCGAGCCTTCATCTTCTCCGGACCCGCAGGCGTCGGGAGGTTCGACGACTACGCTCGCGCTGCTTCGACGAGCGCGAGACGGCGACCGCGACGCCCTCGACGGGCTCTTCGCGCGGCTGCTGCCGTCGTTGCGGCGTTGGGCGCACGGGCGATTGCCGGGTGGCGTGCGCGACCTTTCCGATACCGCCGACCTCGTGCAGCACGCGATCGTCGGCGCACTCCGGCACCTCGACCGTTTTGAGCCGCGAAGGCGTGATGCGCTCCGCGCGTATCTGCGCCAGGCCATCCGCAATCGCGTCTTAGACGAGCTCCGGCGCCACGGGCGGCGCCCGCTGCATGTTCCCATGGACGGCGCCGACCTCGCCGCCGAAGCCGGACTGTCGCCACTCGCCCGCCTGCTGAGCCGGGAGCAGGAGGAACGCCTCCACCGGGCGATGGATCGCCTGCGCGCCGAGGACCGCGAGCTGGTGATCGCGCGCCTGGACCTGGGCTACAACTACTCGCAGATCGCCCTCGCCACGGGTCGGCCCAGCCCCGACGCCGCCCGAATGGCGGTTCATCGCGCGTTGCTGCGCCTCGCCGAGGAGATGGGCGCTGACTGACCGCACCGACCGGATCCTGGCGCGCATCGCGGGCGCCGTGGCGGACGGCGAGGCGGTCGATTGGTCCAGCGCCGAGCGGATCCTGCCGGACGGGCAGCGCGGCGTCGTGCGCGCGCTTCGAACGATCGCCGACTCCGGGAGCGAAACGACGCAACGCGCGACGGTCCTCGAGCGAACCTCGCCGCTTCGACGCGCGCCTTTGTGGTTGTGGCTCATCCTGGGGCTGGGCGCGTGCCAGGTTCTCTTCGGCCTCGTCGGCCTCTTGTTCGGCGCCCGAGGCGCCTCGGCGTCGGCCGGGATCTGGGAGCGAGCGGCGATACTCTCGTTCGGCGGCACGGCGATCTGGCTGGTGCGGGGCGGGTTCCGCGACCAGCGCGCCCTCTGGTTGGCCGGAGTGCTCATCGCGATCGCTTCCGCGTTCGCGGCCGGCCCGGCGGAGGATCTCCTGGTGAGTCGCGGCTGGCAATGGTTGGGCCGCCCGTGGTGGCACATGACGCAGGTCGAGGCCTTCCTGCCGTTCTGCCTGTGGAGCTTCGTCCGCTCCTTCCCGCGCGTGCTCCACCTCGAGCGGACCGAACGGCTGATCCGCCTCGCGATCGGCTTGACGGCCGTGGCCGGCGTGGCCATCTTCTTGCTCAACCTGGCGGTGTCCCTCGGGGCCTTGGCCGAGCCGCCCCGCCCCCTGGCCGTCGGCAGTTCCGGGCGCGAGGCCTTCGCCTACTGGGGCCTGATCGCGGCCCTGGCCGCGCCTGCACTGCCCCTCTGCTTCCTGCGCAGCCGTTCCGCCGCACCTGGCGAGAGGCGGCGGGTGGCACGCTTCGGACTGGGACTGGCCCTGGGCCTCGGGCCCATGGTGCTCGAGATCCTGGCCGAAGCGCTCGTGCCCTCCTTCCGGCGCTTCATGGACCAGCCCACAGCCACGGCGATCGGGTCGCTGCTCCTGTTCCCACCGCTGCTCTGCGTGCCCGTGATGACCGCCCACTCGGTGGTCGCCCAGCGCCTGCTGGCGGTCCGACCATTGCTCGGCCGCGCGGCTCGCTATCTATTGGCGCGAACGACGCTGTCCGTGCTCATGGCCGCCCCGCTCGTCGCGCTCGCGTTCTACCTGTATGCGCGACGCGAGCAGCCTCTGGCCGTGCTGGTCTCCGGACCAGAAGGCCTGCTGCTCCTGAGCACGGGTGTGGCGGGGCTGCTGCTCCTCACGTCGCGAGGTCCAATCACCCGCCGGCTCGACCTCGTATTCGAGCGGTCCCAGGCGGACTGGCCGCGGCTGCGGCTCAAAGCGGGGCAGGCGATCCGCCATGGCGACACCACGCGCGAAGCGGCGGAGGCGCTGCTCTCGGAGCTGGCGCGCGAGCTGCAGGTCGAGGCCGCGGCGCTGCTGGTGGCCGCGCGCGACCGCCGCTGGTTCGTGCCGCTCGCGGGGCAGGTGCGCCCGCTGCGCGGCGACTCGGCGCTTCACGTCCTCACGGCGGCGGAGCCCACGTCCTTGTCCACCGATCCTTGCGACCCGGACTCCGTGTTCGCGCTGCTGCCGATCGAGGACCAGCGCTGGGTCGTCGACACGCAGACGGCGCTGCTGGTGCCCTTCGGCGAGGCGGACGGCGACAGCGCCGGGCTCCTCGCCTTGAGCGCCAAACGCAACGAGACGCTCTTCAGCGAGGACGAGCGGTGGGAGATCGCCGGCCTTTGCCAGTCGGTCGCCCTCGCTCTCGAGAACAAGGGGCTCCACGACACGTTGCGCCCCGGCTCGCACCGGCCGGACGAAGAGGAACTGCCCGCGACCGAGTGTCCGCGCTGCCGTTCGGTGCACCCCTCGGAGCAGGAGCTATGCGGGTGCGGCGCGCCGCTCGTGGTCGCACCGCTGCCGCGGATCCTGCTCGGGAAGCTGGAGCTCCAGGAGCGGCTCGGCCAGGGCGGGATGGGACTCGTCTACCGCGCTCTCGACCGCGGGCTGGAGCGTAGCGTCGCGGTGAAGACGCTGCCGCGAGTCTCCCAGGGGGCGACCGAGCGCCTGCGCCAGGAGGCCCGGTCGATGGCCGCCGTCAGCCACCCGGCCGTCGCCGTGATCTACGGCGTCGAAAGCTGGCAAGGTCTGCCGTTCCTCGTCGTGGAGCACCTCGCCGGGGGCACGCTCGCCCGAAGGCTGCGCTCCCCCTGGCCGGTCGATCAGGCGCTGCGGCTCGGCATAGAGCTCGCTGACGCGCTCGACGCCATCCACCGCCGGGGTCTGCTGCACCGCGACGTCAAGCCGAGCAACATCGGCTTCGACGGCGAGTCCCACCCGAAGCTGCTCGACTTCGGCCTCGCGCGGCTGGTCGGAGCCTCGGTCGCCGAAGTCGCCATGCACCACGTCGAGCGGCCGTGGCTCCAGCTCGCGGAGAGCGTGTCGACGCGGAGCTGGGGACCCGCGGGAACGCCCCTCTACATCTCTCCCGAGGTGCTCGCGGGCGACCCGCCGTGCCCGCTGCAGGATCTGTGGGGCCTGACGCTGGTCCTGTTCGAGCTGATCGCCGGGGGCCATCCCTTCCGGGCTCAGGGGCTGCAACGAACGCTCGACAACGTCCGCCAGGCGCGCCTGCACGACCTGAGGGAATGGGCGCCGGCCTGCCCTGAGCCTGTCGCGGCCTTCTTCGCACGGGCGCTGAACCGGGACGCAAGAAGGCGACCTATCTCGGCGAGCGCACTGAAGGGTGAGCTGCGGGCGCTCGTGCCGACTTCCAGCTAGCAGACTGTTCGCTCCGGCGTGCTCCGGCGTTCCTTCAGGTGAGGGGGTTCGTGTGCCCGGCGACAGGCATCCGCCAGAAGGCGGCGGCGAAGATCCTGCGGCGCCAACGATGGCGCGGGGGGGCGACGCACGCTACCGCGAGGTGCTGGACTGCATGACGGAGGGGTTTCAGGTCATCGATCGAGAATGGCGCTATGCCTACCTGAACGACGCCGCGGCCCTGCACGCGCAAAAGGTCAAGGAGCAACTCGTCGGCCGAACCATGATGGACTGCTATCCCGGGATCGAGACGACCGACGTGTTCGGGCGCTTGCGAATCTGCATGGAGACCCGGCAGCCGCAGAGCGTGGAGAACGAGTTCACCTATCCCGACGGCTCGAAGCGATGGTTCTCTCTCAAGATCCAGCCCGCCCCCGAGGGAATCTGCGTCCTCTCCATGGACCTGACCGAGCGCCATCGGGCCGAGGAGACGCTGCGGCTGAGCGAGGAGAAGCTGCGCGCGGCGTTCGAGCACGCGGCGACGGGCATGGCGCTCGTGGCGGCCGACGGCCGCTGCCTCCAGGTCAACCCCGCCTTGTGCAGGCTGGTCGGCTACCGCGAGGACGAGTTGCTCGGCATGAGCCTCCAGGGCATCATACACCCCGACGAGGTCCACAGCGACCGCGACCTGATGCGGCAATTGCTCGGCGTCGACCCGCTGGCGTCCGTGAGGGAGGTCCGTTGCCTGCACCGATCAGGGGCGGCCTTGTGGGTGACGTGGAGCGCGTCACAGGTGCGTGACGCGGCCGGCGATCCGCTGTATCTCGTCTGCCAGCTCCAGGACGTCACGGGCCGCAAGCTGGCCGAGGAGAAGCAGGCGAAGGCCGAGGAAGCGCTCCACCGCTCGCAGAAGCTGGAGGCGATCGGCCGGCTGGCCGGGGGTGTGGCCCACGACTTCAACAACGTGCTGGGAGTGATCACCGGTCACGGTGAGCTGGCTCGCAAGGAGATCCCTGAGGGCCACCCGTCGCGACGACGGCTCGAGCACATGCTGCAGGCAGCCGAGCGCGCGGCCGGGCTCACCCGACAGCTGTTGGCCTTCAGCCGCAAGCAGGTCCAGCAGCCGCGGCTGCTGGACCTCAACACGGTCGCTGCGGATCTCCAAAACATGTTCGAGCGCATTCTCGGCGAGGACATCGAGAGCGAGGTCCGTCCCGGCGCGGGCCTGGGTCTGGTCAACGCGGACCCGACCCAGATCGAGCAGGTGCTGCTCAACCTGATCGTCAACGCTCGCGACGCGATGCCCAAAGGTGGCCGTCTCACCATCGAAACGGCAAACGCCGAGCTCGACGACGCGTACGCCACGGCCCATCCCCCGGCCCTTGCCGGTCGCTTCGTCATGCTCGCGATCTCGGACAGCGGAACGGGGATGGACGCCGAGACACAGCAGCGGGCCTTCGAGCCGTTCTTCACCACCAAGCCCCGAGGCGAGGGGACGGGCCTCGGCCTGGCCACGGTGTACGGCATCGTCAAGCAAAGCGGCGGGTACATCTGGCTGTACAGCGAGCCGGGGCGTGGCACGACGTTCAAGGTCTATCTCCCGCGCGTGGACGAGGTTGCGCACGCCACCGACGCGGTGCAGCCGGCGCCAGCGGCGCCCGTGCCGTGCGGCGATGAAACGCTGCTGCTGGTGGAGGACTCGGCGGCCCTGCGCGAGATGATCCTGGAGGTTCTCGAGCAACACGGCTACAAGGTGCTCCCGGCGGGCCATGGGGAGCAGGCCCTCGAGGTGTTGCGGGCACACGCGGGCGCGGTCGACTTGCTGCTCACCGATGTCGTGATGCCGAAGCTCGGCGGCAAGGACCTCGCGGACGAGGTGCGAGTGCTTCGCCCCGGCATCCGGGTGGTCTACATGTCGGGATACACGGAAGGCGCGATCTCGCGCTCGGGCATCCTGGCAGACGGCGTGGCTCTGCTGGAGAAGCCCTTCACGAGCGACCGGCTGATTCGCGCGGTACGCGAGGCCCTCGATCGGCCGGAACCGGGGACGCGAGCGGATGCCTGAGACGAAACCACGCATCCTGCTGGTCGACGACGAGACGGAGCTGCTCGCCGTCAACAGCGACATTCTGAGCGGCGCCGGCTTCACCGTCACCGCCTGCACCAGCGGTCGCGATGCGATCGCGGCGCTCGCCTCGGGCGCGTTCGACGCGGTGATCTCCGACATCCGAATGCCGGGACTCGACGGCCTGGGTGTGCTTCGGGCCGTGCGCGAGCACGACGTGGATCTGCCCGTGGTCCTGACCACCGGCGATCCGTCGCTCGAGGGCGTGAGCGAGGCGCTCGACCACGGCGTGCTGCATTACCTGATCAAGCCGGTGCCGCTCGAGAAGCTGGTGGAGACGGCTCGCCGAGCCGTCAGGCTGGGCCTGCTCGCGCGCCTCAAGCGGGACGCCCTGCACGCCCAGGGCGAGAGCGACCACCTGATCGGGGACCGCATCGGGCTCGAGGCGGCCTTCGCGCGGGCCTTGAAGTCCCTGCACATGGTGTATCAGCCGATCGTGCACTCGGACGGCTCGGGCTTCGGAAGCGAGGCGCTCGTGCGCTGCGGCGAGCCGTTGTTCCCGCACCCGGGATCCCTGTTCCTGGCCGCCGAGCGGCTCGGTCGCCTGTTTGATCTCGGCCGGGTCATCCGCGTGTCGGTAGGCGAGACGCTGGCCCGGCACGCTGTTCCCGGCCTCGCATTCGTGAACCTCCACCCGCTGGAGCTGAACGACGACGCCCTGCTCGACGCCGCTGCCCCGCTCTCCCGGTTCGCTCCCGACGTGATCCTGGAGGTGACCGAGCGCGCTCACCTCGACAACGTCCGCAACGTGACCGACCGGGTTGCGCGCCTGCGGGAGCTGGGCTTCCGCATCGCCCTCGACGACCTCGGTGGCGGCTACGCGGGCCTCACGAGCTTCGCGGCACTCGTCCCCGATTTCGTCAAGATCGACGGCGAGCTGGTGAAAGGCATCGACAAGCACCCGTTGCGGGCCCGGCTCGTCGCCTCGATCGCCGGCGTCTGCAAGGATCTGGGCATTCCCGTGGTGGCGGAGGGGATCGAGACGGCGAGCGAAAAAGAGGAGGCCGTGCGCGCCGGCTGCGAGCTGCTGCAGGGTTTCCTGATCGGCCGGCCCGCGGCGCCACCCGAAGGGCCGGGTCTCGCGGGAGTCCGGGAGTCGTGACTCGAGGACAGCGCACGGGGAATGCAGACCGGAGGGCTAGATGACCGCCAGCAGCGTCACCCACAAGCCTCGAGTCCTCGTGGCGGAGGACGACACCGGCCTGCTCGAGGTCCTGACCACCCTGCTCACCGAGTCCGGCTACGAGGTCCTGCCGGCCGCGCGCGGGCTCGACGCCATCGCGCTGCTGCGGCAGGCGAGCGTCGACATCGTGCTCACGGACATCGTGATGCCGGACGCGACCGGCGTGGACGTGCTGCGCGCCGCGAGGGAACGCCACCTCGACACCCCGGTGATCCTGATGACGGGGAACCCCAGCGTCCCGACGGCCGTCGAGGCGCTCTCGCTCGGGGCCCTGAGCTACCTGGTGAAGCCGGTCGCCGAAGCGACGCTGCTCGCGACCCTGAGCGAGGCGCTCGGGCTGGCGCGGCTCGCCAGCGTGCGTCGCCAGGCGGTCGCCGAGCTGGGCGGCGGCCGCCTGATCGCGGACCGCGCGGGTCTCGAGACGGCCTTCACCCGTGCGCAGGCGGGAATGTGGATGGCCTACCAGCCGGTGATCTGGGCGGAGACCGGGAAGCTCTTTGGACACGAGGCCCTGCTGCGCACCACGGACTCCGAGCTGAACTCGGCGAGCGCGTTCCTGGACGTCGCCGAGCGGCTCGACCAGATCCCCGAGCTGGGACGCTCGATCCGACAGCGGATCGCCCAGAACCTGGCGACGCTGCCCGAAGCCGTGCTCGTCAACATCCACCCGCTGGAGCTCATGGACCGGGGGCTGGCTGAGGGCATGGATGCGCTCTCCTCGTTCGCGGACCGTGTGGTGCTCGAGATCACCGAGCGGGCGTCGCTCGAGGGCCTGGGCGACCTCAGGGAACGCGGTCGCCGCCTGCGCGAGCGCGGATTCCGCCTCGCGATCGACGACCTCGGGGCCGGATACGCAGCCCTCTCGAGTTTCGCGTCTCTCGAGCCCGACCTGGTCAAGATCGACCTATCCCTGGTTCACGGTCTCGACCAGCATGCGACCAAGCGCAAGCTGGTGACGTCGATCGTCGAGCTTTGCCGCGACCTGGGCATTCTCGTCGTCGCCGAAGGCGTCGAGACCGCGGCAGAGCGCGACGTGCTGATGCAGGTGGGCTGCGATCTGCTGCAGGGATACCTGTTCGGCCGCCCCGAAGCGCGCTCGGTCGACTCTCGGATCTGAGGGGGCTAGCGAGGCGCCTCCGAATCGAGCGAAACGCCCGCATCGGCGGACGTCGGCTGCAGGTCGAGAACGTGGCTTAGGCCCAGAGCCTCCGCGCGGGGTGCGAGCGGAGCGGCTTCGGCCACGACCGCGACGCCGATCGCTCGCGGCGTGGCCGCGAGAGCGAGAGCGGTCGTTTCGCGCCGGAGCGAACGGGGCCACGACGCCGGGTCGTACCATTCGCGAACCGAACGGGACCCCTCGCGCAGGGACCGCTGCCACTCGAGCGTCGCCCGTGCGACGGTGCGGCCGTAGGCGCGCTGGAAGGCCGCCTCGTAGCGGCTGGAGTCGACGTCGCATCCTCGCAGGAACGCTACGAAGGCATCGGCGCCGTACTGGTCCAGCAGGTAGCCGACCAGCGAGCCGGCCACCGCGTACGCGGCCTCCGGGTTCTGCTCCGCGAAGCGGTCGAGAAAGGGCCTGAGGCCGCGGCTCGCGGCGAGCGCCGTGAGCGCTACCTGGTCGAGATCGCCGCCACTCCACCGGCCCTCGCTCGTGAGCGCGACGGCGAGCCCCTCGGCGAAGACCAGCGGCGGGCGGCCCAGCCGCCCGGTCATGGCATGCACGAGCTCGTGCGGGTGATAGGCGCGGACCGAGTCGATTCGTAGCGTGTCGAGGTCGGTCACGCCGTACGCCGACAGGCCCGATTCGGGGTGGACGACGTGCTTCGAATCGTGGAGGTGATACTGGACGCGCCAGCCGTCGGGAGTGGGTCCGAAGAGGGCGGCCAGGCGATCGAGGAATGCTTCGGTCCGCTTCACGTCGACGGAGTGCCCTTTGGCAGCGTAGTAGGTCACGCGGGAGGTTCGGTGGACCTCCTTGCGCTCCTTCGGGCGGATTGTTCCAGCCGTCGCCGGCAGGGCCGAGCCGAGGATTGCGATCGTCAGTACCAGCCAACGCACGCCCCGACAAGGGGCAAGCGCCCTGCCGCGGCAATCTCAAGGATAAGTCTATTGGCAACAGTGGATTGCATGTGCTGTGCGACCGCACGCGATCGGGTCCGTGTGCGTTTTCGGGAGATCTTGCCGGTGAGGCCCTCGTCTGCCGTCGAACGGACCATCGGTGCGCTTCCGTGGAGCGAACGGCAGACGCCGTCGGGCGGTGTTGCGTCCGCAGCCAATCCTGTCCGTCGGCGCGTCGGGTTTCCTCGCGAGGGGGTTGCGACCGGGCGTCAGTGAGACGGCGCTCCGCCCACCGTGAAGCTCTCGGCGGCGCGGAGCTCCTCGGGTCGCCGGAAGAAGAAGCCCTGCAGCAGGTCGGCCCCGGCCTCCGCCGCGGCGTCGCGCTCGGCGGGCGTCTCGATTCCCTCCGCGACCACGGTGATGCCCAGGTCGCGGCTCACCGAGACGATCGACCCGACGATCTTCTTCTTCAGCGGCTCGCGGTCGATGCCATGGATCAGGCCGCGGTCGAGCTTGACGAAGTCGGGCTCGAGGGCGGCGAAGCTCGCGAGCCCGGAGTAGCCCGAGCCGAGGTCGTCCACGGCCAGGCGGAAGCCGAGCGATCGCAGGCGCTTCACGCGCTCGCACACGTCGGGCACGCCTTCGAGCGGGTGGCGCTCGGTGATCTCCAGTACGATCTCGGGCGCGAGGGCCGACAGGGGCGACGCGGGATCGTAGAGCGCCTCGTCCTCGAGGTCCTCGGCGTGCAGGTTGACGAAGAACATGACACCGCGAGTGTGCCCGGCGGTTACCGCCACGCGTTCGCGGATGGTTCGGCCCAGCTCGCGGATTCGGTCGACGCGCTCGGCCATGTCGATGAAGGCGAGCGGGCCGGCGACCGAGGCCTCCCGCGTGCGCAGCAACGCCTCCCACCCGAACACCGAGCCGTCGCGCGTCCTCACGATCGGCTGATAAGCCATGAACAACGATCCGAGGCTGCGGTCGAACAGCGCCTCGAGGCCCACCGGGTCTCCCACTAGGCCGGCGCGGAGGCCCAGCTGGCGCAGCGCCTCGCGCCTGGCCGTCGCCTGCCGGCGCAGCTGGACCGCGTGCTCGACCGAGCGCAGCAGCTCCGCAGTAGCAACCGGCTTCGTGAGGTAGTGCACGGCGCCCAGCTCGAGGGCCGACACCGCGGTCTCGACCGTGGGGTTGCCGGTCACGAGCACCACCGGGACGTCGAGGTCGCGCTCGCGGACCGTTCGCAGGATGTCGACGCCGGTGGCGCCGGGCAGAAGCACGTCACTCAGCACGACGTCGAACGGGATGGCCTCGAGCGCGCGCAGCGCGGCGGATCCATCCGCCGCCGCCGCCACGTCGAAGCCGCGCTCCAGCAGGACGTCCGTGTAGGCCTCGAGCAGGCCGCGGTCGTCCTCGACGATCAGCACGCGGGCGGCCGCCGCCGGCGCGCTCGGCGCGGGAACCGGCGTCCGCCGGGTATGCGGCTTGCCGGCGTCGGTCGTCAGCATGCCTTCACCGCCAGGCGCCCG
>DATEUE010000203.1:0-13257 GCA_035283305.1 Vicinamibacteria bacterium | reverse complement strand
AGCGGGGCGTCGGGCGAAGGCGGCGTGGATCGAGAGCGCCCGGACTCGCACGCTCAGACGCGAGCCACAGCGGGTGCGGCGAGGCGGCCGTCGCGCACGACCACGCGCCCGTCCTTCACCACGCTCCGGATCGCGGGGACTCCCACCCGCACGAGGTCGAGCAGCCGGGGCGAGCGCAGCAGCACCAGGTCCGCGCGCTTCCCCGTCTCGATCGAGCCGATCTCGCCCGAGAGGTCGAGCGAGCAGGCTGGGTTGACGGTCACCGCCGACAGTGCTTCCTCGAGCGACAGGCCCATGCCGAAGCACGCGAGCGCCATCGCGAAGGGCAGCGACGGCGAGAGCCCGCCGCCCGGATTGACGTCCGAAGCCAGCGCGATCGCGGCGCCGGCCGCGATCAGCTCGCGCGCGGGGGCGAAGCGGCCGAGCCGCAGGTAGAACGCCGCAGTGGGCAGCAGCGTCGCGACGCAGCCCGAGGCCGCGAGTGCCTGCATGCCGGCGGGCGAGACGTGGACGAGATGGTCGGCCGAGCGGGCGCCGAGCTCGCCCGCGAGCTCCGCGCCGCCGGTCGCCGCGAGCTCGTCGGCGTGGATGCGGAGCTTCATCCCCCGCTCGCGGGCGGCGAGCAGGATGCGCCGGCTCTCGTCGATGCTGAATACGCCCTGCTCGCAGAACACGTCGGCGAACACCGCGAGGTTGCGCTCCACGACGGCCGGGATCATCTCCTCGATCAGCAGGCTGACGTAGCGGTCGCGCGTCGCCCGGTGCTCGGGCGGGACCTCGTGCGCGCCGAGAAACGTGGGCACCACGCGGACCGGGTGCCGCTCGGCCGCCAGGCGGATCGCCTCGAGGCTGCGGATCTCGGCGGCCGTCTCGAGACCGTAGCCGCTCTTCACCTCGGCGGTGGTGGTGCCGCAGAGCAGCATCTCGTCGAGCCGCGCCGCCACCAGCGCCGCGAGCTCGGCGACCGACGCCTCGCGCGTGGCGGCCACGGTTCGCACGATGCCGCCACCCGCCGCGGCGATCTCCGCGTAGCTCGCGCCGGCGAGGCGCTTCTGGATCTCGTCGTCGCGAAGGCCGGCGAAGGCCAGGTGCGTGTGGGCGTCGACGAACCCGGGGACGACCGCAGTGCCCTGCGCGTCGATCTCCTCGGCGTCCTCAAGGAGGCCGGCGGCCGAGGAGAAGTCCGCGTCCGGTCCCACCCAGGCGATGCGGCCGCCCGCGACCGCGATCGCGGCGTCGTGGCACAGGGCCAGGTCGCTCATCGCCGCACCCGTGCGCGGCGCCGGGCCCGCGAGCGTCGCCAGGAGACCGATCCGACGGACCGCCAGCTCGGCCTGGATCATGCGCCCAGCCGCTCCCGGGCGGTGGCCGCGTCGAGGCCGGCGATGGCCACGAGCTTCTGGCGCCCCGTGAGTCCCTTCAGGATCTGTACGGCGCTCGGGGCGATGCCGAGCGTCTTGCCCAGGAAGCGCTGGAGCGCGTCGTTCGCGGCGCCCTCCACCGGCGGCGCGCTCAAGCGCACGACCAGCGCACCCTCCTGCTCGCCGCCGATCGCGTCGCGCGAGGCCCGCGGCTTCACGCGCACGCGCAGCGTCACGCCTTCGCCCGTATCGCGCAGGTCGAGGGCCACCGCGCTCTACTGTCCGGAGGCTTCCTCGCGGCGCTTCAGGAAGCGCAGGTTGTCCTCGACCTCGGCTTCCTCCTGGAGGTCGAGCAGGTGCGTGAGGCGCGTGACCAGCGCGCGAATGTCGGTGCGCAGCGCCGTGCGGTGGCCGCGCAGCTCGAGGATGCCGCGCTCGACATCGTGGGCGCGGGTCTGTGCCAGGTCGAGCAGCCGGTCGCCTTGCAGGTCGGCCTGCTTGACGATCGTCTCCGCCTCCTTGCGCGCGTTCTCACGGATGTCCTCGGCGACCTTCTGCGCGGTGAGCAGCGTGTTCTTGAGGATCGCCTCGCGCTCGCGGTGCTCGCCCACGATCAGCTCGAGGTGCCGCAGCTCCTGCTCGACCTGCTCCTTCTCGCGCAGCATCGCCGCCATCTCCTCGGCCACGGCGGCGAGGAAGGCGCGCACCTCGTCCGGGTCGAGGCCGCGGAAGCGCTGGCTGAAGGTCTGTCTCTGGACGTCGGACGGTGTGAGCTTCATCGGCAGGCCTCCAGCGCGTTCGTCACCCAGCCATTGTAGACCCGGCGGCTCGGGATGCACGCTCCCCGATCGGCGGGGCGCGTGAAAGCGGTTACGATGAACGGTGATGGCACCGCGTGCGAGCTGGCTCGACCGACGCTTTCAGCTGCTCGGGGGAAGCCTGCCGGCGTCGATCGCGCTGCTGATCGGCGCGATGCTGATCGCGTCGATCCTGGGCGCTCAGGTGGCGGGCGTCGTCGCAACGGGGGCACTCGTCCCCGCTCTCGTGTTCGCAGGCCAGCTGTGGCGCCTCGTGACCTGGGCCTTCTTCGAGCAGGACGCGATCGGCCTGATCTTCGGCGCGCTGGCGCTGTTCTGGTTCGGCGGCGACCTGGTGCGGATCTGGGGGCCCGTGCGGTTCCTGGCGAGCTACCTGGGACTGGCCGCGGGGGCGGCCAGCGTGACCTGCGCAGTTGCCCTGGTCTGGCCCGGCCTGCGCCTACACCCATTCGTGGGGATCTGGCCGGTCGTCTCCGCGCTGATCATCGCCTGGGCGAGCGCGTTCCCGACCCGGAACCTGCTGCTCTACTTCGTGGTTCCCCTGAGCGGTCGAAACCTCGTCTACGCGACCCTGGGCGGAACGCTCATCTTCGCCCTCCTTGGAGGGGTGTCCAGCTTCATCCCGCACTTCGCGGCACAATTGCTGAGCCTCGCCGCGATGCGCCGGACTCCGCTCAGGGACCTTTGGACGAAGGCCCGGTTCGAGCTCGCCTATCGCGGGTGGCGCCGCCGCTCGAGCCGGCTGCGCGAGGTCCCGCGCGCCTCCCGCGACGAGCACACGCGCTGGTACCACTGAGCGCGCGAGGCGCGGCTCGTCAGGCCGCCTGGCGGCGCTCGCCGAAGATCGCGGTCCCGACGCGGACCAGGGTGGCGCCTTCCTCGACCGCGGCCTCGAAGTCGTGGCTCATCCCCATCGACAGCTCGCCCGCGGCGAGCAGACCCTCGCTGAGCGCCCGGTCGCGCAGCGCCCGCAGGCGCCGGAAGAAGGGACGCACCGCCTCGGGGTCCTCGAGGAGCGGCGGCAGCAGCATCAGGCCCTCGAGCCGCAAGCCGGCCCGTCCGCGCAGGGCCTGGAGCGCGGGCAAGAGCTCGGCCTCGGGGAGGCCGTACTTGGTCGCCTCGCCCGCGAGGTCCACCTCGACGAGGCCGCGCACCTCGCGGCCGCTCTCCTCCGCCGCCCGGGCGAGGCGTTCGGCGATCTCGACGGAGTCGATCGACTGAACCAGACCGAACAGCGCAGCCGCGCGGCGCACCTTGTTGGATTGCAGGTGGCCGACGAGGTGCCAGCGCGCACCTGCCAGGTCGGACGTCCCGGCGATCTTGGGCTCGGCCTCCTGCACCCGGTTCTCGCCGAAGTCGCGCACGCCGGCTGTGAACGCCGCGCGCACCGCCTCCGCCGGGTGCGTCTTGCTGACGGCCACGAGCGTCACGTCCGCGGGCGGGCGAGAGGCGCGCTCCGCTGCCCGGGCGATCCGCTCCCGGACGGCGGCCACGCGCTCGGCGATCACTTCTTGAGCGCCTTCAGCAGCCCCTGGGCCGTCGCCACGTTCTGCGTGTCCGTCGGGTTGAGGCTCAGGTACTTCTCGAGGTACTGGATCGACTCGGGGATCTTGCCCTGGCCCACCATGAGCGCGCCGAGCCGGTAGTAGGCCTCGGCCATGGCGGGGTCGGCCTTGATGGCAGCCTCGAAGGCTCCGATCGCCTCCTCGTTCTTGTTCGCGTTCAGCAGGAAGATGCCGCGGTTGAACTGGGCCCTCGCGTCCTGCGGGTTGGCGCCCGCGGACTTCTCGATGAGCGCCATCGCCTTCTCGGGCTGTCCCGACTCCTGGTAGACGCGCGCCAGCAGCGTCGACATGTCCGCCGAGTCGGGCCGCAGCTCGAGACCCTTCTGGAACGCGGTCTCGGCGGCCGGGTAGTCCTTCTTCGTCAGGTAGAGCTGGCCGAGGTTCTGGTAAACCTCGGGAACGTCCGGCGACGTCACCAGGATGGCCTTGTACGCCGCCTCGGCCTCGTCGATCTTGCCGGCGGACTGCAGGTCGACGGCCTTCTGGAAGGCGCCGCGCAGGGCCGACGCCTCCGCCCCGCCCGCCTGCTGCGCGGCCTGCGCCATGGTGTTCAGAGTGAAGTCGGGGACCTGGGTGGGATCGCCCAGTGAGATGCGCAGTTCGGTCACGGCCGACTGGTAGCCCTCTTTGTTGACCGTGAAGCGGTACGGGCCGGGCTGCATCCCCACCTGCATGAACTCGCCCTTCTTGTTCGTCTTCACCTCGAACTTGCGCGTGACCCCGCCCTGGAACTCGATCAGCACCTTGGCGTCGGGGATGGGCTGGCCCTGCGCGTCCAGCACCTTGCCGCGAGCGGTCCCGGTCTGCGCCTGCGCCTGGGGTGTCACGAGACCGAGGCCGATGAACAGGAAGGCGGCGATGAGGGTTCTCTTCATGTTGGTACCTCCTACGGGCGGGGATAGTGTCTCACGCGGGAATCCGATAGGGAATCGGCCGTTTCGGTGCCTCACTCGGCGTAAGTGGCGCTGCAGCCGGGCGCTTCGAAGACGCGCACGCGGACGAGCCGATCGCCTTCCGCTCCGAGAGCGCGGCGCACCTCGCGGAAGAAGTAGCGGGCGACGGCCTCGGCCGACGGACTTTGCCCGGCGAAGTCGGGATGCGACGTGATGTCGCCGTAGTGGAAGCGCGCCGAGATATCGGCCACGGCCTGCTTCAGGTGCTCGAAGTCCACGACCACGCCGAGGCTGTCGAGCGTCTCGCCAGCGGCTACCACCTCGACCCGCCAGTCGTGGCCGTGCTGCGGCTCGATTGGCTGCCCGTCGCGGTGAAGCACGTGCGTGGCGCAGAACGTCGTCTCGTACGCGACCTCGAACAAGGGCGCCTCCGGGACCTCATGTTGCCACGAAGGCTTCAGGCCCAGAAGCCCGTCGCGCGGGCGATGCGGCCGCCCTTCGTCAGCTCGAAGACGTTCGTACCCTTTGCCCGCTCGCTCCCGTCCGGCGCCTGGACGACCCAGTCCACGAGGGCCGTTCCCTGGCACTGGCGTGCGTCACCCCGCCGTGCGAGCACGACGCCGGGCATGAAGCGCTGGCTCGCGGCAATGTGGGCGTTCAGATCGTCGATCCCGGAGGTGCAGGAGTAGGGATCGCGGAAGCTCAGGTCCTCGCTGGCGATCGCGGCCAGCTCGGCCCGGCGTTTCGCGGCGTCGGTCTCGCCCCAGCAGGCGAAGTAGCGGTCCGCGAGCTCGGCGGTGCCGGCGTGCGCCTCCTTCGCCACCACGTTGGCGAACACCGCGAGCTGGTAGCGCCAACCCTGCACGTGCTCGTCGCGCACTTCCGCGTTCGGCAGCTCGTGACGGAGCTTGACGAGCGTCCCGCTCGCGGTTTCCTCGAGCGTGATCGTCACGCGTGAGGCAGCGACCGGAATCGGCTGGCCCGACTCGAAGCCGTAGCTGAAGACGATTCGCTCGGGAGGGACGATCTCCACGACTTCCCCGCCGGCGACGATGGCGTTCGGGTGGCGGATGTGGACGACGCCGCCGGGCCTCGGCTCGATCGTCGACCCCTGGCCCCACCAGGCCGCGAAGCGCCCGGAGTCGGTGAAGTAGCGGAAGACCGTCTCGCGCCGGGCGACGATCGTGACGGTGCGGTCCAGGACGAAGTCGAGTCCGGTCATCTTCTTCTCCTCTGCGTGCGAGCGAGCCTGCGGCGAGGCGACCGCGGCATTCGTCTCTCGGCTGGAGCGCGCGCGGGGCGCTCGCCCCGTTCCTCGGCCTCGGCCTGCTCTTTGAGCAGCGAGAGCGCGTCCTTCCACATCTCGTCCAGCCACTCCCGCAGCGGCTGCAAGCCCTGGTCGCGCGTGGCGTAGAAGCGGCTGCGACCCTCACGGCGCGCGCTCACGAGCCCGGCCTGCTCGAGCACCCCGAGGTGCTGCGAGACGGCGCCGAACGTCACGTCCCCGAGCGCGCGGTGGAGCTCCCCCGCCGAACGCTCCCGCCGCCTCAAGAGCCGCAGGATCTCTCGCCGCCGCGGCGCCGCCAGGGCCTGAAGCAGCTGGTCCATAGTTTATAATTTAGTCATTACTAAACTATTGTCAAGCTCGCATATCATCTCGCCCCGTGACGAGCGCGCCCGAGCCCCGCAGCGAACTCCGGCGCGGCGCGCTGCTGATGGCTGTCTCGGCCCTGCTCTTCGCCTCGATGGCCGCGATGGTGAGCCTGGCGGCGCGCGAGCTCGCGAACGCGCCGATCGTGTTCTTCCGGCACTTCATCATGCTGGTGTTCCTGTTGCCGTGGCTCGTCCGCCAGGGCCGGCGGGCGCTCCAAACCGACGATCTCGGCGGTCACCTGGTGCGGGGCCTGGCCGGCGTCGCCGCGGTCGCGTGCTACTTCTACGCGATTGCGCGGCTGCGGCTCGCCGACGCGGTGCTGCTCAACCAGTCGATGCCGCTGTTCATCCCGCTCGTCGAGCGCGCCTGGCTGGGCGAGCGCATCCCGAGCCGGCTCTGGGGCGTGCTGCTGCTCGGCTTCGCGGGCCTGCTGCTGATCCTGCGCCCCGGCAGCGGGGTCTTCGAGCCGGCAGCCCTGGTGGGCCTCGGCTCGGCGGTGCTGGCCTCGATCGCCCAGGTCGGCATCCGCCGCCTGACCCGGACCGAGCCGGTCACGCGGATCGTCTTCTACTTCGGCCTCGTGGCCTCGGTCGTGGCGCTGCCTCCGGCGGCGTACTGGTGGACGAGCCCGTCCGCGAAGACGTGGGCGATCCTGCTGCTCATGGGCATCTTCGCGACCGTCGGCCAGTTCACGCTCACGCGCGCATACGTGCACGCGCCCGCGGCGCACGTGGGACCGTTCCTCTACGCCGGTCCCGTGTTCGCGGGCCTGCTCGACTGGCTGATCTGGGGGCGCTTACCGGACGCGCTGTTCGTGGCGGGAGCGGTGGTCGTGATCGCCTCCGCCACGCTGGCGCTACGCCTGCGCAGTGAAGCGCACGTGGCCATCGAGGCGGTCTAGCGACTGGCCCGTCGGGCTGGAGAGGGAGCGGGCCGCAGACGGACAACGGGACAACGGAAAGACGGACAACGAACACCCAACAACGAACAACGAAGACGGATAACGGCAGAAAGCGAGGTTCCGCGCGGAACGGAAAGCTGCGCGGAACCTCGCTGGCTAGAAGCGATACCCGAAGGACGCGCCGACCTGGAAGCTGCCGGATTTGTAGCTTCCGTCGTAGCCGTAGCGGCTGATGCCGAGGGTCGAGCTCGTCTGGGACAGCACGTAGCGCATGTTGAAATCGAGGCGCAGGCTCTCGTACTTCCAGCTGCCGCCCGCGCCGAAGGTGTGGCGGTCGGCGTCGTGGATGAAGGGCGAGATCGTCTCCGTGGGCGCCGGGCTGTGGTCGTAGCCGTAGCCGGCCCGCACCTCCCAGTCGTCCCGGATCAGGTACTCGACGCCGATCGCCCCGCGCCAGGTGTTCTGCCACTCCTGCGGCAGCACGCTGTCGAAGGCGGACGAGTTCAGGTAGCTGATCGTGACCGCGTCGAAGCTCGACCACAGCATCCACTGGAAGTCGGCCTCGATCGTCCAGTAGCCGCGCCGCAGCGCCACGCCCGCGGCGATGCTGCCGGGGTAGCTGAAGCTGACCGTGGCGGGCTGCGAGGCCGGCAGCGCGATCGCGACCGCCTGGTCGAGCACGGTGTTCCCGGTGAGGATCTGGACGAAATTGGCCTGCGCGCCGTGGTCGATCTTCACCTCGTGCCGGTAGGACAGGCCGATCGAGAAGTTCTCGGTGGGCATCGCCAGCAGGCCGACGTTGAAGCCGACCCCGGTGTCGGTGCCGCTGTCGAGCGTCAGCTCGGCGACGTCGGTGGGCACGGGGAACGGGTTGGGGTCGGCGACCAGGCGACGCGAGAGCTTGAAGCTCGAGAGCCGCACGTCGACACCCGCGCCGATCGAGAAGCGGTCGGCGAGCCGGAAGGCGATCGTGGGGTTGATCGACCACGAGTCGATCTGGCACTCGAGGCAGATGTAGCGGCCGGTGAAGTCGTCGGGGTTCTGCCACTCGGAGCGCGTGCCGAACGGCCGGCTGACGCCGAGGCCGACGACCATCTTGTCCCCCACCTGCTGCGAGTAGTAGATCGAGGGGAGGATGGCGAGGCCGTTGCTCGACTGCTCGAGCGTGCCCGTGAGCGGGTACGGCCCGGATCCGGTGAAGTCGGTCGAGAGCCCCGCGAACGAGCCGCCGACGTAGAGCTGCTTGCCCTTCAGGAAGCCGATGCCCGCGGCGTTGAAGAAGATCGCCGACGGGTCCGCGGCCTGAGCCACGTAGGCCCCCGCGAAGCCCATCGCCCGGGAGCCCTGGCTCTCGATCGCGAAGCCCGACGCCTGAACGACGGCGGGAACGGACAGGAGCGGCAGCGCCAGCAGCGCCCGCAGCGCGCGACCTCGGACGGCCAGAGTCATCGAACCTCCTCGTTCTTGGAATGCCCCCGAGCGGACCGGGTGCTCGAGCCGACCGAGTATAGCAGGCTACCGGATATGGGATAGGTGGCGCGGATCACCGCAACCGGTCGGGGGGCGTCGTCAGGCCATGAAGCGGGCGACCTCGTCGAGCTCGTGGACCAGCCGGGCCGGGGGCAGGCTCTCGAGGAAGCGCCGGCCGTACTGCTTGCGCATGATCCGGCTGTCGAGCACGGCCAGGATGCCGTGATCCGAGGCCGTGCGGATCAGCCGGCCGAGACCCTGCTTCAGCGTCAGCACGGCGACCGGCACCTGGTACTCGCCGAACGCATTCTGGCCGCGGCTGCGCAGCCGCTCGATGCGCGCGGCGACCACGGGGTCGCCGGGAGACGCGAACGGCAGCTTGTCCACGATCACGCACGACAGCTGCTCGCCCGCGACGTCGACCCCCTGCCAGAAGGACGCGGTCGCGAGCAGCACCGCGTGCGGCGTGGCTCGGAAGGTGTCGAGCAGCTGCGCCTTCGGCGCCTCGCCCTGGATCAGGATCGGATACGTGATCCGTCCCGCGATCCGCTCGGCCACGGCGTTCATGTTCGCGTAGGAGGTGAACAGCACGAAGGCGCGGCCGCGCGACAGCTCCAGCAGGCGAACCACTTCCTCGGCGGCGCGGTCCACGAACTCGGGCGCGATCGGCTCCGGCATGCCGAGAGGCACGTACAGCAGCGCCTGCTCCTCGAAGTGGAAGGGCGACGGCAGCAGCAGCTCGTCGCTTGGCTCGATGCCGAGCCGGTCCTTGACATACGCGAAGCCGCCGTCGACCGCGAGCGTCGCCGAGGTGAGTACCGCGGCGCGCAGCTGGTCGAAGAGCAGCTGCTTGAGCCGTCCCGACACGTCGATCGGCATCGCCCGCAGGAAGACACCGCGGCCGCGGGTCTCGGCGAAGTAGACGTGGTCGTCGGTCTCGGCCCGCATCAGGAACGCGACGTCGCTCGTCAGCGCGAGCGTGCGCGCGGCGAGGCCGGTGAGCGGCTCGGGCCGGTCGGGCACGGCCATGAGCGCCGTGCGCAGGCCCTCGAGCCGCTGCAGCAGCCCGAGCGATTCCTCCGCCAGCGTCTCGGTCATCCAGCCCGGCGCGAGCCGGCCCGGACGGCTGCGCCCGAGCCGGGTGAAGAAGCGCTCGCTCTTGACGCGCAGGCCCTCGGCCTCGGCGCGCAGCTCGCGCGCGTCGAGGCTCGCGGCCTTGAGCTCGCGCTCCACGTCGCGCACCAGCTCCTCGACCTTGTGCGAGGAGACCTGCACGCCGAAGTACTGCGTCGCCACGTCCTCGATCAGGTGCGCCTCGTCGAGGACGAGCGTGTCGTAGGCCGGGATCACCGAGCCGTAGCTGCCGTCCTTCACCGCGAGATCGGCGCACAACAGATGGTGGTTCACCACCACGATGTCGGCTTCGAGTGCCGTCTGGCGCATGCGCGTGACGAAGCAGGCGTCGAACAGCGAGCACGACTGGCCGATGCAGTTCTCGCTCGCGGCCGAGACCTCGCGCCAGAAGTCGACGCTGTCCGGCATGTCGGGGACCTCGGCCCGGTCGCCGGTCTCGGTCTGGGTCGACCACGCCTCGACGGCCCGGTAGACCGGCAGCTCTTCGAGCCGCCGGAAGCTGCCGGCCTTGCCGAAGGAGGAGAAGCGCAGCAGGCACAAGTAGTTGGCTCGGCCCTTCATCACCGCGACGCGCAGCTCGCGTCCGAGCGCCTGCGCGAGCAGAGGCAGGTCCTTCTGGACGAGCTGCTCCTGCAGGTTCTTGGTGCCGGTCGAGATCACGACGCGCCTCTCGGAAAGCACCGCCGGCAGCAGGTAGGCGAGCGTCTTGCCGGTGCCGGTGCCGGCTTCGGCCAGCAGCAGCCCGCCGTGCTCGAGCACGTCGCCCACGGCCTCCGAGAGCCGGATCTGCGCCTTTCGCTCCTCGTAGCCGGGCAGCACCCGGGCGAGCGCTCCGCCCGGTGAGAAGAAGTCCGCAGGGTGAGTCACGAGACGGCCATCTTAGGACATATGCTCTGCCCGGGCGGGTCCGGCCCGTGCTTGGCGGGCGACCGATGTTCCAGTCCAGGACCTGAACCCAGAGGGAAACATGGACGCGGCGACTTTCCGGAAGCTCGGACACGAGCTCATCGACTGGGTGGCGGACTACCGCGAGCGCCTCGAGCGGCTGCCGGTGATGAGCCCGGCGCAGCCCGGCGAGATCCGTGGGCACTTTCCCAAGCAGCCGCCGCGCACGGGTGGCGGACTCCCGGAAGCGCTTGCACGACTCGACGAGGACGTGCTGCCGGGCATCACGCACTGGAACCACCCGTCCTTCTTCGCCTATTTCCCGAGCAACACCAGCTACGCGTCGGTCCTGGCCGACGTCGTGGCCTCGGGCCTCGGCGTCCAGGGCATGAGCTGGCAGACGAGCCCCGCGGCCACCGAGCTCGAGGAAGTCGTGATGGACTGGCTGCGCCAGATGGTGGGCCTCGGCGACGCGTGGACCGGCGTCGTCCACGACACGGCCAGCACCGCGACGCTATGCGCGCTCTTGTGCGCCCGCGAGAAGGCCTCGGGCTTCAGCCAGAACGGTCCGGGACTGCAGGCGGGTCATGCGCCGCTCGTGGTGTACGCCTCGAGCCAGGGCCACAGCTCGATCGAGAAGGCGGCGCTGCTCGCCGGCTTCGGCCGGGACCACTTGCGACTGCTCGACACCGACGAGGCGCACGCGTTGCGCCTGGACCTACTCGAGGCCGCGATCGAGGCGGATCGTGCCGCGGGCCGGGTGCCGTGCGCGCTCGTCGCGGCGATCGGCACGACCGGAACGACCGCCATCGATCCGCTCGCGGCGATGGCCCAGGTCGCTCGGAAGCACGCTCTGTGGCTCCACGTGGACGTGGCGCTCGCTGGCACGGCCATGGTGCTGCCGGAGTGCCGCCCGCTCTGGGACGGAGTCGAGCTGGCCGACAGCCTGGTCTTCAACCCGCACAAGTGGATGGGCGTCGGCTTCGACTTCAGTGCCTACTACGTCCGCGACCCGGAGCACCTGATCCGCGTGATGAGCACGAACCCGAGCTACCTGCGCACGGCGCAAGACGGGGCGGTGACGAACTACCGCGACTGGCACATCCCGCTCGGGCGCCGCTTCCGCGCGCTCAAGCTGTGGTTCTACCTGCTCGACGTCGGGGTCGAAGGCCTGCAGGCCCGGATCCGGCGCGATCTCGCGAACGCGCAGTGGCTGCGCGAGCGGGTGGATGCCGCTGCCGGCTGGGAGCGGCTGGCGCCGGTGCCGCTGCAGACCGTCTGCCTGCGCCACGTCCCGCAGGCGCTGGTCGGCGACGAGCCCGCGCTCACCCGCCACAACCTCCAGCTCGCGCGCCGCGTGAACGACAGCGGCGCCGCGTACCTCACGCCGTCGGTGCTGAAAGGCCGCCAGATGATCCGCGTCAGCATCGGCGCCGAGCCCACCGAGCGGCGCCACGTCGAAGCGGTCTGGGCGGCGCTCGAAGCCGCCGCGCGCGCCTGAACGCGCGACCTGACCAATCGCACCCTGAATCGGACGGCCGTGGACGTGATGCGAACGAATCACGTCGGGCCGCGCAGAGCGCGAACTGACACAACTGTGACTGTGCGCCCGCAGCGCGAGTGCTACACGTGGTTCATGGAGCGAACCGCGGTCACCCGCCACCCGAAGGGCTCGCGCGCACGCGTGCTGCTCACCAGCGTCTTCGGCCCCTACGCCCAGGACGACGAGCACGGCAGCCGCGCCATCAACCCGATGGAGCTCTACCACAACCAGGTCACGCGGGCGCAGGGCGCCTTCTCGCTGCGCATGTTCCACCGCTCGTGGGGCCTGATGCTGATCCAGGCGAACCTCGAGGCCCCGACGACGCTGCTCGACTTCCCGAGCCTCGAGCGCTTCGAGGAAGAGATCCGGACGGTGGCGTACGACGTCGTCGGCATCAGCGCGATCGTCCCGAACGTCGGGAAGGTGAAGCTGATGTGCGAGATCGTGCGCCGGCACCAGCCGCAGGCCAGGATCGTCGTGGGCGGCCACATCGCGAACCGGCCGGGCCTGCGGGACGTCGTCGACGCCGACCACGTGGTGGCCGGCGAGGGCGTCGCCTGGTTCCGTGCTTTTCTCGGCGAGGACATGGCCGCGCCGGTCCGGCATCCGCTGATCGTGTCGGCCTTCGGTGCCCGCACGATGGGGGTGCCGTTCGGGCGCGGCCCGGGCGAGACGGCGGCGACCGTGATCCCCTCGGTCGGCTGCCCGCTCGGCTGCAACTTCTGCTCGACCTCGGCCATGTTCGGGGGCAAGGGCCGCTTCGTGAGCTTCTACCAGAGCGGGGACGAGCTCTTCGAGGTGATGCACGAGCTGGCGGCCGCCCTCGGGACCCGCTCCTTCTTCGTGATGGACGAGAACTTCCTGCTGCACAAGAAGCGCGCGCTGCGGCTGCTCGAGCGGATGCGGGAGGACGGCAAGGCGTGGGCGCTCTACGTCTTCAGCTCCGCGAACGCGCTCAGGCAGTACAGCGACGACCAGCTGGTCGGGCTTGGGATCTCATGGGTGTGGCTCGGCCTCGAGGGCGAGGCGAGTG
>DATEUE010000202.1:0-6046 GCA_035283305.1 Vicinamibacteria bacterium | reverse complement strand
CTACGAGGCGCTCTACGTGGCCTTCTCGCGCCTGCGCTACTCGTACCAGATCGAGGCCGGGCTGCGGCGCGCGTTCGAGCACGCCTTCGGGCCGGTTGCCTTCGCGACCTCGGTCGACTGCGGCCCCGTGACGCTGCTGATCTGCTACTTCGACTCCACCCGTCTCGAGCACACCGTGGACGCCGCCGAGGCGCGGCGCCTGACCGAGCCGCTGGTCACGGACTGGGAAGATCGCGTGGCCGTGGCGCTCGAGCGCGAGTTCGGCGAGCGCGAGGGTCGCCGCCTGTTCCGCCGCTACGTCACGCCCGAGTCGAGGAGCGGCCTCTACCGCGAGGTCACGGCGCCCGAGCAGGTGCCCGTCGACCTGCGGCAGCTCGAGGCGCTCGAGAGCCGACTCGAGGTGTGCGTGACCGGCCGGGCGGCCGACACGGCGCTCGTGCAGCTGTGCTCGGTGCGCCCGCTCGACCTGACCGACACGCTCAAGACGATGCAGAACCTCGGCCTCACGGTCACCGACGAGCTGCGCATCCCGCTCACGCTGCCGGAGGGCCGGCGCTGCCTGCTCTACCGCTTCGGGATCGAGGCCCCCGCCGAGCGCATCGCGGCGCTGGCTCAGGGCGAGCAGCGCTTCGCCTCTGTGCTGCGCGCGCTCGACGAGGAGCGCGCCACCGACGACCCGCTCAACGGGCTGATCCTATCGGCGGGCCTGAGCTGGCGCGGCGTGGAGCTGCTGCGCACGCTGCGCAACCACCTGCTGCAGGTGCGCCCGCACTGGAACGCCGACACCGTGAACGGCGTCCTGGTGCGCAACAGCCAGGCCGCGGGCGCGCTCTACCAGGCCTTCGCCGCGCGCTTCGATCCGGTCCCGCCCGGCGATCGCGCCGCCGCCGTGGCCGCGGCCGACGCCGCCTTCACGCGCGCGCTCGACTCGGTGCGCAGCCTGGCCGAGGACGAGGTGCTGCGGGCGCTCGCCAACCTGGTGCGGGCGGCGCTGCGCACCAACGTCTTCCAACGGCCGGAGCGGCCGGTGTTCTCGGTCAAGGTCGATTGCCGCGCGGTCGAGTCGATGCCGTCGCCGCGGCCGCTCTACGAGATCTACGTCCACGCGCGGCGGCTCGAGGGCATCCACCTGCGCGGCGGCAAGGTGGCGCGCGGCGGCATCCGCTGGTCGGACCGCCACGACGACTTCCGCACCGAGATCCTGGGCCTGATGAAGACCCAGATGGTCAAGAACTCGGTGATCGTCCCGGTCGGCTCGAAGGGCGGCTTCGTGCTGAAGGGCGACGTCCCGTCCCGGCCGGCGCTCGACGAGTACCTGATCGACCGCTACCGGGAGTTCGTGTCCGGCCTGTTGGACGTCACGGACAACCGGGCCGACGGCAAGGTGCTGCACCCGCCCGAGGTGGTGCGCCTGGACGGCGACGACCCGTACCTCGTTGTGGCGGCGGACAAGGGGACCGCGCACCTGTCGGACACCGCCAACAGCGTGTCGGCGCAGTACGGCTTCTGGCTCGGCGACGCGTTTGCCTCCGGGGGCAGCGCGGGCTACGACCACAAGAAGATGGGCATCACGGCGCGCGGCGCCTGGGAGTGCGTGCGACACCACTTCCGCAACCTCGGCATCGACGTGCAGACGCAGCCGATCACCGTCGCCGGTGTCGGCGACATGTCGGGCGACGTGTTCGGCAACGGGGTGCTGCTGTCGCGCGCGATCAAGCTGGTCGCCGCCTTCGACCACCGCAACATCTTCATCGACCCCGACCCCGACCCGGAGGCGAGCTTCAAGGAGCGCGAGCGCATGTTCGGGCTCGCGCGCTCGAGCTGGCGGGACTACGACACGAAGCTGCTGAGCGCGGGCGGCGGCGTCTACGACCGCTCGGCCAAGGCGATAGCACTCTCCGCCGAGGCGCGCCGGCTGCTCGAGATCGAGGCGGAGGCGCCCTCGGGCGAGGAGGTGATCCGCAAGATCCTGACCGCCCGCGTCGACCTGCTCTACAACGGCGGCATCGGCACCTATGTCAAGGCCGAGTCGGAGGGGCACGGCCAGGTCGGCGACCGCGCCAACGACCGCGTGCGCGTCAACGGCCGCGAGCTGCGGGCGCGGGTCATGGGCGAGGGCGGCAACCTGGGGCTCACGCAGAAGGGGCGGCTCGAGTACTGGGCCGCGTCGGGACGGCTCAACACGGACGCGGTCGACAACTCGGGCGGCGTCGACACCTCCGACCACGAGGTGAACATCAAGATCCTGCTCGACATGCTGGTCAAGCAGGGCCTCGTCAAGGGCCGCGACGAGCGCAACCGGATCCTGGCGGAGATGACCGACGACGTGGCGCAGCTGGTGCTCGCGGACAACGCCGGCCAGGCCCTGGCGCTGAGCCTCGACAGCCTGCGCAGCGTGAGCCGCTACGAGGAGTTCGTGGCGCTCGTCGACGACATGGCGGGCGCCGGCCTGCTCAACCGCCAGGACGAATCGGTCCCGTCGCGCGAGGAGCTGCTTTCGAGCCCGCAGCGCGAGCGCGGGCTGCCGCGGCCGCTGCTGTGCGTGCTGCTCGGCTACTCGAAGATGTCCGCCTTCCAGCTGCTGCTCGAGACCGACTTCCCGGACAGCCCCGCGGGCCGGCCCTTCCTCGACGCCTATTTCCCGCGCCTGCTGCGCGAGCGCTTTGCGGCGAAGTTCGAGGAGCACGTGCTGCGGCGCGAGATCGTGGCGACGGGGGCGGTCAACTACCTGATCAACCGCGGCGGCGTGCTGCTGCTGCCCCGGCTCGAGCAGGGCGCCCGCAACGGAATCGGCGAGGCCGTCGCCGCCTGGATCGAGGTCGACCGCGAGGCCCAGGCTCAAGCCCTGCGCGACGCCCTGATCGCCTCGGGGCGGCCCGCCGCGGAGGAGCAGGCCGCGCTTCTCGAGATCGAAGACGCGCTCGAAGCGGCGGCGCGCGAGCGCCTCGAGGGGAGGAAGAAGGCCGGCGCCGCCAAGGCGCTCCGCGGGATCGGAGAGCGGCTGGCGCTGTGACGGGCGGGCTCGTACGCGCCCTCGCCCTCTTCGCTTCCGACCTCCACGGCCGCGAGGACCGCTATCTGAAGCTGCTGGCGGCGATCCGCGCGGAGCGGCCTGCCGCCGTGTTTCTGGGCGGCGACCTGCTGCCGGCGGGGGCGCAAGTCCCGGGCGGCGACTTCCTGCTCGACTGGCTCGGGCCCCGGCTCGCGTCGTTGCGCGACGCGCTCGCGTCGGCCTACCCGCGCGTACTCGCCATCTTCGGCAACGACGACCCGCGCTCGCAGGAGCGGTCGCTCGCCGAGCTCGAAGAGCGGGGCCTGCTGGAGCACCTCCATGGGCGGCGCGTCGAGCTGCTCGGCGTGCCGGCCTTCGGCTACGCGTGCGTACCGCCCACTCCCTTCGCGCTCAAGGACTGGGAGCGCTACGACGTCTCCCGCTTCGTGGACCCGGGCAGCGTGTCCCCCGAGGAGGGGTTCCGCAGCGTCCCCGTGTCCGAGGGCGACACGCGCTGGGGAACGATCGCTCGCGATCTCGAGAAGCTCGCTGGCGATGTCGACCTGGCCCATGCCGTGTTCCTGTTCCATGCGCCGCCGCACGGCACGGCGCTCGACCGTGCGGCGCTCGACGGAGTCGCCGTCGAGCACGCGCCGCTCGACCTGCACATCGGCAGCATCGCGATCCGGCGCTTCATCGAGGCGCGCCAGCCGCGGCTGACGCTGCACGGCCACGTGCACGAGTCGGCACGGCTCACCGGCGCCTGGCAGCAGCGCATCGGCCGCACGCTGTGCCTCTCCGCGGCCCACGACGGCCCCGAGCTCGCGCTCGTGCGCTTCGACCTCGACGACCCCGACCAAGCGACGCGCGAGCTGCTCTAGTCTGGGGGGTTCTGCCGCTAGGCGGCGGGGACCGTGCCCGGCGAGGGCCCCAGGCTGAGCGGACGCGCTGCGTCGGTGATGGCGCCGATCTTGGCCGCGAAGCTCGAGCCGCGCTCGACGTCCACGTCCGTGACGTAGTGAACGTCGAGGAGGCTCTCCGTGTGGTAGCCCGTGCGCAGCTCGTTCATCTCGGCGAGCGCGCGGCTCCAGCCGTCGAGCCAGACGGCGAGCGCCCCGCGGCGGGCGTCCTCCGCCTCCACGTGGAGCAGCAGGTCGATGTCGCTCGCCGGGCCGGCAGTGCCGTTCTTGGTCGAGCCGATCACGTAGGCCGCCTTGACCCCGAACCGCGAAGGGTCGATGAGTGCCGCGATGCGCTGGGCCATGCGCAGGCGCCAGCGCCAGTGATCCTCGGGCCGTGCCTCGACGGGCGGCTCCGCGCCCCGGGCGGCTTCTCCGCCGGGCACGGGCGTCGCCAGCAGGCCCACGGCCTCGTCGAGGTCGCCGTTCATCAGGATCCGCAGCACGCGGCCCCCGCTCGCGCTCGCCACGTCGATAACCCTTAGCACGCCCTCGAGCGCCTCGAAGTCGGGGGCGAGGCCCGCCAAGGCATTGGGCGCGTTGCGGAAGAAGCCCTCGTTGAAGATCACCTCCGGATCGTCGGGGTAGAGCGGCAGGTAGCGGATGTTCGACTCGACGAGGTCCTGGAAGAAGTGGGTGCCGAAGGAGAGGTCGGGGACGTAGCCGCCCTTCTGGCGTGCGATCTCGATCAGCACTGCGGCGTTGCTGATGTCGGCGTACGTGACGGGAACGCCGAGGCGGATGTCCCCGCGGCTGCCCCAACGGCCGGGACCCATCAAGGCGAACTGCCGCTTCGGCAGCAGCCGGTTGAGCCGCCCCACCGCGCGGCCGATCTCCCGGATCTGGTCGAGCTCGAGCCGCGTATACGCCTCGGGATCGACGTAGACGACGTGGCTGATCTCGCTCACCCGGCCGTTGGAGACGTAGCGGCGCGCGGTGAAGAGCACGAGGTCCCGCGGCAGGTCGCGCGGGATCGGGACCGGCGCGGCGCCCTCGGTCGCGCCCTGCGGACGGCACTGCAGCAGGTACGTCTCGCGCCCATCGCAGGCGAACTCGATGTCCACGGGCGTCTTGAGCTTCTCCCGCAGCACCTGCAGCAGCGTGCGCATGCGGGTCACGAACGGGCTGTCCGAGAGAAGGCCCTCGAACGTCAGCACGATCCCGTCGCGCGAGAAGTCCACCAGGCCGACCGGCCGGCGCAGGTGGTCCTGGTCGACGATCGAGATCATCTGGCGCACGAAGGGCATCTCGTCGCCGAAGCGCTCGAGCAGCTCGCGCATGTCGACGGTCTCGAAGACGCCCGTCTCCAGGTTGATGACGTCCGCCTTCTTGGGCGAGTAGCGGCGGGCCTCCTCGGGGGTCTGGTTCACACGTAGTCCGGGCTTGCCGGGTGCTATCAGCACGGGATAGTCGTCGGACAGGCGGTCGACCGCGCGTGTGCCGAGCCCGGGCACGATCCGCAGCAGGCCGTCCTCGCGCTCGATGCGGGCGGACCAGCGGAACTCGTTGTGGGAGAAGCCCACCCCGGAGAAGGCCGGCATCCAGTAGGGACCGACCCGCGTCCCGACTACCTCCTGGATCAGGATGCCCATCTCCTCGTGCAGGTCGAGCAGGCCCCGCATCGCACGGTACTCGATCGGGTCGGGGCTGAAGACGGACGCGTACACCTCCGCGATCGCGTCGGTGAGCGCCGCCAGCCGCTCGCGCTTGCTGCCGGTGTTGGCGAGGAACAGGCTCTTGTACTTGCCGGAGAAGGCCGTGCCCAGCCGGTCCTCCAGCAGGCTCGAGCTGCGTACGATGATGGGGCGGCCCTCGAGCTCGTCGAGCACGTCCGAGAGGCCGCGCAGGATGTCCGGCGAGAAGAACGAGTTCTTGAACAGTTGGACGATGTAGGGATAGTCGAGCCGCACGCGGTCGGGGTCCACGTACTTGCGGTTGTAGACGTCCTCGAGGTCGTTGTGGTGGATGAAGTCGAGGATCCCGTCCGAGGGGATGTAGAAGCTGCGCGGCAGGCGGATCTCGCCGAGCGCGTCCTTGTACTCGGGCGAGCGGGCCACGATCCTCGAGGCCAGGAACAACCCGGCGGCCTTGAGGA
>DATEUE010000201.1:0-11925 GCA_035283305.1 Vicinamibacteria bacterium | reverse complement strand
ATCACGAAGTTGCGCGACTCGGCGCTGAGGCGCTCGTCGAGCCCCGCGAGCTCCTCCACCAGGTGGCGCACCTCCTCCGAGAGGGGCTCCGCGAGCGCCTGCGAGAACACCACGAGCCGAACCGGGTTCACGAGCCCGGCGAACGCCTCACGCAGCTCGCCCGTCACCTCTTCGGTGAGCAGCGCCATCCCGGGAGTATGCCACGCGCGTCTTCTAGATCCAGCTCGGGAACCAGGTCCAGATCCCGCCGCCGGTGGGGAAGCGGAAGCCCCAGATCGCGGTCGGCACCGGCATCGCGGTGAGGAAGGGCAGGAACAGCAGGAAGAGCGCCGCCACCAGCACCACGTAGCCGCGCGCGAGCACCGCCTGGCCCTGGTCCCAGCGGCGGTCGAGCAGCATCCCGAGCGACAGGCAGGCGTAGGGAATCGCTTCGAAGAGATAGTGCGAGAAGTTGAGTGTGCGCGGCGAGAGCCCCCACGGCACGTAGAGCAGGAAGAAGCCAGCGCCGCAGAAGACGCGCCGCGCGTCGCGCCAGCGGATCCCGGTGACGAGAGCCCACAGCGACACCGGCACCGCGGCCCACCACAGCGCCGGGTTGCCGAGCGCGATGATGCCCCGCACGAAGCCCTCGCCCGAGAACCAGAAGTACCAGGCGGGCCGATACAGCCAGGGCCAGGTCCACCAGGGGCTGAAGTAGGTGTGGGTGGCGGTCAGGTTGGCGTGGTAGCCCCAGATGTCCCGTTGCGTGCGGAGCACGTCCCCCACGCTGTGTCCCTGGCGCATCCACGGCACGTAGCTCAGCAGGTAGACGAGGGCCGGAAGCGCCAGGAAGGCGAGCGCTCCGAGCGCGAGCTCGCGCGCGGAGAACGCCCGCCGCCCGCGCACGGCGAGAAACACGAGTCCCAGGAAGCCCCAGGCCCACAGACTCGTCCAGCGCGTCGAGAGCGCGAGCCCGAGGGCCAGCCCCGCGAGCGCCATCGCGCGCAGCGCGAGCCGCGGCTCGAGCACCGCTCGCAGCAGCAGCAGCGCGGAGAGCAGCTGGAACAGCACTGCGAAGACGTTGGTCATCGCGATCCGGCTCTGCACGAGGTAGACGCCGTCGAGGAGCAAGAGCAGCGTCGCGAAGAGGGCCGCCCGCTCGCTCGCGAGCACGCGCCGCGCCAGCAGCAGGAACACGGGCGCGAGCAGGACGCCCGCGAGCGCCGGGGCGAGCCGCCAGGCCCACGGCTCGTAGCCGAAGAGGGCGACGCCCCCCGCGATCAGCAGCTTCGCGGTCGGGGGATGCACCCACTCGGTGGGGGCCTCGCCGCGCAGGTACTGGGCCGCCGTCTTCGCGTGGTAGACCTCGTCGAAGTACTCCTCGGTCGGGTAGCCGAGCCCCGGCAGGCGGAAGACCGCGGCGGCGAGCATGACGATCAGCAGCAGACGCGTCTGCCGGCTCAAGGCGCGCTCCGCGGCCCCGGCGTTTGGGCCGCAGGTTTCGCGGACACGAGCGGCAGCGCCCGCCGCACGGGCACGGCGAAGGAGTTGCCCCCGAAGCGCGACAGAACCGCGTAGGCGACGCCGATCACCTGCCCGTTGCGGTTGAGCAGCGGCCCGCCGCTGCCGCCCTGGGTGGTCGGGGCGTCGAAGACCACGTCGGTCTCGGTGATGTCGGCGATGTGGCCCTGGGTCGTCGACGGCCGCACCAGGCCGCGCGCCGCGAGCGCCTCGCTGATCCGGCCGGTGCTCATGCCCGCGCCCGTCACGATCTCGCGTGCCAGACCCGCGTCGATCTTGGCGAGCATCGCCTCGATGCCGGCCGGAAAGCCGACCAGCACCACCGCCTGGCCGGTGACGGCTCCCTTGCCGGTGCGGTCGAGCGGCAGCGTCGGCAGGCGCACGCCCGACAGGTCGCAGCGCACGAGCGAGACGTCCGCGTGCTCCGCATGACGCTCCACGCGCAGCTCGAACGGCCGCTTCTCGCGCGGGAAGAAGGCCCGCAGCACCGTCTGCTTCGGGGAGAAGCCGCGCTCGGCGAGCGACTGCGCGTGCGCGTCGCTCCACCACGGCTCGGCGATGTGGCGGTTCGTCAGCACCAGGCCGCGCCGGTCGACCAGGAAGCCCGTGCCCACGTATTCGACCTCGTGGACCGGGCCTTGGCCCTCGGGGTCGAGCAGCGGGTTGTCGTCGGCGTCCTTCAGCGCGTTGCCGTTGTCGTCGAGCTTGTAGCGCAGCGGCCGACCCTCCGCGTCGCGGAACAGGTAGGCGCCCTGGATCAGGCACACGCCCGGGCCGTAGTCGCGCACGATGCGCTCGCCCACCGCGCGCTCGGTCTCGAGCGTTGCCAGTCGCGCGCGCGTGGCCGCGAGCTCGCTGCGCAGCGCCCCCGTTTCGGCCTCGGCGGCCGCCCGGATCTGGGAGTAGAGCGCCTCCTCGCGCTGGCGCAGCTCGTCGAGCCGGGTGGAGAGCGCCGCCCGGTCCGTCTCCGCGCGCTCCCGCTCCTGCGCGATCCTCGCCGCGAAGCCCTCGCGCTCGCGCAGGGACTCCTGCAGCGCCTCGTGCAGGCGCTCGACCTCGCGGCGCAGCTTGCGGTCCTGGAACTGGCTGTAACCGAGCGCCGCGAGCGCGAGCCCGAGGCCGATCAGGAGCAGCCCGCGTGCCGGCGGGCTGATCTGGGCGAAGCTCCTCGAGACGAACGCGCGCGTCGAGGCGAGCGAACCCTCGCGCTCCCAGGGTGCCGCCTCGAGCATCTCCTCGCCGGCGTCGTCGCCGGCCTCGAGCCGCAGTCGCGGGCCGCGCTCGCCGAGCTCGACCACGTCACCTTCGCGCAGCACGGCCTCGCGCACGTCCTCGCCCGACAGGCGCAGCACCAGCCCCGCCTCGACCACCTGCAGCACGATCTCGCCGTCCCGCTCGAACACGCGGGCGTGGTGGGCCGCGGCGCGCCCCACCTTCACGTCGGCCTCGTCCGCGGAGCCGATGAGCGCCGGCAGCCGGACGTCGTCGAAGCGGTCCCGGTCCTGGCCGTCGAGGTGGCGGAAGCGGACGCGGACGCTCATCGCGCTCCGGTCAGGGCGCCGCGAGCGGCAGCACGCCCGGGGCGCCGATGCGCCGCTCGACGCTGGCCTGGGCGACGAGCGCCCATTCCGAGGCGCCGATGCGGACGAACACCTCGACCCGCGGGTCCTTGAAGGCGGGCGAGCGCAGGATGTCCTCGGGATCCGCGGGCGACTGGTAGCGGCCCGCCGAGCGCACGGTCACGAGCGTGTCCTTGCCGGGGTCGATCGGCCGGCGCCAGGTGCTGACCTGCTCCTGGATCGAGCCCCAGGCCTCCTCCTGATCGGCCGCGGGGAACTTGGCGCGCGCCTGGACCGAGCGCAGCGGCTCCGCGGACACGTTCTTCAGCCGGAAGCGGACGACGGGTGCGATGTAGTTCTGGCCCTGGCGCGGGCTGTCGACGATCCAGTAGGTCTCGAGTCCGCTGAGCTCGAGCTCGCGCGCGGGGTCGTGGCGGCGGCAGGCACTGAGGGCGAGCCCGAGCGCGAGCGCCAGCCCGACCGCCCCGCGCGCTCCACCCATGCCGCGATTCTAGCGTGGTCGCTCTTCGGCGGTGTTGAGCGGGAGCGAGATCCGGAAGCGCGCCCCGCTCGGCTCTCGCGCGGCGCCTTCCACGAGCTCGAGGCGTCCACCGTGGTCCTCCACGAAACGCCGCGCCACGGCGAGGCCCAGGCCCGTGCCGCGCTTCTTGCCGTGGGTCACGAAGGGATCGAAGAGGCGCTCGCGGATGCCGGGCGCTATGCCGGGTCCGTCGTCGGCGAGCTCGAGCAGCAGCTGCTCGCCCGGTCCGTCGGATCCGGGCCCGATCCGGGCGGCGATCACGAGCCGCCCCGAGCCGCCCATCGCGTCGCGCGCGTTGGCGGCGATGTTCGAGACCGCCCGGCGGATCTTGTCGACGTCGACGGGGCCGCGACGGCCCCCGGGCAGGTCGATCTGGCGCTCGACCCGCAGGCCCGGCAGCTCCGCTTCGATCCCGGCGGCGAGCTCGGCGACCAGCAACCCGAGCGGCACCGAGCGCAGCACCAGCTTCTCGGCCCCGCGCACGAAGTCGAGCGTCTCGCCGGTCATCCGCTCCAACCGGTCGACGGCGTCCACGATCGCCTGTGCGCGCGTCTGGACCTCGCCGGGCTCCACCTCCCCGAGGACGAGCGTTTCGGCCCAGCCGCGGATCAGCGTCATCGGCCCGCGGAAGTCGTGGACCAGCATGCCGGCCATGGTTCCGAGCGCGGCCAGGCGCTCCGTCTCGATCAGCTCCTTCTGGTAGGCGAGGTTCTCGAACGCGAGCGCCGCGCGCGCGGCGATGAGCGAGACGAGGCGCGCGTCGCCGTCGCTGACGGGCCGCCGCTTTCGCGGCACCGGGCCGAGCACCAGCATGCCGGCGAGGCCGCTCCGCGCGAGCAGCGGAACCAGCATCTCGTTCGCGGCGTCGGGCGAGGTCTCGACGAGCTGCCCTTCCGACAGCAGGAAGCGCGTGCGGGGCGAGGCGGGGCCTCCCGCGGGAGGCCGCTGCCGCCGCAGGCGATAGGACTCGTCGAGCTCGAGGCTCTCGAAGCTCTCGAGGCGCCGGTCCCAGAGCAGCAGGCTCGCATTCTCGGCCGCGAGCGCCTGGCGCAGGTCGACGGTGAGCAGGCGCGTGAGCCCGGTCAGGTCCGGCGCTTCGAGCACGCGCTCGGCGAGCGTCGCGAGCGTGGCTCGGCGCCTCGAGGTCAGCGAGAAGACGGGCACGTGGCGTCCTGGTTTGACACGCGAAAAAAGCCGTCGCTATGATACTGGTGCTGGAGCCGGAGGCCGCGCCTGGGCAACGGGCACGGTTTCCTGCGGCGTGGGCGGCACCGACACGCCCGTGAAGCGCCGCCGGCACCCTGATCGCGTACGGCTGCACCGAGCCGGAGAAGCCCCGACCGGCGCGGGAGCCCGCGCGTCCAAGGGACTAAACACGGGAGATACGATCGCATGATCGAGGTCGAAGGCCTCACCAAGAGGTATGGCCGTGCGACGGCGGTGGACGGAATCTCGTTCCGCGTCGAGAAGGGCGAGATCCTCGGCTTCCTGGGCCCGAACGGGGCCGGCAAGACGACCACCATGCGCATCCTCACCTGCTACCTGCCGCCCACCGAGGGCGCCGCTCGGGTGGCGGGCTACGACGTCTTCGCGCAGCCGATGGAGGTCAAGAGACGCGTCGGCTACCTGCCCGAGACGCCCCCGCTCTACCCGGACATGGAGGTCGCCGAGTACCTCGACTTCTGCGCGCGGATCAAGGGAGTCCCGGGGCGGGAGCGGCGCCGGCGCGTGGCGGACGCGATCGAGAAGTGCCGCGTCGGCGACGTGCGGCACAAGCTGATCGCCAAGCTCTCGAAGGGCTACCGCCAGCGCGTCGGCCTCGCGCAGGCGATCCTGCACAACCCGGACGTGCTGATCCTGGACGAGCCCACGGCCGGGCTCGATCCCAAGCAGATCATCGAGACGCGCGAGCTGATCCGCGGCCTGGGCGGCAGCCACACCGTGATCCTCTCGACCCACATCCTGCCCGAAGTCTCGATGACCTGCGGGCGGGTCGTGATCATCAACAAGGGCCGTGTCGTCGCCGAGGACACCCCCGACAACCTGACCCGGCGCCTCAAGGGCGCGGGCACCACGCGGATCGAGGTGCGCGGCGACGAGGCCACGGTGCTCGAAGCCGTGCGCGCGGTCCCGGGCGTGATCGCGGCGCACGCGCGCGGCGGCCACGACGGGACGGCCGTGGTCGACGTGGAGGCCGAAGCCGGCCGCGACGTGCGCGCCGAGCTGGCGTGGGCGATCGTGACCAAGGGCCACGGACTCGTCGGCCTGCAGCAGCTGGGAATGAGCCTGGAGGAGATCTTCCTCCACCTCACCACCGCGGACGCCGAGGAACCGGCGCCCGCCGCCTGAGGAGGAGAACCAGAGTGACCTCGCTACGCAACATAGCCGCCATCTTCGGCAAGGAGTGGCGCCACTACTTCGGCAGCCCGATCGCCTGGGTGGCGCTTTTCGTCTGGACCATGCTGTTCGGGGTGTTCTTCTACTTCTCGTTCAGCTTCTTCCTCGAGCAGTCGATGCGCATCGCGCAGCAGGGCATGGAGTACGGCGGCGGCGGGATGAAGATCTCGCTCAACGAGTACCTGATCCGCCCGCTGTTCCACAACCTCGCGGTGGTGGCGCTGTTCGTCGCCCCGATGCTCACGATGCGGCTCTTCGCCGAGGAGAAGCGCCAGGGCACGATCGAGCTGCTCGCCACGTCGCCGATCACCGACTGGCAGGTCGTGGTCGGCAAGTTCCTGGCCGCGAGCGGGCTCTACTCGCTGATGATCCTGGCCGGGCTCGTCAACGTCGCTCTCATCTGGACCTACGCGACGAGCACGCCCGAGTGGAAGCCGGTCGCAACGGGTGCGCTCGGCCTGTTTCTGCTGGGGGCCTGCTTCCTGGCGATGGGGACGTTCGTCTCGACGCTGACCAAGAACCAGATCGTGGCCGGCATCCTCTCCTTCTGTCTGTTCCTCGGGATGTGGACGCTCGGCTGGGCCGACGACCCGACCTCGGGGCCCGTGATGAAGGCGGTCGCCTACCTCGGCGTCACGACGCACCTGGAGGACCTCGTGAAGGGCGTCATCGACCTGAAGGACGTCGTCTTCTACCTGAGTGTCATCACGTTCGGCCTGTTCCTGGCCCACCAGTCGGTGGAGAGCCAGCGCTGGAGGGCGTGACGGCATGAGCTTCCTGAAGCGATTCGTCGATCTTCTCGCCCCGCTGGGCCTGGCGCTCGCGGTGGGTGTCGTGGCGTGGACGCGCTCCGGGCGCACGCTGCCCGGGGGGCTGCGTCCCTACTTGATCGCCGCCCTGGCGCTCGCGCTCGTACACCTGGTGCTGCGCTTCGAGGACGTCGTGCGCGGCCTCGGACGGCGCCAGCTCAAGTACGGCGGCAACACGCTGGTGCTGGTCGTGGCGGTGCTCGGGATCCTGGGGGTCCTGAACTACCTCGCCGCGCGCCACCCGAAGCGCCTCGACCTCACCAAGGACCAGCGCTACAGCCTCTCGGACCAGACGCACAAGGTGCTGGCCGGCCTCAAGGACGACATCAAGATCACCTACTTCCAGCGCTCGCGCGACATGACGCGCGGCCAGGACCGGCTGCAGGAGTACCAGGCGCTCTCGTCGCGGCTCAAGGCGGAGTTCGTCGACCCGGTGCAGAGCCCGGCGAAGGCGCAGGCCTACGACGTGCGCGGGCCGTGGCCGATCCTGGTGGTCGAGCGGGGCGACAAGCGCGAGAAGATCTCGAACGACGGCGAGCAGGACATCACGAACGCGCTGATCAAGATCACGCGCGAGACGAAGAAGACGGTGTGCCTCGCCGAGGGGGAAGGCGAGCGGTCGAGCGAGGACAGCGGCGAGCGTGGCTTCTCCGGGGCCAAGTCCTCGCTCAGCAAGGCGCTCTACGAGGTGAAGGGCGTCTTCCTGATGCGCGAGAAGACGGTGCCCAAGGACTGCACCATCCTCGTCGTGGGCGGCCCCGAGAAGGACATGCTGCCCGACACGACCGCCGCCATCCGCGACTTCGTGAAGCAGGGCGGCAAGGCGCTGGTGATGGTCGAGGCGGAGCTCAAGGAGCCCTATCCGAACCTGGTCGCGCTGCTCAAGGACTGGAACATCGAGGCAGGCTCGGACGTGGTGGTAGACGTCTCGGGCATGGGGCAGCTCTTCGGCTTCTCCGAGCTCGCGCCGCTCGCGATCGAGTACCCCTACCACGCGATCACCAAGGACTTCCGCCTGCCGACGCTCTACGGCGGGGCGCGCAGCGTGGCGGCCGGCAAGGCCACCCTCGAGGGCGTGACGGCCCAGGACCTGGTGAAGACGTCGGAGCAATCCTGGGCGGAGTCGGACCTGAAGCTCAAGGGACCGATCCAGTTCGACGAAGGCCCGGACCACAAGGGGCCGGTCTCGCTCGCGGCGGTCGCGACCGTCAAGGGGCCGACCCCGGCGCCCACGCCCACGCCGTCGCCTCTGCCCTCGCCCGCCCCCGAGGAGCCGAAGGCTCCCGAGGGCCGCGTCGTCGCGATCGGTGACGTCGACTTCGCCTCGAACGCCCTGCTCGGCTTCCAGGGCAACCAGGACTTCTTCCTGAACGTCGTCGCCTGGCTCGCGGAGGACGCCGATCTCATCTCGATCCGGCCGAAGGAGCCCGAGAACCAGGCGCTGTTCCTGAGCCGCCAGGCGCAGCAGAACGTCGCCTGGTCGTCGCTCGTGATCCTGCCCGGTCTCTTCGTGATCGCGGGCGTCGTCAGCTGGTGGCGCCGGCGCTAGGAGCGGTGATGAAGGAGTTCTGGAAGACGGGCCTCGCCGTCCTGGCGCTCGCCGCGCTCGGCTCGTACATCTGGTTTGTCGAGCGCAAGCAGGAGCCGAAGAAGGAAGGCGAGCACGAGAAGGTCACGCTCATCGCGGTCGACAAGGTCAAGGCAAAGGAAGTCTCCTTCGGGGCGACGGCCGGCGACGGGATCCGGCTCGTGAAGGAGGGCAGCTTCTGGAAGCTCACCGCACCGTTCGCCGCGCCCGCGGATACGTCGGCCGTCGAGTCGATTCTCACCAGCCTCGAGAAGCTCGAGGCGGACGAGGTCGTGGCGGAGCAGGTGACGGACTTCGCCCAATACGGCCTCGCCACGCCGAGCCGCAAGGTGAGCGCGGTCGTCGAGGGGGCGCCCGCCCCGCTCGCCGTCGATTTCGGGGCGAAGTCGCCGGACGGCGGCAGCGTGTACGCCAGAAAGCCCGGCGAGGCGAAGGTGTACCTGGTGGCCTCCTGGGTCGAGGGCACCTTCGACAAGAAGCCCTTCGACCTGCGTGACCGCGACTTGCTTCACGTCAAGCGCGACGACGTGCGCTCGCTCGAGGTCGCGGGTCCCGACGGCGGCTTTGCGCTCGCGCGGACGGAGGCGGGAGAGTGGGCGTTCACGAAGCCGCTGGCGACCCGCGCGGGCCGCTGGTCGGTGGACGGGCTCCTCGGCACGGTCGAGAACCTGCGCATGGACTCGGTGGCGGGCGAGAGCGTGTCAGACGCGAAGGAGGTCGCGCGCTACGGCCTCGCGAAGCCGGCCCGCACGGTCACACTGGTCACGAAGGACGGCGCCACACGGACGCTCGAGATCGGCGGGCCTGCGCCGGACCCCAGCCCGACCCCCGCCCCCTCGCCCTCCCCCGGCCAGAAGCCCGAGAAGCCGAAGCCCACCAAGTACTACGCGCGCCAGGCGGGCAGTGCGCTCGTGGCGGTGGTTCCGGCGACGCTCGCCGACGACCTGGCCAAGGGCATGGGGGAGCTGCGCGCCAAGCGCCTGCTCGAGGTGGCGACCTACGAGACCGAGGGCTTCGACGTGGTGGCCGCCGGCGCCACGAAGACCTACGCCAAGACCACCACCAAGGACAAGGACGGCCTCGACAAGACGCAGTGGAAGCGGACGGCGCCCGACGCGAAGGACCTCGACACCACGAAGATCGAGGACGCGCTCTTCAAGATGGGCGGCGTCGAGGTGGCCGAGTTCGTCGACGCCCCGAAGGCCGCGTCCGACTACGGCCTCGACGCGCCGAAGCTCAAGGTCACGGTCAAGGCCAAGGCCGAGTCCTGGATCGAGCTCGGCCAGAAGGATGGAGCCTTCTACGCCCGCAGGAATGGCGACTCCGCCATCCTGAAGCTCGACCCGACCAAAGCCGAAGAGCTGCTGAAGGCCTTCAGCGAGCTGTAGGCCGCAAGCCCCCCGTCAGTCGTCCTTTGGCAGCTCAAACGAGTGCAGAATCTCGTCATGACCAGACGCGTTCTGCTGCTCGTGCTGCTGCTCGTGGTCGTGGCTGCGGCCGGCGCCTGGCGCCAGGGATGGCTGGCGACGACACCCGCACCGCCGCCCGTCCAGCCGACTCCCACGCCACCGCCGCGATTCCAGTCGGCGTGGGCGACCGAGCAGAAATGGCTGGTCGATCGCATCAAGCGAGACATCCGCGAAATGGCGGCTCTCGGCGCGGGGCGGACGACGGCGGCGGGCGACGCGGAGCCCGCGAAGTCGGAGCCGATCCGGGTGGTGGAGCACCTGTTCGCGCCGCGCACCTTCGAGCCCTTCGCCCGGGAGGCGCTCGCCGGTGTGGACGCGAGTGGCTCACGCCCGGCGAGCGGGTCCGGCGAGGATGCAGCCCTGCTCACAGCGCTCCTGGATCCGCAGGCGAGCGTGCTGGTTCGTGAGGACCAGGCGCTGTCGCGGAGAATCGAGGCCGAGCTCCGTCGAGACCAGCAACCGGTTCGCAGACATGTCGATGGCGATGGATCTGGCGCAAACGATGGAGGTCCTGACGCGGCTTCGTGGCGCGCCCGCGGACGAGGCGGCGTTCCTCGCCAGGCTCGACGAGAGACCGCAGGGCGGCGTGTACGAGGACGCGGACGGCAATCAGCATGTCGCGGTTCTCGGCTGGGGACTCTGGGCCTACCGCTGGCAAAGGAACCTGATCTTCGACGTGGCGAGCGGCGCTGACCAGCGCTGGATGACAGGGCAGCGCGGAGAGTACAAGGCCTACGCCGATCACGCGCGCGTCCGGTTCGGTCGCCTCTCGATGTTCCCACTCGTCTTGCGGAGCTTCGCCGGCGAGGACGCGGAGCTCTACCGCAAAGCGATGGCGGCCGTACGAGAGCTCGCCCTGCATTCGCCCGAGCTCGTGACGGGCGCCAACTGGGAGGAGATTCGCAGGCCGAAGCCATTCGCGCCGGTGCCCCGGGACCTGCCCGACCAGAACACCTGGTTCCACCCGGCGCTGCCCGCGGGGAAGCTGCTCGAAGTCGGCCCGCGTCTTCGGCTGGCGCAGGATCTGATCCCGAGCGGAGCGGAGGAGTTGCGTGCGCTGCGCGAGCAGGCGCCTCACAACGCGGACCTGGCGCTCTTCGTGGCCGATCGGCTGCCGGTTGAGCAGCGCTCCTCGACTGGTCTCGCGGCCGTGTACGGCCCACTCGTCGAGATCAACGTTCCGGTCATGGGGGCGCTTGCCCAGGCGGCGTGGTACGACCCGCCCGACTTCAGGAAGCGCCAGCGCGCGCTGTGCGAGATCAGCGGGGAGTACTGCCTGACGCTGGGCTACCGCCTGGCCGAGCTGGGCTTCCCCGACGAAGCCGCCCTGGCCTATCAGGAGGGCTTCGACCGGACGCGCGACCGGGTCGAGGCGGCCAACAAGAGCCGCTGGCTGGTGGACTACTACTTCGACCACGGCCAGCTTCGCAAGGCAGAGGCCATCGCTCGAGACGCGGCCGGAGTCTACTCGGCCCAGGGCCTGTTCGTGATGGCCCGCCTGATGGAGCGCATGGGGCGGGCGCGCGAGGCCGAGGAGCACTACCGCCGCATCCAGGAGCGCTACAACCAGGGCGCGGAGCTCGTGGGCTTCTACTACCGTCGGGCCCGCGTCGATAAGGACGCGTCCTACGAGACCCGGCTGCGCGATGCCCTGGCGCTCGCGCTGCCGCCAGGCCTGGAGCCGTTCGACCGCGCGAGCCTCCCGGCGTCCCCCAAGGACGGCGTCGTGGTCAAGTCGGTGAACGACAACACGAACCGATACGGAATCATGTGGGGCAACGTGATCGTCGCCGCCGACGGCTTCCGCGTGCACGACTACGAGGCCTACAACCTCATCAGGGCCTTGAGCCAGTCTCCCAAGATGAAGCTCGTGGTCTGGCGCGGCGCGAGCTACGACGAGATCGACGTCGAGCTGTGGGACCGGCTGCTCCGGATCGACAGGGACACGTTCAAGCCGGCCGGATAGCGAAGCCGCGTCCGGCCCTATGGCTTCGGGGGCGCGTCCGCGGCCGGCTTCGGCGGGGGAGGCGGCGTCCAGGTCTTGAGCTCGCGGGCCCTGCGG
>DATEUE010000200.1:0-25301 GCA_035283305.1 Vicinamibacteria bacterium | reverse complement strand
ACGGCGAGCGTCGCGTCGCTTCGATCCATGCCATCACCATCATCGGTGACGCGCACGAGCACGACACCGCCCCCCTCGATGTCGACGCGCACGCGACGCGCCCGCGCGTCGAGCGCGTTCTCGACCAGCTCCTTGACGACGGACGCCGGCCGCTCCACCACCTCGCCGGCGGCGATCTTGTTGACGAGGTCGTCGGGAAGCCGTCGGACTTGGCTCAGTCGTATGTTTCCCGAGGGGCTCACGGGGTCGCGTCCAGCTCCGACGGGCCGATGCGGAACGGATTCACCACCACCACGCCGTCGAGGTCCTGCCCGTGACCGAGGTCCTCGGTCAGGAGCTGGGGGCACTCCGCCGTCCGCGCGGCGGCGACGATCAGCGCGTCCCGGAACGACAGGCTGAAGCGCTGCTGCAGGCTCCACGCCGACTCGATGATAGCGGCGTCCACGGGCACCGGGTCCCACGCGAAGAGGTCCCGGACCTCGGCCCGCGCGGCTTCGGCCCGCTCCGGGCTCTTGCGCACAGCCTGGGCATAGGACTCCTGGAGGACCTGGTAGCTGATCTTCCCGCGGCGGGACTGCCAGAGCATCGACCGCCACGCCGCAGCCGCCCGCTGTTTCTGCGGGTCCGCTGTGTCGACGGCGTAAAGCAGGACGTTCGTGTCAACGAAGACGGGGGCGCTCATGCAGCTCGTCTCGCTCGAGGTAGCGGCCGTCCGTGGCGACGAAGGGCTCACGCTGGAGAGCCGAACACATCGCCTGCTCGTAGCCCATCTCTCGCGACATGTGTTGCTTGAGCAGATCGCCCAGAAGCCTGGAGAGGCTCGTATCCCGGCGGGCGGCCTCTACCCGTGCCCAGAGGGCGACCTCGTCTTCGAGGACGACCGTGACGTTACGAGAACCCATCACACTATATTTAGTGTGTCACGAAAATCGTGTCAATTTACCGACAGCTCAGGGTGACCCATAGCGAGGGATCGAGCGGGACGCGCATCGGGGTCAGCCGAGGCTCTGGCCGTACTGCCAGCCTTCCCGGGCAGGTTCCTTGATGAGCGGCTCGAGCTCCGGCTGTCCCTTGGCCTGCATCGCTTCGGCGTCCCATTCGATGGTTCGGCCCGTGCGCTGCGCGAGGGCACCGAGCAGCACCACTTCGGTGAGCGGGGCGGCGTAGTCGAAGCTCGAGCCCGGCATCGGGCCCTCGCCCTTGATCGCGCGGAGCCACTCCTCGATGGGGCCGTCGCCGACCGGCGGCAGCTTCTCGATCTTGCGCAACTCGCCCTTGATCTCCATGAAGCGCGCTTCCGGGGTGATCATCGGGCTCTCCGGCCGCATGCCGGCGTGGTAGAGCGTCTCCTTCGTCCCCTCCATGTACATTCCGCCCTCTTCAGGCAGGGGCTTCTCGGGTTCCCAGCGCTTCGGCTTCGGCACGTCGAAGCCCTTCTCGTACCAGGTCAGCGTGACGGGCGGCTTCTCGCCGCGCGCCGGGAACTGGTAGGTGACCACCGACTTCATCGAGATGAAGCCGTCGCCGGGCGGCGGGTCCCCGAACGCCTGGACCTTGGTGGGTGCGCCCAGGTCGAGCGCCCAGAACGGGGCGTCGAAGGTGTGGCAGCCGATGTCACCCAGCGAGCCGCAGCCGTAGTCCCACCACCCGCGCCACTGGATCGGCACGTAGGCTCGGGAGTACTCGCGTCCGGCCACGGGCCCCTGCCACAGGTCCCAATCCAGGTCGCTGGGCGCGCGGCTCGTGGGCGGGGGGAAGCTCGCGGGAGGCACGAACCAGGGCGGATTCGGCCGATTGGTCCAGGTGACGACGTCCGTCACGTCGCCGACCACCCCGGCGGCCACCCACTCCTTGATGCGCCGCATGCCCTCGAGGGTGTGGCCCTGGTTGCCCATCTGTGTGATGACGCCGTAGCGCCGGGCGGCCTGGCGCAGCATGCGGACCTGCCAGATGTTGTGCGCCAGGGGCTTCTGGACGAAGACGTGCTTGCCCAGCTCCATGGCCGCCATCGCGATGGCGAAGTGGGTGTGGTCGGGAGTCGAGATCGCGACGGCGTCGATCTCCTTGTGCAGCTTGTCCAGCATCACGCGGAAGTCCTTGAAGCGTGGCACCTCGGGGTGTTTCTCGTAGGCCGTCCAGGCCCTCTGGTCGTCCACGTCGCAGATGGCCACGAACCTCTCCTGGGCCGCCTGCTCGACCGCGTACCCACCCATGCCGCCCGCGCCGACGACGGCGACGCCGACCTTCCCGTTCGGCGAGCGGCCGGACTGGGCGACCCCAAAGCGCGGCAGTGTCAGCGCTCCAGCCGCGAAGGCGGAGGTCCTGATGAATGCCCTGCGACGGGACTCGGGGCTATCGGGCATTCGGGACCTCCATCGTGTCCTCGCGGGTTCGTGGGATTCTGAGGCTAGTCGCTCGCCTTCTGCTCGAGCTGGGCTTGCGCGGCCGCCAGGCGGGCGATCGGCACGCGGTAGGGTGAGCAGGAGACGTAGTCGAGGCCGACCTCGTGGAAGAAACGGATCGAGGCCGGGTCGCCGCCGTGCTCGCCGCACACGCCGATTTTGAGGTCCTTCTTGACGCTGCGGCCCTTCTGGACGCCGATCTTCACCAAGAGCCCGACGCCGGCCGCGTCGATCGTGACGAACGGGTCCCGGTCCAGCAGTCCGTGCTCCTGGTAGTAGAGCAGGAACTTCGAGGCGTCGTCGCGGCTCAAGCCGAAGCCCATCTGGGTCAGGTCGTTGGTGCCGAAGGAGAAGAACTGGGCCTCCTTCGCGATCTCGTCGGCGGTCACCGCCCCGCGCGGGACCTCGATCATCGTGCCGATCAGGTAGTCGACGCCCGAGCCGTCCGGGCCGAGCACCTCGCGCGCGGCCTCGAGCACGATCGCCTTCTGCCGCTTCAGCTCCTCGACGTGGCCGACGAGCGGGATCATCACCTCGGGCTTGACCGGGATGCCCTTCTTCGAGACGGCGAGCGCGGCCTCGAAGATCGCACGCGCCTGCATCTTCGTGATCTCGGGGTAGGTGATGCCGAGACGGCAGCCGCGGTGCCCGAGCATCGGGTTGAACTCGTGGAGCTCCTCCACCGCCCGCAGCAGCTTCTCCTTGGCCGCGATCGTGCCCTTGCCCTTCGAGCCGCGCTGCGCCTTGAGCGTCGCGATCTCGACCATCAGCTCCTCGCGCTTGGGCAGGAACTCGTGCAGCGGCGGGTCGAGCGTGCGGATCGTGACCGGCGAGCCGTGCATCTCCTTGAAGAGACCCATGAAGTCGGCCTTCTGCATCGGCTCGAGCTTCTTGAGCGCGGTCGTGTAGTCCTTGACGTGCTTGCCGTACTCCTTCTCGACCTTCGCGAGCTCCTTCTTGATCTCGGCCGCCTGGCCGCCCTTCGCCTCCTTGAGCCGCTCCTTGAGCCGCCGGGTGAGGTCGAGCCCGCGCTGCCCGCGCGCGGCCGCGAGGATCATCTTCACGACGTGCGGCAGCCGATCCGCGCCGAAGAACATGTGCTCGGTGCGGCACAGCCCGATGCCGCGCGCCCCGAACCCGAACGCCACCTTGGCGTCCTTCGGCACGTCGGCGTTGGCGCGGATCCCGAGCCGGCGCACCTCGTCGGCCCAGCCGAGCAGCTTCTCGAACTTCTGGTAGATCGGCGACTTCTCGGCCGAGAGCCGACCCTCGACCACCTGGATCACCTCGGAGGCGCTCGTCGGCAGCGCCTTCAGGATCACCTCCCCGGTCGAGCCGTCGATCGAGATCGGATCGCCTTCCTTGAGCGTCTTCCCGTCGACCTTCAACGTCCGGGCCTTGGCATTGATGTCCAGCGCACCGCAGCCCACGACCGACGGCTTGCCCATCTGACGGCCGACGACGGCGGCGTGCGACGTCATGCCGCCCGTGGCCGTGAGCACGCCCTGCGCGACCGACATGCCGTGGATGTCGTCGGGCACGGTTTCCATCCGCACCAGCACCACGCGCTTGCCCTTCTGCGCCCAGGCCACCGCCTCGTCCGCGGTGAACACGATCGTGCCGGTGGCCGCACCCGGCGAGGCGGGCAGGCCCTTGGCGGCGACCGGGGCGCCCTTCCTGGCCTTCGGGTCGAAGATCGGATGCAGCAGCTGGTCGAGCGCCTGCGGCTCGACCTTCAGCAGGGCTTCCTTCTTGGTGAGGAGACCCTCCTCGCACATGTCCACCGCGATGTTGATCGCAGCGAGCCCCGTCCGTTTGCCGTTGCGGGTCTGGAGCATGTACAGGGTGTTCTCCTGGATCGTGAACTCGAAGTCCTGCACGTCCTTGTAGTGCCGCTCGAGCCGGGTCGTGATGTCGCGCAGCTGCTGGTACGCCTTCGGCATCACACCAGCGAGGTCGGTGATCGGGTGCGGGGTGCGAACGCCCGACACGACGTCCTCGCCCTGGGCGTTCTGCAGGAACTCGCCGTAGAACTCCCGAGCACCCGTCGAGGGGTTGCGGGTGAAGCCGACCCCCGTGGCCGAGCTGTCGCCCATGTTGCCGAACACCATCGCCTGCACGTTGACTGCGGTGCCAAGGTCGTGCGGAATGTCGTTGAGCTTGCGGTAGGTGATGGCGCGCGGGTTCATCCAGGACTTGAAGACTGCGTCGCGGGCGCCCACCAGCTGCTCGCGCGGGTCCTGCGGGAAGGGATGGTGCGACTCCTTCTCCACCACGATCTTGTAGCGGGCGATCACGTCGTCGAGCGCCTGCTCGCCGAGATCGACGTCGGTCTTCGCCCTGTACTTCGTCTTCGCGGCGGTCAGCTCGTGCTCGAACTTCTCCTTGTCGATCCCGAGCACCACGTTGCCGTACATCTGGATGAAGCGGCGGTAGCTGTCCTTCGCGAAGCGGCCGTTGCCGGTCTTGCGCTTCACGCCCTCGACCGAGCGGTCGTTCATGCCCAGGTTCAGGATCGTGTCCATCATCCCCGGCATCGAGAACTTCGAGCCGCTGCGGACCGAGACCAGCAGCGGGTCGGACGCGTCGCCGAGCTTCCTGCCCTGGAGTGCCTCGAGCTTCGCGAGGGCCGCGTCCATCTGCTGGTCGACCTCTCCCGGGAGCTTGCCCCCGCTCGCGTAGTAGGCGTTGCACGCCTGGGTGGAGATCGTGAAGCCGGGCGGCACCGGCACGCCGGCGTTCGTCATCTCGGCGAGGCCTGAGCCTTTACCGCCGAGGGTGTCCTTCATGTCCTTGTTGCCGTCCGCCTTGCCGCCGCCGAAGAAGAATACGTACTGGGTCACGATGTCCCTCCGAGTCTGGAAATGTCCGCAATCTGGTAAAAGAGCGAGAGCGTCTGCTGAAGTAACGCAAGCCGGTTCGTCCGCACGCGCGGGTCCTCGGCCATCACTAGAACGTCGTCGAAGAAGCGCGCGACCGGGGCGCGCAGCGAGGCTAGACCGCGCAGGCGGTCCTCGTACGAGCCCTTCCCTTGCTGAAGTCGGCTCGTGGCCGCATGCAGCGCGCGCTCGGCCTCGGCCTCGAACAGGGCGGGATCGACCTTGGCGGCGGCCTCGGCCTGCGCGACGATGTTCTTGGCGCGCTTGAAAGCCTCGGCCAGCCCGGCGAAGTCCTCGGGCACCTCGCTGCGGACGTGCTGGAGCGCTTCGACGCGGCGCAGCGCCAGGACGGGGTCGACGAGCGCAGGCAGCTCCGGCGCATGTACCACCGCTGCGACTTCGTCCGAGGCGTAGCCCCGCGCCGAGAGCACGTACTCCAGGCGATCGAGCAGGAACGCCTGGAGGCTCTGCGTCGTCGCGTCCTTGGCCTGCTTCAGCGGCGGGTAGCCCGCGACGGCGGCCGCGACGAGCGCTTCCAAGTCGGGCGCCTTCTCGCCGGCCTTCGGGCGCCAGAAGTCGAGCGCGGCGCGCACCGCGCCCTGCCCGGCGCGCCGCAGGCCGTAGGGGTCGCGGCTGCCGGTGGGGTTCTCGCCCAGGCCGAAGTAGCCCGCGAGCGTGTCGAGCTTGTCGGCGAGGGCCACCGCCGCGAACACGCGCGATCGCTCATCCTGGCCCGCAAAAGCCGCAGCCGGCACTGCGTCCGGCTCGACCGCGATCGGGTGGTAGTGCCAGCGAACGGCCGCGGCCACGCTGTCGGGTACGCCTTCGCCGGAGAGGTAGATGCCGCCCATCGTGCCCTGCAGCTCGGGGAATTCGCGCACCATCAGCGTGACGAGGTCGGCCTTGGCGAACGTGGCGGCCTGCTTCGCGGCCGCGAGAGGCCCTTCGGACAGCAGGCCTCGCTTCCCCATCTCCTCGACGAGCGCCGTCATGCGCGCGGCCTTGTCGCGGTAGCTGCCGAGCCCGTGGTGGAAGCTGACTCCGCCGAGGTCGGCGAGCCGCTCGGCGAGCGGTCGCTTGCGGTCCTCGCCCAGGAAGAACGAGGCGTCGCGCAGGCGCGCCACAACCACGCGCTGCATGCCGCGCGTGACCGCGGGGGCCGACGCGCCGTCGCCGTTGGTCACGGCCGCGAAGCGATCGATGCGCCCTGCCGCGTCGCGAAGCGCGATGTATTTCTGGTGGTGCACGAGCACGGTCTCGAGCACCTCGGGCGGCAGGCCGCGGAACTCCTGCGGCACCTGCCCCACCATCACGGTCGGGTACTCCACGAGGTCGCGCCACTCGGCTCGCAGGCCGTGGTCGTCGAACGAGCCCGAGGCGGCGGCGCCCCGCAGCCCTTCCTCGATGCGAGCGGCGCGCTCGGCTGGCTCCACGAGCACGAAGCGCTCGCGCAGCCGCTCGCGCAGCTCGGCGAACGAGCGGACCGGCAGCGGCTCCTGCCCGAAGCCCTTCGGCAGGAAGCGGTGGCCTCGCGTCGACGCATCGCTCTCGACGACGATCGCTCCGCGCGCGCCCGCCTCGAGCGCGTGGATGGTGAAAGGTACGACCGAGCCTTCGAAGAGGACGACCAGCCAGCGGATCGGCCGCCCGAACGGGAAGGCACCCTTGCCGTCCTCGAGCCAGGCGTCCCAGCTCATCCGCTTCGGGAACGCGAGCGCGCGCAGGACGCCCGCGAGCAGCCCGGGCACGAGCTCGCTCGTCGGCCGGCCGGTCACCTTCTTCACGAACAGGAGGTTGAGCTCGCCGGGCCTGGCTTCGTCCTTGGCCCGCTGCTGGAGCTCCGTGACCGCGACACCGCTCTTCTTGGCAAAGCCCTGGGCCGCCGGGGTCCAGGCGCCCGCGGCGTCCTTGGCCACCTTGAGAGCCGGGCCCCACACCGGCTGCTCGCGATCGGACTGCCGCGAGGGAAGATCGGCGCGCAGGACCAGCCGCCGCGGCGTCCATGCGACCGCAGCGTCCTTCGCTTCGAGGAACTCGCGCGAGGCCGCTTCCACGAAGCGCGCCTGGAGCTGCTCCCCGAGACCGGAGAGCCACGGCGCCGGCATCTCCTCGAAGCCGACCTCGATCAGTAGCTCAGCCACGGGCGGGCTCTGCGGCGCCCAGCGCCGGCTCACCGGTGACGGCGTCGACGTAGGCCTTCGCCACCGCGCAGGCGAGCTTTCGGATCTTCAGGATCATGCCCGCGCGCTCGCTGACCGAGATCGCTCCGCGCGCGTCGAGCACGTTGAAGGCGTGCGAGCTCTTGAGCGTCCAGTCGTAGGCGGGCAGCCAGGTCCGGCCGCCCGGGGTCTGGAGCAGGCGGAAGCCCTCGGCGAGCGCGCTTTCGAAGACGCGCCGGTGCAGCTCGACGTCGGCGAGCTCGAACGAGTAGCGCGAGAGCTGGTACTCCTCCTCGAGGCGCACCTCGCGGTAGCGGGTGTCTTGCGACCAGCGCAGGTCGTAGACGTCCTCCACGTCCTGCAGGTACATCCCGATCCGCTCGAGGCCGTAGGTGATCTCGCCGGAGATCGGCGACAGGTCGAGGCCGCCCGCCTGCTGGAAGTAGGTGAACTGCGTGATCTCCTGCCCGTCGAGCAGCACCTGCCAGCCGATGCCCCACGCCCCGAGCGTCGGCGACTCCCAGTTGTCCTCCTCGAAGCGGACGTCGTGCTCGGAGGGGTCGATGCCGATCGCCGTGAGCGAGGCGAGGTACAAGTCCTGGATGTCCGAGGGCGGCGGCTTCAGGATCACCTGGAGCTGCTCGTGCTTGTAGAGCCGGTTCGGGTTCTCACCGTAGCGCCCGTCGGCCGGGCGCCGCGACGGCTGCACGTAGCCGACGCGCCATGGCTTGGGGCCAAGCACGCGGAAGAACGTCTCGGGGTGCATCGTGCCGGCGCCGACCTCGGCGTCCCAGGGCTGGTGGATCAGCAGGCCGCGCTCCGACCAGAAGCGCTCGAGCGCGAAGATGATCTCCTGCAGCGTCAACGCGCGCCCTCCCGCGTGACTTCGCGGATCACGCGCGGGGCGCGCAGCTCACGCTCGAGGTGGGCGCCGATCAGCGTGCGGTGAAAGGCCTCGAGCTCGCGGGCCGGCGTTGCCGCAGCGCCCACGAGCGTGTCGGGCGGGTTCGAGAAGAACTGCCCGAGCAGCGCGCGCGCCGGGAGCGACAGCACGGGGCCGGACGCCGGCAGGCAGGTGTCGCACACGAACCCGTGCGCGGGCTGGTGGTAGCGGAGGAGCGAAGACGAGAGCAACGCACCGCAGCCGGAGCAGCGGTCGAGCGGTGGATACAGGCCGTGCAGCCGGAGCAGCCACGCCTCGAGGTAGCGACCGAGCAGCTCCGGGTTGGCGCCGGCCTCGGCCGCGCGCACCACCGCGAGGGCCAGGCGGTAGACTTTGTCCTCAGCCTCGCCCTCGGAGCAGAAGGCGTCGAGCAGCTCGGCGCAGCCCGAGAGGAAGAGGGCCGCGTCGAGGCTAGATTCGCTCGCGCGGAACGCCGAATGCAGCAGCTCCGCCTCGCCGAGCCGCAGCAGCTCGGCCCCCTGGCGTCCGTAGAGCGAGACCCTCACCTCGGACAAGGGCTCGAGCGCGGAGCCGTAGCGCGGCCGGCTGCCGCGGGCGCCGCGGGCCACGGCCCGCAGCTTGCCCCGCTCGCGGGTCAGCAGCACGACGATCCGGCTGGTTTCGCCCAGCTTATGGCCCCGGAGCACCAGGGCCTCGGTGGAGAAGAGAGCCATGGGGAGAGAGCTTGGTCGAATGGCAAGCCGGGCTAAATTAGCACACCGCTCCGGGCATTTCTTGATGCAGTAGCATGGCACGTGCTACTTTTTCTCGATATGGCCGTCGACTGGAAGCGATTCATCCTGATACTGGTTGCGGGCGCCTCGCTGGGCCTCGCCTGGAACGCCGGGAGCGGCCGCGGCATGGCACTCGGGCAGAGTGTCCTGGTGCAGGCGGGCGACGAGCTCGTCGCCACCCGTGCCGGCAAGGTCCTGCTCGACCAGGGCGCGCTCTTTCTGGACGCGCGCCCGCGCGATTTCTGGCGAATGAGCCGCATCCCGGGAGCCCTGCCGCTTCCCGAGGAGGACTTCGAGCGCGCCTTCCAGGAGGCGGAGCCCCGGCTGCGACGCGCGAGCGCCGTGGTCGTCTATTGCAGCGGCTACGGCTGCGAGGCGAGCCACCTGGTGGCGCGCAAGCTCCGCGAAAAGGGATTCGCGGCGGCCATCCTCGACGAGGGCCTGCCGGCCTGGCAGGATGCAGGCCTGCCGCTCGACGAGGAGCCGCGCTCGTGAGCGCCCTCGTGGCGCACCCCCGCGTCCAGCTCGTGCTCCGGCTGCTGCTCGGCGCCCTCTTCGTCTACGCGAGCCTCGACAAGATCGCGAGCCCCGCGGCGTTCGCCAAGGTCATCTACCAGTGGCAGGTCGTGGGTCCGGTGCCGTCCAATCTCGTGGCGGTGACGCTGCCCTGGATCGAGCTCGCCGCGGGCCTGCTGCTGCTGGCGGGGGCGTGGAAGCGCGAGGCGGCGCTCGTCGTCGCGCTCCTGCTCGTCGTGTTCATCGCCGCCGCCGCCTTGGTCATGGCACGCGGCATCGACGTGCAGAATTGCGGCTGCGTCTCCGTCACCGCGAACACGGCGCCCTCGGCGTGGCCGCCGGCCTGGACGAAGGGCGTCGGCTGGTTCCTCGTCGCGAGGAACCTGCTGCTGCTGGGGGTCGCCATGGCGCTCGTCGTCGTGACGCCCGTGCGGAGGCCGGCCCCGCTGGCCCTGCCCGTGCCCACCGAATGAGCGACACCACCACTCGCGGCGTGCGCGTCCAGGTGCGCAGCAGCTACCTGCCCGAGCGCAGCTCACCGCGCGACTCGCACTACTTCTTCGGCTACCGGATCCGGATCTCGAACGTCGGCGAGGAGACGGTCCAGCTCCTGAGCCGCCACTGGATCATCACCGACAGCGACGGCAAGGTGGAGGAGGTGCAGGGGCCGGGCGTCGTCGGCGAGCAGCCCGTGATCGAGCCCGGCGAGAGCTTCGAGTACTCGAGCTTCTGCCCGCTGCCGACGCCGATCGGCTCGATGCACGGCACTTACCAGATGGTCACCTCGGGCGGCAGCCCGTTCGACGCTGAGATCGCGCCGTTTTCGTTGGCCGTTCCCACGGCCTTGAACTGACGTCCGCCGCGGCTCGGGCCGAAGGGGGTGGACGGCCGCTCCCGCCGGGCCTAGACTCGAATGAAAATGAAACCCAGCCCCTTCTCGCCGTGGGCCGGCGCTCTCGTCGCCTTCCTGGCCGGGCTCGCGAGCCTCACCTCTGTCTCCGCGAGCGCGCAGGAGCCGCCGCGGGCCCAGGTGCTCCAGCCTCTGCGCGTCGAGGTCGTGCGGATCGAGGTGATGGTCACCGAGAGGCGCGGCCGGGCCAAGGCGGGGCTCAAGCAGGAGGACTTCGCCGTCTTCGAGGACGGCAAGCCGCAGGAGATCGTCCAGTTTCAGGCTTTCGCCCGCCCGCAGCGGAGCACACCGGCCGAGCCCGCCGCACCTCCGGTCGCCGCGGAGGACGATGCGGAGGCGGAGGACCTCCTGCCGGCGCGCTACGTGGTGCTGGTGATCGACGACGTCCACATGGAGCTCGCGAACCTGGTGCGAGTCCAGAAGGCGCTCAACCGCTTCATCGAAGAGGACCTGGGGCCCGAGGACCAGGTCGCGCTCGTGACGACGAGCGGCGCCCGCGCGCTCTCGCAGGAGTTCACGGCCGACCGCGCCGTCCTGCGTCAGACCCTGTCCAGGGTGAGGCCGCAGGAGCGGCGCTCCGGATGGAGCGGCGTTCCCTACATGAGCGAGTACCAGGCCGAGCTGATCGAGGCCGGGGACGGGCTGGCGCTCGACGCGGCCGTGCAGGAGATCATGACGGCCGGGACGTTCCAGGACGCGAACTCCGCGGAGGCCCTGGCGCGGCAGAAGGCTCGAGTGATCCTGGCGGAAGCCCTCTACAACTCGCGGCTGACGCTCGAGACGCTCGAGAGCCTGGCCCGGGGCCTCGCCGGACTGTCGGGACGCAAGGCGCTGTTCCTGGTCTCGGACGGGTTCCTGACGGGCCTCAGCGCCCGCACCGGATCCGGCTTCGACCTGCGCCGCATCGCCGACGCCAGCACGCGCGCCGGCGTCGCCATCTACTCGCTCGACACGCGCGGCCTGATCGCGTCGCCGCCCGCGGCGACCGCGTCGAGCCTGACGCGAACCCAGCCGGCCACGATCGCCCTCATCGACGCCATGCAGCGCAGGAGCGAGTACGCGACCCGCGACGCGATGAACGCGCTCGCCGCGGACACCGGCGGCTTCATGGTCGAGAACTCGAACAACCTGCGCGACGGCCTCGCTCAGATGCTGAAGGACAGCGAGACCTACTACGTGCTGGCCTACGAGCCCAGCAACACGAAGCGCGACGGCGCCTTCCGCAAGATCGAGGTGCGGCTGCCCGGCGTGCGCGACGTCAAGCTGCGGACGCGCTCGGGGTACCTGGCTCCCGACGAGCGCCACGCCAGCCTCGCGGCGGCCTCGGCCGCCGACGTGGCCGCGCGCCGGGCCGAGCAGCGACAGGCGGAGATGCGCACGGCCCTCTACTCGCTCGCTCCGCTGCGTGCGATCCCGGTGCAGCTGTCCGCCGACTTCGTGAGCGTCCAAAGCGGCGTGAGCCAGGTGGTCGTGAGCGGACACATCGACGCGACCACGCTGCCCTTCATGCGGCAGCACCAACGCTACCAGGCTACGATCGAAACCGTGGCGGTGGTCAGCGACGAGAGCGGAGCCGTCGTCGCGACCCTGGAGACGGAGCGGACGGCGATGGACCTGACCCGCGCGGACTACGAACAGGTGCTGAAGCAGGGCCTCCCGTACCAGAAGGCGGCGACGCTCGAACCCGGGAGGTACCAGGTGCGCCTGGCCGCGCGCGAGGACACCACGGGACTGCTGGGTAGCGCGTGGCAGTGGGTCGAGGTCCCGGATCTCGCCCCGGGGCGGTTGACCCTCAGCAGCCTGTTCCTGCTGGAGGAGAGCCAGGCGACCGCGGCCACCGCCGACCCGCCGGCCGCCCTCGACCTGCGCAGCGCCCAGGCGCTGCGCCGCTTCCACCGTGGCGACAGCCTGTACGCGCAGGTGTACGCCTACAACCCGAAGCGCGATGCCTCGGGAGCGGTGAACCTCGTCTCCCAGGCGGAGATCCTGCGCGGCGGCGTGACGCTCGGAACCGCCGCGCCCGAGCCGATCGAGCCCGGCGTAGCCCCGGGTGCGCCGCTACCCCACACGACGCGGATCCGGCTCCGGCGCTTCGGGCCCGGCGACTACGAGCTGCGCCTGACGGTCACCGACCGAAACGCGAACGCGATGACGACGCGCCGGGTCGCCTTCAGCATCGACTAGGAGCGTCAGTCCGCCAGCCAGTCCCCCTCGTACAGGATCTCGGCTTCTCCGGTCTGCCGGAGGTTGCCGCCCTCGGGCCAGTCGATCTCGAGCGTGCCGCCGTCGCACACGGCTTTCAGCTTGCGGCCGGTGCGCCCGGTGATGATCGAAGCGACCGCGGCGCTCGCGGATCCGGTACCCGACGCCATCGTGTAGCCCACGCCGCGCTCCCAGAAACGGACGCGGATCTGCGCCGGCCCGAGCACCGTGACGAACTCGACGTTGGTGCGCTTCGGGAAGAAGGGGTGGCGCTCGAGGAGGGGGCCGAGCTCGCGCAGCAGGGCGTCGTCCGCCTCCTGCTCCAGGAACAGGGCGCAGTGAGGATTGCCCATCGAGGTCGCGGTGACGAGGACTTTCCTTCCGGACACGTCGAGCAGGTGGTCGATGACCGTGGCCACGGGCGGCTCGAGCGCGACGGGGACGTCCCGGCTGCCGAGGGCGGGCGCCCCGAGATCGGTCAGGATGCTGTAGCGGCTTCCCGCGACCTTCGCGACCTCGACGGCCTTCGGCCCGACGACGGTGCTCACCAAGTGGCGAGGCCGCGCCCAGCCGTTCCGCACCGCGAGGGCCGCGAGGCAGCGCAGGCCGTTGCCCGAGATCTCGCCGGGCAAGCCGTCGGCGTTGATCAGCCGGAAGGAGACACCGTCCGGCGTGGGCGCATGGAGCACGACGCCGTCGCCTCCGATGCCCCGGTGGCGATCGCACAGGCGCACGGCCCAGGCCGAGGGGTTTTCGGGCTCCTCGGACGCCGCCACCAGGATGAAGTCGTTGCCAAGGCCGTGGGCCTTCGCGAACTTCATCGGCGCGGCTGCTTCCGGAGCAGCACGTCAGGCGCGGGGAAGGTCGCCACGCTCAGCACGTCGACGCCCGCGAACCCGGCGGGCTCCCAGTGCTCGCCGGCGTCGCGGGTGCGGAAGAGCCCCTGATCTGTCGCGAGGAAGGCTTCGAGGCCGGCGGCTGGCGCGAGCGGGAACAGCAGGCGCCGGGGACGACCCGGGCTCGCCGAGAGCCGTGTCCAGCTCGCGCCTGCGTCCTGGCTGCGGAAGAACCCGCCGTCCGCCGCCGCGTAAAGGAACGGCCCCAGCCACACGAAGTCGCCGATCGTCTCGCTCGCGAGTCCCGAGGCGTTCCAGGTCTTGCCCCCGTCGGAAGAGCGGTAGACCCCGCCCGAGTCCGGCGCGGCGAAGATCACCGGGTCCGCGGCGAAGAAGGACGACAGCACCATCGCGCGCACCCTGCCGGGCGGCAGGCCTGCGCCAGGCCCTTCGAAGCTCTTCCCCTCGTTGGTGCTGACCAGGAGGCCTCGGTCGCTGGCCACCACCAGCGCCGGCCCCGGCCATTCCGCGCGGTGGACGGCGGCGTCGTTGAGCGCCGTGGACTCGAAGGTCTTGCCGCCGTCGCGCGAGCGCAGCAGGCCGAAGCCCGTGCCGGCGAATACGGTGGCGTCGGACTGCGGCCAGCGCGACGCGAGCAGCACCTGGACTCCACGGGTGGCGCCGCGTCGCGCCCACGTCTCGCCGAAGTCGTCCGACACGTAGACGCCGTCGCCCCCGACCCAGACCTGGGTCGTGAGCAGCAGCAGGGCGCGCGCGGCGCCCAGCCCTTCGAGGCCCACGCTCGTCGTGCGGCCCTCGACCCGACTCCATGTGCGGCTCCAGTCGGTGGAGCGCCACAGACCCTCCCCGGTTCCGGCGAAAAGCGTCAGGCTGGTGACGATGGGTCCGGTGCCGGTCTGCTGAGGGGAAACCGACGCGGCGCCGAAGAGCGCTGCCAGCCCGACGAGAGCCGTGGCCATTCTCCTCATCGCGCGAAGTACGGCCGCAGGCGCAGGCACGCCTGCTCCGGGTCCTCGGGAATCACCCGCGTGCCGGAGACGACCGTCATGAAGTTCGTGTCCCCGCTCCAGCGCGGGACCATGTGCAGGTGGATGTGGTCGGCGATGCCGGCGCCGGCCGCCCGCCCGAGGTTCATGCCCAGGTTGATGCCGTCGGGCCGATACTCCTCGCGGAACACCTGCTCGAGCCTCTGCGCGAGGCCCACGAGCTCCGCGAGCTCCGCGGGTGTCGCCTCGCCGAGCGAGCCGAGGTGGCGCTTCGGCGTCACCATCACGTGCCCGCCGGTGTAAGGGTAGAGGTTCATCACCACGAAGCACAGCTCGCCGCTCGTCACGACGAGCCGGTCCGCCCCGTCCTGCCCGTCGCGCGCCCGGCACAGCGCGCAGCCCGGCGCCTCGTCCTGGCTGGTCACGTAGGCCATCCTCCACGGCGTGTAGAGCCGCTCCACCACGCTACGGACGCTCCGTGTGGCTCGCGTCGTAGACGGGCAGGCTCGCGCTCACGCCCTTGAAGCGGGCATCGCCCGCGTAGCGGATCAGGATCCGCCGGCCGACCGCCTCGTCCTCGTATTCCATCGCACCGCCCTCGCCGTGGGTGAGCGCCAGGTGCGCCTCGAGCTGCGACACCGCGTCGCGCGAGAGTGCGATGCCCTCGTTGAAGAGGGCGCCCTGGGCGTCGACGCTGACCGCGAGCGGCGCCTTCTGCCTGGGCTCCATCGGCATGCCCTGGATCTCGTCCTCCTCGATCCCGCGCTTGGCCGCGGAGGACAGCCGGCCTGCCAGGTTCACGTTGCGCCCGATCACCGTCGAGTGCAGCTCGCCGCGACTCGCGATGAAGCGCGCGAGGTACACGCGCCCGTAGTGGATCGCAACGCCCATCGTGAAGAAGGTACGCCCGGACTCCCGCTTCTGCCGAAGCGACTCCTGGCACAGCACGGCCGTGCGCAGGGCGTAGAGCGGATCGAGCGGGTCGGCCCGATTCGTGCCCCAGGTGACCATCATCCCGTCGCCCAGGTACTTGTCGACGGTGCCGCCGAAGCGCTCCACGATCGGCACGAAGTCGTCGAAGACAGCGTACAGCTCCCGCGTCAAGTCGCCCTCGGAGATGTGGCCCTCGGAGGTGCGCGTGAAGCCGCGCAGATCCAGGAACAGCACCGTCGCTGCCACGGCGTTGTTGAGCACCTGCGCCGCCTCGCCGAACTCGTAGACGCGCAGCCCAGCCCTCGTCTTCTCCTCGAGCTCGAGCGAGCGCTCCGCCCCGAGCGACTCGATCCGGTCGCGCAGGTGCGAGACGATCTCGAAGCGGCGCAGCGCCACCGACAGCTCGAGGAAGGCGTCGAGGATCTCGGCCCCGCGCCGGCGCTCGAGCTCGGCCTTGATTGCCGGCGAGGCGGCGAGGCGCGGGCCGGTGGCCCAGGCGTCGCCCAGCAGGTAGGCCTGCACGGGCGGGCTCAGCACGATGCGGACGAGGCTCGTCGGCTTCAGGTAGTGCTCGCGGGGCACGAGCGGCAGGTGGCGCGCGACGCGTGCCAGCAGGCCACGGTCGCCCTCGCGCAGGCGCTTCTCGGCCTCGCGCACCAGCACCTGCTGGATCTCGAAGAAGACCTCCGGGGCGATCCGGTAGCGCTTGTTCGAGGCCAGAAACGGCCCGAGATCGAGGTCGGTCGCCGAGACCTCGGTGAAGGCAAAGCCGTCGTCGATGATCGAGGCGGCGAGCGCCGGGCTCTCGTTGAAGGCGGTGACGCCCTCGGCCTCGCGCGCGCGGCGGCAGTCCTGGTCGATGCGCCGGTAGAACGACTGCAGCAGCGGGTAGAGCGACTGCTTGCCCTTGCGCAGCGACTGGCTGCGCTGCTCGAGCACGTGCAGGTGCTCGGCCGCGTCGAGGCTGTGCGTCATCCAGAACAGGTTGAGCAGTCCCTGACGCCGGTCGGACTGGCGCACCGACGTCACCACGCGCACGAGCGCCGCCTCGTAGTCCGCGAAGTCGCGCGCCGGGTCGCCGGTGCGCAGCGTGAGCGCGCCAATCTGGCCGAGCTGGCTCTCGAGGAAGCGCTGCTGGAGCAGGCGCAGCCGCGAGTGGACGTGGACCAGGAACACCTGCCGGCCCTCGTCGAGCTCGGGCGCCGGCAGGTCGGGCAGCGGCGAGCCGAACAGCTCCTCCGCCTCGGCGAGACCCCCAGCCGCGTAGCGTGCCGCGGCCGGGTCCTTGAGGAAGAGAGCGGCGGACATGGGCGCCGCTACTCCCGGTTGAGCAGCTCGCGAAGCTCCTTGCCCGGCTTGAAGTAGGGCACCCGCTTGGCGGGCACGACGACGCCCTGGCCGGTCTTGGGATTGCGCCCGGTGCGGCTCGCGCGCCGCCTCACGCGGAAGCTGCCGAAGCCCCGCAACTCGATCTTGTCGCCGCGCTGCAGGGCCTCGACGATCGTCGAGAAGACAGCGTCGACGATGACCTCGGAGTGCTTGCGGGTGAGGGTGGCCTCGCGCCCGACCTCGTCCACGAGCTCGGCCTTGGTCATCGCCGGCTACTCCTCCTCGTTCTCCTTCTCGGCGGCCTGCTGCGCGGCGCGGAACACGTCGCCGAGCGTCGAGCGGTCGCTTCCGGAGGCTTGGCGGTAGGTCTGCACGTCCTGGGCGTACTCGTCCTGCTTCACCGCCCGGATCGAGAGGCCGATCTTCTTCTCGGCCTCCTGGACCTTGATGATCTTCATCGGGAACACGTCGCCGGGCTTGAACTTCTCCTCGGGCTTGTCGACGCGCTTCTCGTCGAGCTCCGAGACGTGCACCAGGCCCTCGACTCCCTCCGCGAGCTCCACGAAGGCGCCGAAGGTCGTGAGCCGGACGATCTTGCCCTCGACGATCTCGCCCGCCTTGTGGTGCGAGAAGTAGTCGTCCCAGACGTCGGTCGAGAGCTGCTTCAGCCCGAGGGACAGCCGCTGGTTCTCGGCGTCGATGTTGAGCACCACGGCGTCGACCGTGTCGCCCTTCTTCAGCACCTCGGAGGGGTGCTTGATGCGCTTGGTCCACGACATGTCGGAGATGTGGACCAGCCCGTCGATGCCGTCCTCGACCTCGACGAAGGCGCCGAACTCGGTCAGGTTGCGCACCTTGCCCTGGAGCCGCGAGCCGATCGGGTACTTCTCGGTGAGCTGCTCCCAGGGGTTCGACTCGACCTGCTTCAGGCCCAGGCTGATGCGGTGCGCCTCCTGGTCGAGGCCCAGCACCTGGCACTCGACTTCCTGCCCCACCGTCAGCAGCTTCGAGGGGTGCTTCACCTTCTTCGACCAGGACATCTCGGAGACGTGGATCAGGCCCTCGACGCCCTGCTCGAGCTCCACGAACGCGCCGTAGTCGGTGAGGCTCACGACCTTGCCCTTGACGCGCGCGCTCACCGGGTACTTGATGGTCGCGGTGGTCCAGGGGTCGGCCAGCAGCTGCTTCATGCCGAGCGAGACGCGCTCGGTGTCGCGGTCGAACTTGAGCACCACCACGCGCACGTCGTCGCCGACGGCGATCACCTCGCTCGGGTGGTTGATGCGGCCCCACGACATGTCGGTGATGTGCAGCAGGCCGTCGATGCCGCCGAGGTCCACGAAGGCGCCGTACTCGGTGATGTTCTTGACCGAGCCCGTCAGCACCTTGCCCTCCTCGAGCGTCTCGAGGGTCTGGGTCTTGCGCTCGGCGTTCTCCTCTTCGAGGACGGCCTTGCGCGAGAGCACGATGTTGCCGCGCTTCTTGTTGACCTTGATCACGCGCATCCGGAGCTCCTGCCCCTTGAGCGCGTCGAGGTTGCGGACGGGCCGCACGTCCACCTGGCTGCCCGGCAGGAAGGCGCGGACCCCGATGTCCACGGCGAGGCCGCCCTTCACCCGTTCGATCACCCGGCCCACGACGACGCGGCGCTCCTGGTAGGCGCGCTCGACGTCGTCCCAGACCTTCATCTTCTCGGCTTTTTCCTTCGAGAGGACCACGTAGCCGTCGCGGTCTTCGGTCTTCTCGATCAGCACGTCGACCGAGTCGCCGGTCTTCACCGAGATCTGCCCGGTCTCGTCGCGGAACTCTTCGAGCGCGATCATGCCCTCGGACTTGTAGCCGACGTCGACGATCACCTCGGACTCGGAGACCCGCAGCACGACGCCCCGCACCACCTCGCCCTCGGCGAAGTTGCGGAAGCTGACGTCGTACATGTCGAGGAGTTTCTCGTACTCCTCGGAGTCGAACCCGGGCTCGGTGGGCTCGTCTTCGAGCGGCGGGGCGGATGCGCCACGGGGCGCTTTGGGCGCTACGGTCTTGTGGGTCTTCTCGGTCTCCGGCATGAGTGGGACTTGTGTCCTCCAGCTTTCTCGAGATTTGTCAGGGCGGGGGGAGGCGGCACGCCCGGTCAGGGCGGGTCCGGCACCGTCCACGGCCAAACGCGAAATAGTAAGCGGGTCAGTGGGATGCTGTCAAGGACGGGGGGCCAGCAGGCGTTCGGCCGTCGCCACGAGGGCCTCCACGGTCGACGGCGAGGCCACGCCGCGCACGTCGAAGCCCCTCGCGCGAGCGGCGGCCTCGGTGGTCGGACCGATCACGGCAACCGGGAGGCCGCTCGCCCGGGGGCCTGCGGCTCGGGCAAAAGCCTCTATGGACGAAGGAGATGCGAAGAGCGCCAGGTCGAAGCCACCCTCGAGGCAGCTCGCCACGGCGGCGTCCAGGCCCGGGGGCTCGATGGTGGCGTACGCGGCCACCACCTCCACCTGAGCGCCCAGGCGCCGCAGTCCCTCGGGCAGCGTGTCGCGGGCGGCCGTCGAGGTGGGCAGCAGGATGCGCTTCCCGGCCAGGCTCCGGCCGGCGAAGGCCGCCACGAGCCCCTCGGCGCGGAAGTCGTCCTTCGGCTCGAGCGTCACGCGGTCCTCGGGGAACGAGGACCGCAGGGCGATCGTCGTGGCCGGACCCACGCTCGCGAGCTTCGCGCGCTGCGAGAGGCGTGGGTAGAGGCCGAGCACCGTCAGCCGCGTGAGCAGGGCGGCGACCGCGTTCGGGCTCGTCAGCACGATCCAGTCGTACTGCTCGAGCCCGCCCAGGGCGGCGTCGAGCGGGTCCGGGTCCCCGGGAGGCACGACCTCGATCGCCGGCACCTCGAGCACCGTCGCGCCGCGCTCCTGAAGACGGTCCACGAGGCCCGCGGACTGGCCCCGGCGCCGGGTCACCACGATGCGCCGGCCCTCGAGTGACGCCACCCGTCAGCCCCCGATGAGCGCCCGCGCGCCCTGGGTCAGGAGCTCGTCGGCGACGGCGCCGCCGAGGGCCAGCGGATCGTCGCCGTGGCGCTCGGCGCGCAGCATGGCTCGCCCGTCGGGCGCCGCGACGAAAGCCGCGAGCTCGAGGCCGGATCCGGACGCGAAGGCGTGGGCCCCGAGAGGTACGTTGCAGCCCCCGCCGAACGCGGCCAGGAACGCGCGCTCGGCCGCCACCGCGCGGGCGGTGGCCGCGTGGTGAAGCGGGCCGATGGCATCGCGCAGCACCTGGTCGTCCTCGCGGCACTCGAGCGCGATCGCCCCCTGCCCGGGCGCGGGCACGAAGCGGCGCGGGTCGAGGGCCTCGGTCACTTCCTCGGCGCGGCCGAGCCGGGCGAGCCCGGCCATCGCCAGCAGGATCGCGTCGAAGCGACCCTCGCGGAGCCGGCGCAGGCGCGTGTCGACGTTTCCGCGCAGGTCCTGGAGCGTGACGTCCGGACGCAGCGAGCCCACGAGCGCCCGCCGCCGGAGGCTCGTCGTCCCGACGCTCGCCCCCGCGCGCAGCTCGGCGAGCCGCGGCCCGGACGAGATGAGCGCGTCGCGCGGGTCGGCGCGCTCGAGGATCGCGCTCAACAGCAGCCCCGGAGGCAGCGCCGTGGGGACGTCCTTCAGCGAGTGGACGGCGAGGTCGACCTCGCGCGCGACGAGCGCCTCCTCGATCTCCTTGAGAAAGGCACCCTTGCCCCCCACCGACTCGAGCCGCCGGTCCTGTGTCAGGTCGCCGGTCGTGGTGATCACACGGAACGTGACCTCGTGCCCGAGTGCTTCGAGGCGCGCCCTGACGTGCTCGGCCTGCCACAGCGCGAGCGCGCTGCCTCGCGTTCCGATCCGGACCCGGCTCACAGGTCGAACAGCCGGCGCACGATGCCCACGTGGTCGGCCTCGCCGTGACCCGCCAGCTCCTTGAGCCGGACGGTCGGCGCGTGCAGCAGCTTGTTGACGATCGCCGTGGTGGCCGCCTCGAGCGCGCCCTCCTGCTCGGGCGTGAGCGGCCCCAGCCGGCGCCGGGCCTTCTCGATCTCGGCCCGGCGGATCTCGTCGGCGCGCTTGCGCAGCTCCACCAGCAGCGGCACCACCTCGAGCGAGCGCCGCCACTCGATGAATTCCTGCACCTCCTGCTCGACGATCGTCTCGGCCGCGGCGGATTCCTTCTTGCGCTCGCGCAGGTTGGCGGTCGCCACCTGCTGCAGGTCGTCGATGTCGTAGAGGAACACCCCGGCGACCTTACCGGCGTCCTCGGCGATGTCGCGCGGCACCGCGATGTCGATCAGGAACAGCGGCCGGCCGTGGCGCGCCGCCTGAGCGGCCTCCACGTCCTCGCGCAGCACCACGACGCCGGGCGCGCCGGTGCCGCTGATCACGATGTCGGCGCGGGTGAGCTCCGCGCGCAGCGCCTCGAACGGCGCCGCTCGCCCGCCGAGGCTCATGGCGAGCTGCTCGGCCTTCTCGAAGGTGCGCCCGCCCAGCACCGAGGCGCGCGCGCCGCGCCGCACCATCTGGCGCGCCGCGAGCTGGCTCATCTTGCCGGCGCCCACCAGCAGCACCGAGCGGCCGTGGAGCGCGCCGAAGATCTTGGTCGCGAGCTCGACCGCGACGTGCGACAGCGAGACCGCGTTGCGGCCGATCGCCGTCTCGCTGCGCGCGCGCTTGGCCGCCGCGATCGAGCGCGTCCGCAGGCCGTTCAGCACCGAGCCGAGGCTCCTGGCCCGCTCGGCCGCGTCGTAGGCGTCCTTCACCTGGCCGAGGATCTGCGGCTCGCCGAGCACCATCGAGTCGAGGCTGGCCGCGACGCGGAACGCGTGCCGCACCGCCTGCTCGCCCTCGAGCAGGTAGAGGTGCTTCCGGATCTCCTCCGGCTCGCGCCCGTGGTAGCGCGCGAGGAAGTCCGCCACCGCCTGCACCGAGGTCTTCTCGCAGCGACCGTAGACCTCGACGCGGTTGCAGGTGGACAGGATCATGGCCTCGCCCAGGCCGGCGTCCTGCTTCACGCGCTTGAGCGCCTGGCCGAGCTCGTCCTTCGGGAAGGCCATGGCCTCGCGCACCGCGACCGGCGCCGTCTCGTGGTTCAGGCCGACGACGACGATCACCGGGACGCCACCGACACGGCCGGCACGAGCGTCGCCCAGCTGAAGGTGAACACCACGACCGCGAAGCCCGCGACCTGGAGCCATGCGGCGCGGCGCCCGCCCCAGCCCCAGCGCCAGCGGGCCACGAGAATCGTCATGTAGATGAGCCACGCGACGAGCGCGGCCCACTCCTTCGGGTCGCCCGTCCAATAGACCCCGTGCAGACTGTGGTTCCAGAGGAAGCCGGTCAGGATCGCGAGCGTCAGGAAGCCGGAGCCGCCCAGCACGCTCCTGCCGCCGATCGTGTCGGAGCGCTCGAGGCTCGGGAACAGGTAGTAGAAGCGACGCGGCGAGCGCGTCAGCAGCTCGCGCTCCTGGAACAGGTAGAGCAGCCCCATCGTGAAGGCCACGAAGAGCGCACCGTAGCCGAACGCCGCGAGCAGCAGGTGCACCGGCAGGTAGAGGCTGCTCAGCATGGGGTCGGCGCGCTCCGTGGCGGGCGTGAGGTTCGCCACGAACACGAGCCCGAACACGAAGGGATAGGCAAAGAGCGAGGCCGCCTCGACCCGCGTCGTCACCTGCACCAGCAAGAACACGAGCACGATCGCCCAGGCCAGGAGCGAGGCTCCGTCACGCAGGCCCACGGCCGGGAAGTGGCCCGCCTCGCTCCAGCGCTGCGCGAGCGCCGCGGTGTGGAAGGCGAAGCCGAGCAGCGTCGCGATCAGGCTGACCGTCGTGAGCGCACTGCGGCGCAGCACGGCGTGCAGCAGCGCGTGCAGCGCCCCCGCCGCGTACAAGACGAGGGTGATGAGCAGATAGGCGCGCGAGTCCATGCGACCGAGGCCAATCTACCACGCCGCCTCCGGCGTTCGCTGCAGATCGTTTGCATGCTTCGGGCAGATCGTTTGCTTCAGGCGAAGCGCCCACCGCTCTCGCCACCGCCCGCCACGGTCGCCTCGACGAGCGAGAAGCCGCGCTGGCCCATAGTGACGTTCCTTGCGGGTGGGCGGGCCCGCCAAAGGAGCACGCTCCTCCCCGGCTGAACGCCCTGTTCGCCAACCTCGCGTACCGGGCGCACGCGAGCCAGCGTATCGACCACTTCGACCGCTACCTTCGGCGGGCCCTGAAGGCTCACTCGCAATGCCGGACGACGTGCGAGACGCTGGCCCTCCTCAAGAACCCGCCCTTTTTCACCCGGCAGGCGAACATTGCCGGACAGCAGGTGGTGAACCACGGGACGATGGTCACGGCCTCGCGCGCGGGGAATTCCTCGACCGCGCAGAACAGACTATTGGAGGTGCATGGCGACCGCCTGGACGGAAGAGAGGAAGATCAAGCTGGCGCGGGCGATCAGGCGCTGGCACCCGTGGGAGCACTCCACCGGGCCTCGGACCGCAGAGGGTAAGGCGCGGGCCTCGCGGAACGCCTACCGTGGCGGGCACAGGCAGATCCAGCGGCAGTCCGCCCGGCTGTTGCAGAGCACGACAGACTTCGTCGCCGACACTGGATAGTAGATCGGCTCAGCCTCGGTCCTCACTTGGGGAAACGGCGTTTCCGAGGGCACCCTAGCCCCCTTTCAACATCCCCAGCACCCGAACTGCGGCGCGATTGTATGCCCCGATCAACCTGCGAGTGGGGAATGGGACTAGTAGACTCTCCGGCTGCTAGCCCCGCTGCTGCGGCGGCCAAGGGGAAGTGTGCTTCTCCGGTGTGAGTCGGCAGGACAGCCGATGCCCGCCGTAAACACGAAGAGCCGGGCACTAGACCCGGCTCCCGGTTCTGATTCAGCGGTGGGATGCTACGAGTTGCGGCGGCGACGAGCACGCACTGCAACGAGGCCAGCGCCGAGCAGCGCGAGGGTGGTGGGCTCCGGCACCGGCCTGATCGCAACGTCGTCGAGGCCCCACGCATCATTGCCCGAATCGACAACGCTGGTGAATACGACATGGCCTGCCACATCGCTGCCGGTCAGCGCGAACCCCGAAAACCGGAAGTTGTTCGTGCCCGCGGCAGTCGGCAGCAACACGCTGCCCAGCAGGACGTCCGCAACATCGAATACGTCGATACGGGCTACCCGGCCGTCATCGGATATTCCGCGCAGATCGCCGCCCCAGGCTGTCACGCCGATCGAGAAGTCAATACGCACGGAACTCGAGCCGACAACGATGTCGCCCAGAACGTAGGACGACCCATTCTCGTAGAACCCCGGAAACTGGAAAGGGCTAGCGTCGATCTTGTTCGTAGCTCCGGAGTTTGCTCCCGGTCCGCTCGAAAACGTCATGATGCCGACCGAGACCGAGGCGGGCGAGATGAAGCTTGCGTCGGCCGCAAAGCTGTTGAAGTCCTCCGCCGTAGTGGGGCCGACGGCGGCGTCAAATGCAGCGCGCGTGGTGTACGAAATGACGGTCGCAGAGGCTGTGGATGCGGCACCAGCAGCGATGCCTATCCCCAAGGCCAATGCTGCGAAGGGTGGAAAGCGGAGTTTCATAGCTTGACCTCTCAGTGGGCTGCGTTTCAATGTTCAGCCCCCTGATCCCCAAGGAATGCAAGAACCGGTCCCGGTAGTGACAAGTGAATGAAAGCAGCACGTTATGAGTATTTCGCAATGCCGCGGCGTGTGCGGAAATGTAAAGGTTCCCGACACAACCGGCCCGACGACACGAGGAGGGTAAGGAACCTTGCTGGCCGTGGGAACTCCCGGCATGCTGGCCAAGCTACCGCCGGCCCTGGCTGACGGAGGCTGGCCGTAGTGGCCTCCACTCGGGTCCTCAACCGCGATCTCCCGACGGTGGGCTCAACCACCCTGATCGAGAAACCTCGACGAGAAAACTGTCCGGTCCCTAGCCCGACCCTGCTCGCTCCCCCGGGGAAGTATGGATCTCCGCCGAACTGGCCTACCCTCTCGCCCGGTCTGCCAGCCGCCGGACGGGCGCAGCGAGCATCTCTGAACCCGACACCGCCCGTGATGCGCGTCTCCTGAGGGCAGGGAGACGCTGAGGCGGGCATCGTGGGATCGCGCGCGTCGGGTCGGGCAATCCAGCCCCTAGAACAAAGCCGTCAGAGGGCGGTATGGAGCCGCCTGTCATATCGCCAGTAGGAGCATGGACGGAGGCCCGATGACGCGGCGGCTGTCCACAGACCGGAATGGTGGGTTGACAGATGCCTCGTTGCGTCCGGTCCCAGCTGTTGCTGGATGACTGGTGTTTGTTGCGGCTCTACCGCTCGCGCCACCGCCCGCCCCGCCAGAGCATCAGTCGCACGCGCGCGGTGCCGCCGTTGACGCGCACGGCGGCCTGGGCCGAGTCGCCGGCCAAGTAGAACGTGCCCGGCGTCGCGGTCCCGAGCGGCGAGAAGGACAGGAT
>DATEUE010000199.1:0-3483 GCA_035283305.1 Vicinamibacteria bacterium | reverse complement strand
ATCCCGCTTCATGCCGTACTTGAAGACCACCGAGCAGTCCGCGTCCTGGCCCTTCGCGTCGTTGGCTCCGCCGCAGATGCCCCAGAGCAGGAGGTTGCGGCTCGGGTCCGAGTCCACGACGCTCGGGATGTCGGCGGGATCCACGACGGTCGCACCCTGCTCGCGCAGGACCTGGATGGCTTCGGCCATGACCCTGGCCTGGTCCGGGTTCAGGCCACCGCGGGCTTCCTTCGCCCCGGGCGGGGTGAGCTTGTCGTAGTAGAACGCGCGCGGGATGCCGATCCGCGCGCCCCTGAGCGCGCCTGCCCCGAGAAGCCGCGTGTAGTCGCCTCCCGCGGGCGGCGCGCAGGCCTTCGTGGCCTCGTCGTTGGCGTCCGGCACGGCTCCCTCGAGCGCACCGAGCAGGATCGCGGCATCCGTCACGGTGCGCGCCATGGGCCCCGGCGTGTCCTGATCGGCGGTGATCGGGATGACGCCATAGCGGCTCACCCGGCCCACCGTGGGCTTTATCCCGACCAGCATGTTTTGATTGGCCGGGCTCAGGATCGAGCCCGACGTCTCGGTGCCCACGTTTGCCGCCCAGAAGCTCGCCGCGGTGCCGATGCCGGAGCTCGAGCCGCCGGTCGAGAGGGCCGGCCGCCCGTCGAAGGTCGCGTCGCGCGGGTCGCGGCGGGGATCGTAGGGATTGAAGCCGAAGCCGGCGAGCGCGCTGTAGTTGGCGGGCATCGGTGACGGCGCTCCGGCCACCCAGTTCGCGAGCTCCGTCATCACGGTCTTGGCCAGGATGATCGCGCCCGCTTCGCGCAGGTTCTTGGTGAGTGTCGCCTCGTAGGGAGGCACGAGTCCGTCGAAGGCCAGCGCGCCGCCCGTGGTCGGCATGTCGATGGTGTGGATGTTGTCCTTGAGCGCGATCGGTATGCCGTGGAGCGGCCCCCGCAACCGGCCCGCGGCCCGCTCGCGGTCGAGCTCGTCCGCCTGCCGCAGCGCGTCAGGGTTCACGGCCATCACGGCGTTCAGCCGGTCCTCGTAGAGCGCGATCCGCGACAGGTACTGCACCACCAGCTCGCGCGACGTGACCCGGCGTTCGCCGAGCGCCGCCTGCAGCTGCGGGATCGTGGCCTCGACGACCGAGAACGCGGGCCGCTGCTTCGGCTTCGGCGCAGCGGCCGTGGTCGGTGCCGCGAGAGCGGCGAGGCCGGCGAGTGCGAGGGCGACGTGGCGAGGGAGCATGCCTGGGATTATGTCCCGGGCGACGCGCCTGGCTGGGCGACTCCGGCCGATGCGCCACGCACGAAGACGAGCGCCAACAGCACGAGGCCCAGGTAGCTCGGCCAGTCGCGATTGCGGCGGTGCTCGACCAGGCGGTCGACCCGCAGCACGTCGGGCTCGAGGAAGGTGCCATGAAGCGACACGATCGCGTCCTGCGCCGGCAGCGAGCCGCTGGCCCGCACCCGCTCGCCGGTCCAGAGCTGGACGAACCCGCCCGCCGGCGTCGCGAGAAACGCCGTGCGGTCGAGGCTGACGCGCCGGCCCGGGCGCGCCCTCACCTCGCGCAGCGTCTTCACCGAGTAGCTGTCGGAGGACTCGATCGCTCCCAGGAAGGGAAGCGGGGCGAGCAGATAGGCGGCGCCGAGCGCGCCCGCCGCCACGAGACGTCGCGGCCGCAGGTCGAAGGGCACGGCCGCGCCACGCGGCCGCGCGATCTCCCAGGCCACGAGCAGCGCCCCGCCGAGCGCGAGCACGAGGTAGAGCAGGCTCTCGCCCGCGATCCAGTCGAAGCTCGTCATGCGCCACGACACGGGTGCCATGAGGTGCACGCCGTTACCGAACTTCGCCTCGGTCGCGTCGATCAGCAGGTGCAGGAGCGTGTTCAGCCCGAGCACGGCGAAGACCCGCCTCGGTGCCAGCGTGACTGCCGCGATGGCGGCGGCGAGCAGCAGCGTGATGGCGAGCGACGCGAGCCCCATGCTGTAGAGCCGCAGGTCGAAGGTGTCGACCGGCAGGCCAAAGGCCACGACGGCCCGCCGCAGGATCCACGGCAGGTCGGGCAGCAGGCAGCCCAGGTAGACGAAGCGCGGGTCCAGCCGGCGCCAGAGCGCGTGGCTCAGGGCGCCCTGCGCGGCGAAGTGGACGAGCGTGTTCGGCACTGGCTCGATCCTACCCCGCCGCTGCCCACCACGGCGCCGACGTGGACGTCACCACCCTCGGCTCATGAGAAACGCCGCACCGTCTCGACCATCGCCACCACGTTCTCGATCGGTGTCCCCGCCTGGACGTTGTGGACGGTGTTGAACACGAAGCCCCCGCCGCGGCCGAAGATGCGGCAGCGCTCCTCGACCTCGCGCCGCACCGCGTCCGGAGTCCCGAAAGGCAGCGTGCTCTGGGTGTCCACTCCCCCGCCCCAGAAGACGATCCGCTCTCCGTGGCGGCTCTTGAGCGTCTGCGGGTCCATCCCCGCCGCCGAGCACTGCACGGGGTTCAGGATGTCGAAGCCGGCCTCGATGAAGCTCGGCACGAACTTCTCGACCGCCCCACAGGAGTGCTTGAAGCTGCGCCAGCTGGTGTTCGCGTGGATCCAGTCGTTGACCCGGCGGTAGTAGGGCAGCCACAGCTCGCGCAGCGTCGCGACCGAGCAGAACGACGAGGTCTGGGTCCCGAAGTCGGTGCCGCACACGAAGACCGCGTCGACGCCGTCGCCCACGGCTGCGTGGATGCGGGCGAGGTTGGCGAGGCCCACCTCGCACTGCCGCTCGAAGACCGCGTGCACGTAGGGCCTGCGGGCCGCGGTCGAGATGTACCACTCGGCGATGTCGCGGATGCCCCGGGGCTGCTTCAGGTTCAGGCCGGGCACGAGCGCTATGTCGCCGAAGGCGGTTCCTCCGAAGCTCGCGACCACCGCGCGGCCACTCGCGCGCGCGCGGGAGACCTCGCGCCGCAAATGCGCGAGCGCCTCCTCGGCGATCGGCTGGAACTCCTCCATGTTGTCCTCGGGATCGAGCCGGTCCTCGTCGAGCGGCGGCTGGCGCACGATCGCGTCGAAGAAGTAGCCGCTCGCCGGCATGCGTCCGCTCGCCTCTGCCGCGACGTCGCCCTGCGGGTGGATCAGGACGTCGCCCGAGGGCGCTTGCGTCGTCCGGAAGTGCTGGGAGACGAGCAGCTCCTGGCCCCACGGCGTCCGCCAGGGCCGCCAGCCTTCGTTGGGGAAGCCGAACAGGGTGTCGCGCGCGAAGACGCCTTCGGTGTCGATGCCCAGCGCCTGCTGCAGGTCGTCCTCGATGAGCGCGAGCATCTGGTAGGGCTCGTGGACCTTCACCGGTCGCCGCTCGAGGCCGTAGTGCTCGCGCAGGGCGGCGACGACGCTCGCGTGGATGCCGGTGACGGGTGTCGAGCCGAAGTCGATCGGGATGCGGTCGGGCTCGCGGTGAGCCAGCGCGGAGAGGACGCGCTCGCGGCTCTGCACAGTACCTCCGCTCCGCTACTCGC
>DATEUE010000198.1:0-11214 GCA_035283305.1 Vicinamibacteria bacterium | reverse complement strand
GAGCCCCAGGCGCGTCCGTCGTCATCGAAGGCGCGTATCCACCATTCTCCGTCCCAAGCGCTGAGGTCGAGCGCGTCCTCCAGCGCATCGGATCGCGTCAGCCAGCGCCGCGCGAGCGCCGCTTCGCCGCGGTGTTCGCAGAGAGCGGCGAAGCCCCGCATCGCAGACGACGCGAACCAGCCCAGCCACACGCTCTCGCCGGCGCCGCGCGAGCCGATCCGGTCGAAGCCGTCGTTCCAGTCCCCCGCGCCGATGCGTGGCAGACCATGCCGCCCGCGAGTGACGCCGCGCTCGAGGGCACGCTCGCAGTGTTCGAAGAGGGTGGCCGACTCCGCCCCGATCTCGAACCGCGAATAGCGGTCGTGCTCGTGCAGCGAGAGCTCCGGCGCGCGCAGGAACGGCACCGCTTCGTCGAGGACCGCGAAGTCCCCGGTCGCCTCCACGTAGCGGCTGGCGACGTAGGGAAGCCAGAGCAGGTCGTCGGAGCAGCGCGTACGCACGCCGCGATCTGCGGGCGGGTGCCACCAGTGCAGCACGTCGCCCTCTTCGAACTGGTGGGCGGCGCAGGCGAGCAGGTGCGCCCGAGCCCGCGCCGGCTCCGCGTGGAGCAGCGCGAGCACGTCCTGCAGCTGGTCGCGGTAGCCGAACGCCCCACCAGCCTGATGGAAGCCGGCGCGCGCCAGCACGCGCGAGCCGATGGTCTGGTAGAGCAGCCAGCGGTTCGCGAGCAGATCGAGGGCAGGGTCGGGTGTGCGCACGCGAACCGCGCCCAGCATCCGATCCCAGTAGCGGTCGAGCTCCTCGCGAGCGCGCTCGATGCGCGCCGGATCGCGCCAGTCCTTCACCAGCTCGAGCGCATGCGCGTGGTTGCGCCCCTGGCCGAGCACGAATGCAACCTCGACCGCGCCCGACTCGGGGAGGTCGAGGTGCACCTGGTAGGCGGCGCAGGCATCCGCGCCCGCCTCCACCCGGCCGCTGAGCCCCCAGCGGCGAAGTGCGGCGGGTTGCGCGGGGTCGCCCTCCGGGCCGAGGAACTCGCGTCGGTCCGCCGTGACGCCGTGGGGCGCGCGCGTCGCGGTGAGGAATGCAACGCGTTCCGCGAAATCGGCGTTCCAGGGGTTCCGCGCGAGCAGGGCCGGACCCTCGGGCTCCCACGTGCATACGACGTGGGGGTGGGACACGCTCGGGAGAGCGCCGAGCAGCCACTCCGCGAAGTAGATGGCCGTGATTCGGCGCGGGCGCGACGAGCGGTTCTCGAGTCGAAGCCGTGCGACTTTCAGCGGTGCGCCGGGCGGCACGAACACGAGCAGCTCCTGTTCCAGGCCGTACTGGTGCCGCCGCCACAGGCTGTAGCCCGCGCCGTGGCGGACCTGACAGGCGGCGCCGTCTCCGGCGGGCTCGGGCGTGACCGTCCAGATTTCGCCGCCCTGCTCGTCGCGCAGGTACAGCGTCTCGCTGGGCGGGTCTGCGACCGGGTCGTTGGTCCACGGCGTGAGGCGGTTCTCGCCGCTGTTCTCGGACCAGCTGAAGCCGCCCCCGGCCTCCGTGACGACGCAGCCGAACGCGTCGTTCGCGAGCACGTTCGACCAGGGCGCGGGCGTGGCCGCGCCCGCCTCGAGGTGGATCACGTACTCGCGCCCATCCGGCGTGAAGCCCCCGAGGCCGTTGTCGAACGAGAGGTCCGCGGGCCTCGCCAGGGCCGGTGCGTCTTCCGAAGAGGCCTGCGGGCCCGGAGGCTGGAACGGCGGAGGGTCCCCGGGCGGTGCCGGAGCTGCGGCGAGCTGCTCGCCGAGGGAGCGCGTGTCGTCGAGCACGACGCGCGCGACGCACTCGAGCAGGCGCAGCTCCTCCTCGTGCACCTGATCCGCGAACACCAGATGGACGCCGCCCTGCTGGCCGAGGCTCGCCACGCCCTCGGTGCTGGCGAGCATCGCGAGGAGACGCTCGCGCAGGGCTTCGACGTAGCCCGACAGCCCGGTGCGGATCACGACGAGATCCACGTGGAGCCCGCGCCTGCGCCAGGCGGCGTGCCCGCGGACGAGCAGCTCGAGCAGCTCGGTGCGCGTCGGATCGCGGCTGTGGAGCAGCAGAATCGGGTGATCTCCGGAGATGGCGAGGCCCCAGAGGCGCGACTGGCCGAGCCGGTTCGCGGCCCGAGCCGCCGGCGCGGCGGCCAGCGCGGGGACCGGAGCGATCAGGAGCGACCCCAGCGCCTGGAGCTCGGCAAGGCGCGCGGGCTCGAGCTCGAGCCTCTGCGCTTCGCGCGCCGCCTCGTGGGCCGCATCGGCAACCGCCCATTCCAGCGCGGCGAGCGTGGTGTAGCGCTCGGCGGTCTCGAGCACCGACTCACGAGACCCGCCCGCGAAGGTGAGGAATGCGAGCTCGCAGCGCTCGTAGGGCTCGAGGGTGACGCGCACCTGCAGCGACATGACGGGGTCGAGCGTGAATCCCGTGGTTCCGGACAGACCCTCGATCACACCGCGCGGACGCCGGGCATCCCCTGCGCGGCCGAGAAAGGCCTCCCGGTCGGCCTCGAAGCCGCAGCAGCGCACCCGCTCGTCCCCGGCGATCACGCGGTGGAGCACGACCGGCGGCTGCTCGAGCGGGTGGCGAGGGCGCCGGGCGAGCAGCAGCCCCTCGAGCTGCGGGATCCACTCGGCGCCTATGAACAGATTGCTGAAGGCCCGGTGCCGTTCGTCTTCGAGCGGGGGTGCGAGCACCACCTCGGCGTAGCTGGTGAGCGTGAGATGGCGCGTTCGTTCACTCTCGTTCGTCAGGCTCAGCCGGCGGATCTCGAGGTCGTCGCCCGCCGGCACCGCGACCTCCATGTGGATGGCGACGCCGGCGTCGCGCCGCTGGAACTCGGCCTTGTGCGCGTGGAAGAGCGTGCCCTTCTCGTCGGATGGCTGGCCGGTCGGCTGGCGTCCGACGGACCACACGTCCCCATCTTCGACGTCGCGCACGTAGATCCACAGGCCGCAGGCGTCGCGGGTCGCGTCGGGCCGCCAGCGCGTCAGCGCCTGATCGTGCCAGCGCAGCGCTCCAGCGCCCGCCGAGGAGATCCACGAGCCGAGCCGGCCGTTGCCGAGCGCGTGGATGCGCGGGGCCCCGGGGACGCCGGCGGGCGCCCAGGGCCCGGGCATCGGCCACGCGGGCCCGCGCGGCTGGGTGGCCGGCTCGCGCTCCTCGCGCGTGAACCCGGGCGGCAGCTCGCGGGGGATGCGCTCGTGCAGCAGCAGCTCCGTCGAGCGCATGCGCAGGTCGGTGTGGAATCGGCTCACCAACACGTCGCCGTGCAGGACGTTGTCGAGGGCGGCGAGAATCATGCCCTGGTGATGCGCCATGTAGGAACGGACCGGCGTGCATTGCTGCCCGGGAGGCAGGCGCTCGGTCGAGAAGTCGGCCGCTTCGAACAGACCGAACGAGCCGCCCAACGAGAGCGCGTCGAGCGCGCGCAGGTTCTCCACCGCGGCTCGCGGGCAGATGGGAAGCGCGAGCGCCGATGCGTAGGGCGTCACGACCCGATCCCGCGCCAGCCCGCGCCGCAGCCCGAGGCCCGGTACGCCGAAGCTCTGGTAGCGGTAGCTCCCGCTCGGATCGAAGGCGGCGAACGCCGACTCGGATACGCCCCACGGGATGCCGAGCTGCCGCGCCCAGCGCCGTTGCGTATCCACGGCGGCGCGCTCGCTCTGGGCGAGCAGGGTCCCGGCCTGGCTCCGCAGCAGGAGCGGCGGCAACAGGTACTCGAACATCGAGCCGCCCCACGAGACGAGGGCGAGCCCCCCGCTCGCGCGGGTGATCGGCCGCCCGAGGTGGAACCAGTGCTCGAGGGGGGCATCCCCCTTCGCGATCGCGAAGAAGCTCGCGAGCCGCGCCTCGCTCGCGAGCAGGTCGTAGTGGTTCGCGTCGTGGCGGTCGGCGCTGGCGTTGTAGCCGATTCGGAAGCGCCGCGTGTCCGGGTCGTACAGCAGCCGGAAATCCATCTCCCACGCGAAGGCCTCGGCGCGCTTCCCCATTTCGTGCAACGACTCGCGCAGCTCGACGCTCGCCGCCGCGCCCTTCTCGAGCGCGGTGCGAAGCGCCTCGTCCCAGCTGCGCGCGGCGGGGTCTTCACCCGGGGCGGCGACTGGTGCGGCCAGGAGCTGCCCAGCTCGAGCGCAGCGCTCGGCGACCTCCGCCAGGGTCAGGTCGGGCGGGAGCAGCGGACGCAGTGCGTTCGCGATCTCCTCGCGAGCGCCGGGCGGCGCCTCGAGCAGGGGTAGCCAGGGCGCGAGCTGCTCGAGGTCGCGCTGCATCGCGTACATCTGGTGGTGCGCACGCTCGAGCCAGGTGCGGAGCTCGCGCAACGACTCGGCAGAGGCCGCATCGAGGTCGAGAGCCCGGGAGAGCGCGTGGTCGAGGGCCTCACAGTCCTCCCGGCACAGCTGCGCCAGGATGGAGCCGGAGCGAGCAGGATCCCGACGCGCAGTCGAGACGCGCTCCACGATGCAGCGCACGCGCTCCGAGAGCTCTCCGCTGGCAGCACCCGAGACGCGAGCGAGCGAGTCGCCGAGCAGCGAGAGCAGGTCGAGCAGCCCGTCCCAGGACTGCGCACGAAGCGCTGGCCCGGCCGCGAGCTCACGGCAGCCCTCTTCGACCGCGACCAGGCTCACGGCCAGGTTGCCGCTGTCCACCGTCGACACGTAGCGCGGCTCGAGCGGGTGAAGAGAGCGCGTGTCGTACCAGTTGAAGAAATGCCCCCGATGGCGCGGTAGTCGTGCGAGCGTGTCGAAGCTGTAGCGGAGGCGGACGACCAGCTCCGGCAGCCCGAGGTACCCGAAGTCGGTGGCGGCGACCGTCGAGAGCAGCGCCATGCCCACGTTGGTGGGCGAGGTGCGATGGGCGATCGTGCGCCGAGGGTGCTCCTGCAGGTTGTCGGGCGGCAGCCAATGGTCTTCGGGTCCGACGAACATCTCGAAGAAGAGCCAGGTGCGGCGCGCCAGCCGGCGCAGGAACAGGCGCTGCTCCTCGCTGACCGTCTCCGCCGTCGTCTTGCGCCCGCGACCGATGAAGAGCGCGACCTCCGGCGAGAGAGCCCAGAGCACGAGGATCGGGGCGGCCGAGGCGAGCGCGTCCGGGCGCGCCAGCGCAATCGCGAGGCCCAGAGCCGACGCGCCCACGGGAGCGGCCGCGAGCCGCCGCCAGGCGAGGGCGCGCGAGCTGCGTCGCTCGAGGTGGGTGTCCACTTCCGCAGCGGGGGTCCACTGCAGCAGATGACGGCGGCTCACGAGGAGGCGCCAGAGCGTCCGGCCGATCGCGTCGAGCGACACCACCGCGTCCTGGGCGAGGAACACCACCGCGAGCAGCCAGCGGCCGGCCTGATCCGCCGCGGCGCGGAACGTGCCGCGCACCGCTCCGCGACGGCGCCCGCGGGCGAGACCCGTCACGAGATCCATGAAGAGATAGGCGGCGGGGGCTGCCACCGCGAGGGTGGTCCACGCCCAGGGGTCGCCCGGCAGCCCGAGCCAGCCCGCCGCCATCAGCGCGACGAGCGCCGGCGGGAGCAGGCTTCTGCGCAGGTTGTCGAGGATCTTCCAGCGATCGAGCAGGGAGAGTCGGTTCGGGAGCTTGGTACCGCCGGGGCCCGGGACCTGCCGGCGCAGCCACGGCAGGAGCTGCCAGTCGCCCCGCACCCAACGGTGCCAGCGCCGGGTGAACGATTCGTAGCGGCTCGGAAACGACTCGTAGAGGACGATGTCGCTCGCCAGCGCAGCCCGGCCGTGCACGCCTTCGAAGAGATCGTGGCTGGCGAGCGCATTGTCCGGAACGCGGCCAACGAGGCTCTGCCGGAAGGTCGCGACCTCGTAGATGCCCTTGCCGACGAAGATCCCCGAGCCGAACAGGTCCTGGTACACGTCGGAAACCGCCCTCGTGTAGAGGTCGATGGCGGTATCGCCGGAGTAGAGCCGCGCGAACCACGAACGATTGCCCGCCTCGGGCGCGATCTCGACCCGCGGTTGGATCACCGTGTAGCCGCGGCGCACGCGGCCTGTGGCGGGGTCGAAGCGCGCTCGATTCAGCGGGTGCGCGAAGGTCCCGATGAGTCGGCTGGCCGTGCCGAGGGGAAGCCGCGTGTCCGCGTCCAGCGTGATCACGAAGCGGATTCCGGCGAGACGCTCCCCGTCTCCCTCGCGCACCGTGAAGGCGTCGCTCGCCTCGCCCGCGAGCAGATGGTTCAGCTCCTCCAGCTTGCCTCGCTTGCGCTCCCAGCCCATCCAGCAGCCTTCGCTCGGGCTCAAGCGGCGCGGTCGGTGCAGCAGATGGAAGGGCCCGACGCCGGCGTGGCCGTGTCGCGCATTGAGCGTGGCGATCCCCGCGCGGAGCGCAGCGACGATCGACGCATCCTCCGGCATGTGCTCGGACGGGGCATCCGCCCAATCGGTCACCAGGGCGAACTCGAGCGCGGGATCGCTGTTGGCGAGACAGTGCGCCTCGAGCTGATCGACGAGCTCGCTCGCGTCGCGCTCGCTCGAGACCAGAGCGGGCACCACCACGACGCTCCGGCAGTCGCCCGGGATCCGCTCCGAGAAGTCGAGCTTCGGCAGCGCACTCGGCGCCACGAGCCGCGTGATGCCCCAGTGCACGAGCGTGAAGCTCACGACCGACGCCGGCAGCACCGCCACCGCGACCCCGATGAGCTCCGCGAGCGGACCAGCACCTTCCCACGACAGGACCAGCCAGGGCACGCCGATCGCCGCGGCCGTGGCGAACAGCAGGGTGAGCGCGTAGAGCACCCCCGCGTGTCGGCGTAGTCGCGCCCGGACGCGCGCGTCGAGCCGCGGCCGGCAGCCCAGCGAGCGGGCGAACTCCTGCCGCCCCTCGCCGATCAGCCAATGGCCCACGTGACCGAGGTCGTCCTCGCGCGATGACACGCATCGGGCGTACTCGACGACGCTCTCCGCGGCCTGCATCTCCGTACAGCCGGCCTCCGTGGCGAGGGCTTCGAGCGTGCGCCGGTAGCGGTCGCAGGTCTCAAAATCCATGCGCGGATACACGCCCGCGGGGTCGCGGGCGAGGGTCGCCTCGACGCGACTCGTGCGCGTGAAGAAATCCTTCCACGAGATCGCATCGATGACGCCCAGGTTCGCCAGCGCGCGCGCCACCGAGTCGGTGTCGTCGAGGCCCGCGGGCGCGAGCGCCGACAACGTGGCGGGGGCAGGCGCGGGAAGCCGTGGGACGAGGCGCGACAGGGCCGTCGCGAGCAGCTCGAGGCAGGCGATCCGCAGCAGGGTCGGGAAGGCCCATAGCTCGGCGATCGTGAGCGCACTCGCCCTGTCCTGATAAGCGGTCACGAATCGCGCCGCACCATCGAGCGACAGCTGAAGCCGTGACGCGTGCAGAAGCTCGTGGGCGACGGAGAAGATGCGCGGCAGCCCGTCCTCTTCCCCGCCGTCGAGGCGCGTCAAGCGCGCGTAGAAGCCATCGGGCAGATCCTCTCGGATCTGTCGGACCGCTCGCTCGACGAGATAGTCGTTGTCGAGGAGCCAGTCGGAGGCCTTGGCAAGCGTTGGGTCCGGCTCGGAGAGTCGCGCGCGTGCGCGGGCCAGCCAATCCGGCAGCTCGTCCAGGCACTCGAGAAGCGGCACGCGGCGCGGTCGCTCTCGGCTCAGCCTGTGTCGCTGCGCGAGATCGGCCGCGGCTGCCTCGAGCGGCGGCGCGTGGCCGTGGGGCGCCGTCGCGCTCATGAAGCGGCGTGTTGCGGAAGCCGCGCCGCCGGCGGCTCGAGACCGGGAGCGATCCGTTGCATCGTGCGTGTGGCGCGGGAGCGTACGACGAGGACGGGCACGGAGGAGCGCACGATCAACTCGGCGGTGACACCGCCGCAGGGCATGTGCAACCGGCCGCTCCTGCCGTGCGCCGAGAGGACGACGAGGTCGACCTGCTCCCGCGCCGCGACGCCTGCGAGCCGGCTCGCGACGTCGCCGCCCTGGAGCAGGATCACGCGCACCTTCGTGTGCCCGTCCGAGACCTGAGCGCGCAGGCGATCGAGGTAGGCGCGCGCGACGCGGTCGTTGCGGCGCCGGAGGCGATCGCTCAGCTCGATGTCCTCCGCCTCGAGAGGCCCGATCTGCATGAGCTCGGGAACCGGCACGACGTGCGCGACGATCAGCTCGCTCTCGTGGGCCGCCGCGATCCGCGCCGCGATCGGCAGAGCGGTCTCGGCCTGCGGCGAGCCGTCCAGGGGCAGGAGCACGCGCCGATAGTGCGCCACGGGGTCGCCGGGCTGCGCCGTCGATGGAATGATCAAGAACGACCCGGGCGCGCGATCGAGCAGCTTGCGCGCGGTGCTCGCCAGCGTCCAGGGCGAGTAGCCACCGGCGCCGTGCGTGGTGATGACGGTGAGACCCACATCGTGGTCGGCGCTCCAACGACAGATCTCCTCCGCCGCCTTGCCCTCGATCACCTCCGAGTCCACGGGCGCCGCTGCCTCAGCGCACTGCGCGGCGAGCCGGCGCATGTACTCGCGCGCTTCCCTGCGCTGGATCTCCCACTGCAAGGGGTCGGCGGGAGCGTGATCGTCCGTGGAGCGCTCGAGCACCCGGAGCAGGGTGACCGGAGCGCCGAGCGCGCCCGCAACGGCCACTGCGTGCGGCAGGGATCGCTCACCGAGGTCGGATCCGTCGAAGCAGGCCAGGACCCGACGAAGTGCGTGCCTGCCGTCGGGCCGCCCGCGTTGGTTCTGTACCATCGCGCCACCTCCTCCCGGGACGCGAGTGCAACGGCCATGCCCGTCACAGCGGATGCCGCGCAGAGAATACCACCGTGCGCGCAGGGCGAGAAGGCCCGAGCGTGTGGCAGCTTGCCGCATCTCGATCGGCGAGCGCGTCGCGAGGCCATCGGCTCAGCGGGCGGTAGCGCGCTCGCTCTCGCCGGCGAGGACGACGGCCAGCGTGTGCCGCGCGACCATCAGGCTCTCGTTCGTGGGAACCGCCCGCTGCGTGCGGCAGGGTCGTGCGCACGGCGCTCGAGCAGCGTCCGCATCTCCGCGCTCGGGGCCGAGACGCCGAGCACGTTCCCATCATCACGCCGCCCGTGGCCGTGAAGCTCATGGTCGTGTCGATCGGAACGCCGTCGCGGAGCGCGACCAGGCTGACTCCGCTTCCGAGGTGCGCGATCACGGTGCGTGCGCCCAGCTCCGGTCCCAGCGACTGAACCACGTACTCGTAAGACAGCCCGGGGCAGCATCGGTAGCGCGCGCCCGACCGCTTCGATCGCCGCCAGTGCGCCCGGGATGTGAAGCGGTGCGAGCGGAAAGCGCCTCCGCAGCTCCGAGAGCAGCAAGGCGACCGTCGCCCAGCGCATACACCGCAAGCTGCCCCTTCGCATCGAGCACGTGAAGTGGCCGCCACCCTCGACGCGATGTGCAGAGGCGTCGAGAAGGGGAGAGGTTCGGCACCTCGGTGGACTGGACCGGGGGCGACAGACTCGAGCTGTGCTGGGATCGACGGTACGGCGACCGATCCCGCCTGAGGGAGATCGCCTCGTTCCAGCCAGCGTCCGCCGGGCACGGCACGTGCAAGGGCTCCCAGGCATGGCGGTCCTCACGACGCGCCGGGGGGAGACCGAGCGGGACGTGCAGATCCCCCCCGTCGGACTCGAGGGGAGGCTCGCGCTTCCGGAGGGGACGCCGGCCGTGGTGGCGTTCGCCCACGGGAGCGGGAGCAGCCGTCTGAGCCCCCGAAACCAGCGGGTGGCCGAGGCGCTGCGCGAGCACGGACTCGGAACGCTGCTCTTCGACCTCCTCACCGACGAGGAGGCCACCGACCGGGGCAAGGTCTTCGACATCCCCCTCCTGGCGGAGCGCCTCATCCTCGCCACACGCTGGCTCGGCGAGAGGGCGGAGACGCGAGGCCTCCGCGTCGGCTACTTCGGGGCCAGCACGGGGGCCGCGGCGGCCCTCGTCGCCGCGGCGCGCGGCGAGCGGGAAATCGGCGCCATCGTGTCGCGTGGCGGGCGGCCGGATCTCGCCGGCTCGGTCCTCCCGCAGGTCCGGGCGCCCACGCTCCTGGTCGTCGGAGGCCAAGACCCGAGCGTGCTGGAGCTCAACCGCGCCGCGCTCGCGGAGCTGCGATGCGAGAAGGAGCTGGCCGTCGTGCCGGGCGCAACCCATCTCTTCGAGGAGCCCGGAGCGCTGGAGGAGGTGATGGCGCTGGCGGGTCGCTGGTTCAGCGAGCATCTGGCCCCCGAAGGAGCGGAGCTGATCTTCCGGGATCGCGAGCAGGCCGGGAGGCGGCTCGCCGAGGCGCTCGTCCGTTTCAAGGGGAGCGATCCCGTCGTGCTCGCGCTGCCTCGCGGAGGCGTCCCCGTCGCGTTCGAGATCGCGCGGTCGCTCGAGGCACCTCTCGATCTCGTCCTGGTCCGCAAGATCGGCGCCCCCTTTCAGCCCGAGCTGGCCGTCGCGGCCGTCGTGGACGGGGAGAAGATGGAGATCACGGTGAACGAGGACCTGGTCGAGGCGCTCGGGCTTCCCGAGGGCTACATCCGGGAGCAGGCCGCCCGTCAGGTCGAGGAGATCGAGCGCCGCCGGGGGCTGTATCTTCGCGGGCGCGACCGCGTCGGAGTCGAAGGCAAGACGGCCGTGATCGTGGACGATGGGATCGCTACAGGGGCCACCATGCGCGCCGCGCTGCGAGCCGTGCGGCGTCGGAAACCCGCTCGGCTCGTCCTGGCCGTGCCGGTGGCTCCGCCCGACACCGTCGCAGCACTTCGCCGGGAGGCCGACGAGGTGGTGTGCCTCTCCACGCCCTCCTACTTCGGAGCGATCGGGCAATTCTACGCCGACTTCCGCCAGGTCGGCGATGACGAGGTCCGCGAGCTCCTCGAGCGGGCAGCGGGATGGCGCCCGAAGCCCGCCGCCCCCGGCGTGGCGTGAGGGGACCCGGAATCGAGGCGAAGGTCGCCTTCCTTCGCCGCCCCGAGGCCTACGCAGAGAAGCCCCGCAGCGTCGAGGTGGTGGAGACCCACATGTCGTGGGTCTTCCTCACCGAGCGACATGCCTACAAGCTGAAGAAGCCCGTGCGCTACGACAGCCTGGACTTCAGCACGCCAGAGCTGCGGCGTCGGGACTGCGAGGCGGAGGTGCGGCTCAATCGCAGGCTGACGAGAGACGTGTACCTCGGAACCATCGCTCTCACCGTGGATCCAGCCGAGGTGTTCGCACTGGGAGGCGGGGGC
>DATEUE010000197.1:0-12709 GCA_035283305.1 Vicinamibacteria bacterium | reverse complement strand
AAGAGAAAACGGCCCCGGGGGCCGAGCCCCCGGGGCCGGTGCGTTCCGCGACGTGAAGTGCGCTCTAGAAGAAGAGGCGCGCCCCCACGCGGAAGATGCTCGGAGCGATGATCTCCTCGATGCGGCCGATGCCCGGCTCGGCACCCGCGTTGGTCTGGGTGAAGGCCGTGGCGTTCGCGAAGCGGGACCGCGAGAGGACGTAGCCGGTGTTGAGCACGTTGAACCACTCGCCGGAGAACGTCACCCCCGAGCCCTTGCCGAACTTGAACGTCTTGGCCAGGCGCAGGTTGAGGTTATAGACGTCGTCGTAGCGGTTGGTGTCGATCTCCGGAATAGCGAGGGCGCTGAGCGTGCCGTCCCCGCCCGCGCCGATGCGGAGGTCGACCGGGTACGGGCCGCCCTGCTTGCCGAAGAGGCTGCCGGAGAGGTCGAGACCCCAGGGACCCTGCCACAGCGCGTTCGCGTAGAGCTGCCACTTGATGCTGCTGTAGAAGGACGCCTTGCCCGAGCCTCCGGAGAGCAGAGCCACCTGGCCGCCACCGACGAGCGGGTCCGTCTCGGTTCGGCCCGGGTTCCCGAGGAACGAGGTGGGCGTGCCGTCCCAGTCCTCCGTCCAGTCGTTCCAGGAGAAGGCCACACGGGTCATCCAGCGGTTGGAGAGGCGCTTGACGAGCGTGAGCTCGAGGCCGCTGAAGCTCGTGGCGTAGCCGGCGCGGTTCGTCCGGATGCGTCCGCCGTTGCCGGCGGCCCTGAGTGCCGCGTTGGGCGAGTAGGTGTTGGCCGTGAAGCCGTTCGCGCTCGAAGGTGCGTTCTGGGTGTAGTCGCTGGAGCCGAGGGTGCGGCAGGTGGCGAGAGTCGCCGTCTCCAAATCGCACTGGCCCCCCAGCCACAGTCTTTGGGCGTAGTCACTGCCCTTGCGGTAGGTGTAGTTGACGCCCACCGCCAGGCCGGGCGTGAGCTCGTGATCCACACCGACCACGAACTCGTGCAGCTTCGGCGACTTGTAGTCCTGGTCGAGTCGGTTCGGAGACGAGGCCGAGCCCGGGCTGGCGAGGTTCACGCCGTAGCTGTACGAGAAGTTGTCGAAGTCGACCTCGTTCGGCTGGACGAAGCGGTCGGCGTTGAGGTCGTTCCACCCGTAGGCCAGGGCGCCGTAGCTGATCGGGTTGATCGTGGCGACGTCGCCGAAGGCGAGCAGGTTCCCGTAGAGGGCATAGCTCGCGCGCAGGATCGTCCGGCGCGACTCGTTGAGCGCGTAGCTCATGCCGACGCGCGGCGACCAGGTCGTCCACGAGATCGGGTTGAAGTCGTTCCCTTCGTAAACGAGGTCGGGCAGGAGCGCGGGGAACGACTTGTTGGCCGCCACCGTGGCCGGGGAGTTCTTCGCCGACTGGAGGTCCCAGCGGACGCCGGCGTTCAGGGTGAAGCGGTCCTTGGTGAAGGTGTCCCCGAGGTAGGCGTTGTAGTACTTGCCCGTGTACTCGTAGGATCCCACGCGCGTGATCTCGACGGTGCCGCAGTTGGCCGCGCCGCCGGGGCAGCCGTCGGTGCTCTCGATGTAGCCGACGAGCTGGTTCCCGCCGACCGTGGAGGTGCTGATCGTCTTGTAGTCGCGCCAGGCGAAGCCGAACTTCAGCTCGTGGCTGCCGCCCATCCCCTCGAAGAAGTAGTTGGCGTCGATCGTGATGTTCTTCTGCGGCCGGATCGCCTCGTACTGGACGTACGAGCCGACGCCCTCGCCCCTGACGTAGTCGACCGTCCAGGGCTGCTCGGTCCCGCCGCGCGGGAAGAGCCCGAAGCCGGTGTCGTAGTAGGCGCCCTTGGCGGAGACGAAGAAGTTGGGCGAGAAGGTCTGGTCGACCTGCAGCTTCCAGAACCCGCCCGGCAGCCCGCCATCGATGAACGCGTTGTCCTGGTCCCAGTTGAACCCGTCTTCTCCCTGCACGGGCTTGCTGGGCTGGCGTCCGAACTTCTGCTTGCTGCCCAGGAAGTAGAAGCCGGAGACCATCGTCTTGGTGCTGGCCTGCCAGTTCGCCTTGAAGTTGTAGGAGGGCAGCAGGGTCTTGTCCGGCGTGCCCACGAGGCGGGTGAGCCGGATGTCCTGCTTGCCCCAGGTCCCGTAGAACCACAGCTTGTCCTTGACGATCGGCCCGCCGACGTCGAAGCCGTAGTCGCTGATCTGCTGGATGTGGTCGGCCTTGTCGCGCCGCGTGCCGTCCGGGTTCTCGAGCCGCGGGTCGTTGGCGAGGCTGTCCGGCAGGTTGCCGAAGCTCAGGTCGTCGTGCGCGAGGATGTAGCGCGCGCTGCCATGGAAGGAGTTCGTGCCGCGCTTGGTGGTGAGGTTGATCGACGCCCCGCCGCCCTGGGTGGTGAGGTCGGCGCCGGTGGTGGTGACCGCGATCTCGTCGAAGGCGTCGAAGTCGAAGTAGGTCGGGGAGGCGCCGGTCGCCGACATGTCGGTGATCACGACGCCGTCGAGGTTCCACATCCGGTCGGCGGAGCCGGTGCCCTTGCCGGCGGTCGCGGACTGCTGGCCGTTCTCGTTGCCGGCGATGTTCACGCGGTCGACGAGGACGCCCGGGACGGCCGCGAGGACGGCCCAGGGGTCACGCGCGTTCGGGATGCTCTGGAGCTCCTCCGTCGTCATCGTGGTCGAGGTGCCTCGCTTCTTGGAGTCCACGAGCGGGGTCTCGGCCTGGACCTCGATGGTCTCGGCGACGCCCGAAACCTTCATGCGGAACTCGATCTCGACGTTCTCACCCGTCGTGACGCGCACCTTGCGCGCCGTCGAGGCGAAGCCGGCGAGGGAGAGGGTGACGGTGTATTCGCCGCGGTTGAGGCCGAGGAAGCGGAACGAGCCGTCCCCCCCGGACACCGTGGAGCGAGTCCCGTACTCGCTGGTGATCGTGGCGTTCACGCCCGGCAGGATGGCCCCGGATTCGTCCTGGGCTATCCCATAGATGTTGCCCGTGGAGACTTGGGCCGAGGCCGCGCCCGCTAGGGCGAGGACCAGGCCGAGCGCCAGGGCCAGGATCTTCTTGCTCACTGCTAACCTCCGTCGAAAGGGGGGCCAAAATGAACTCCATCGAAGGAACTGAGTCCTAGATGTAGATTGTTGTCATTGGAGAGCAACCTCTGTGCCAATCTATTGAACATGCGTCTATTTCCGCAAACATCTATTAATACTGAAGTTAGCTATGATGATGTCCATGAGGATTTGGGCCAAACCATCCAACGGCACGAAACGGCATCCAAAATTTCGAATCCCACAGGGCAATACGTCCAATGTTTTGGCTGCCGGGTGCGCACTACCTAGCCCCCGGGGGAAGTCGAGGCGGGCGACTACACGCTTCGGGTCGGCCTCGTCGAGAGCGGCGCCTGCGCTACTCCGTCTCGAAGCAGCCCCGGTCGGTCCGGCACGACTCCGGGCTGCACGGCTCGTCGTCCGGGCCCATGACGGTGGCCGTGTGCGAGCACCAGTACTGCGCCGTCGGCGACGACACGCGCAGGTTCACGGCTTCACGGCCGAGCACGTAGTACATCTTGGTGCGGAGCCTCCGGCACACCGGCGTCTCCAGCGTCGTCTCGTTCGGGTCCGTCTGGTTCGATTCCATGGCGGTCCTCACGCGAGAGAGGCGACCGTGCGGCGCACCAGCGTCGCCGTCAGGTCGACCTTGTAGCCGTTGTCGCTCATCGGCTGCGCACCCTCCACCGCGGCCTTGCCCGCCGCCTCGGCCGAGGTGGCGCCCACGGCCTGGCCCACGAGGGCCTTCTCCGCGGCGGCCGAGCGCCAGGGGATCGTGGCCACCTGCCCGAGCACGACGCGCGCGTCGCGCACGACGCCGCCCGAAACCTTGAGCGCGATCGCCGCCGAGACGAGCGGCCAGTCGAACGCCGCCCGCTCGCGCACCTCGTAGTACGCCGACTTCCAGCCCGCGGCCGAGGGCACGCGGATCTCCTTCAGCAGCTCGCCCGGCTCCAGCACGTTCTCGCGGGTGGGGTCCTGGGCCGGCAGCAGGAAGAAGTCGGCAGCCGGCACCACGCGCCCGCCCTTCGGCCCGTCGAGCACGAACGAGGCGCCGTAGGCCACGAGCGGCACGGCGGCGCTCGACGGGTGCGGGGCGAAGGCGGGTCCGCCGCCGAAGATCACGTGGTAGCGGTTCTCGCCGGCGATCGCGAAGCACACGTCGCCGCCCTTCTTCAGGCACTTGTACGACTCGAGCCGGTAGTACCAGCAGCGCGGCCGCTGCAGCAGGTTGCCGCCGATCGTCGCCACGTTGCGGACCTGGGGCGAGGCGGCCTCGCCGCAGGCGCGGGCGAGCGCCGGGTGGCTGGCGCGCACGGCGGCGTGCCCGGCCACCTGCGCGAGCGTCGCGAGCGCGCCGATCTTCAGCGTGCCGTCCTTGTCGACGCTGATCTGCGCGAGTCCCGGGATCGTCTTCAGGTCGACGAGCCGCGGCGGCTCGATCAGGTGCTCCTTCAGGCGGTCGAGGACGTCGATGCCGCCGGCCTTCAGCACGCTGCCGGGCTTCTCGGCGGCGAGGTCGCGGGCCTGCGCGGTCGTCTGGGCGCGTACGAGCTCGAAGCGGTTCATGGCTCAGGCCCTCCCCGCCTCGGACAGGGCCAGGAGCACCCGGTCCGGCGTGATCGGCAGCTCGCGGACGCGCGCGCCGATGGCGTTGAAGACGGCGTTGGCGATCACGGCGAGCGTGGGGACGATCGGCGGCTCGCCGATCCCCGCGGTCGAGGTGTTGTTGCCGAGGTTGGCCTGCGGCGTGAGGATCGACTCGGCCTCGAACATGTCGGCGGGCGCCAGGATCTTGTACCACTCGAGGTTGGGGTTCAGCATCGTGCCGACGTTGCGGTCGAGCACGCGGTTCTCGAATAGCGCCCACGAGGCGCCCTGGATCATCGCGCCGAGCACCTGGTTCTGCGTGGTGAGCGGGTTGACCGGCAGCCCGCAGTCGTTCACCGAGACCATCTTGAGGATGCGCACGACGCCGGTCTCGACGTCCACCTCGACCTCGGCGAACTGCGTGCCGGCGAGGTCGCCGCGGTAGGTCTCGTACTGCTTCGGGCGCTTGGCGAGGCAGTCGATCGACTCGCCGCTCATCTTCGCCGCGGCCTGCTTGAACGTGACCGACTTCGCCTTGCTGGCGTCGCTCGCGAGGAAGATCTTCCCGTGCGCCGCGTCGAGCTCCTCGGGCTTCGCCCCGACGAGCGGCGCCGCCAGCTCGAGGATCTTCGCGCGCGCCTGGTTCGCCGCGAGGCGCACCACCGGCGCCATCGAGTTCGTCGTCACGCTGCCGCCGGAGCCGGGGCCCTCGGGGAACTGCGTGTCGCCGAGGCGCAGCGTGACGTCGCCGGGCTCGATCCCGAGCTCCTCGGCGGCCACCACCATCATTGCCGTGCGGTAGCCGGTGCCGATGTCCTGGCAGCCCGTGATCACCTCGACCGAGCCGTCGCGGTGCACCCGCACCTGGGCGTTCGAGTTCTCGGAGGCGAACACGTACCAGTTGCCGTTCGCCATCCCGAGGCCGCGGACCTTCTTCGAGCGAGCGGGGGGCAAAGACGCACCCCAGGCGCCCGTCGACATGTCGCCGGCCTTCTTGTTGCGGCGCTCCCAGCCGATCGCCTTGGCGCCCAGGTCGTACTGCGCCATCCGCACCGGGCTCGCCTCGTTCTTCTTCCGCAGCTCGATCGGGTCGATCCCGAGCTTGTCCGCGAGCTCGTCCATCGCCGACTCGATCCCGAAGGCGCCCTGCGAGTGGCCCGGCGCGCGCAGCGGCGCCGCGGGGCCGGCGTTCGTGAAGACGTCCCACTCCTCGGCCTTGAAGTTCGGGTTCTTGCCGTGGAGCGCGCCAGCCGGCCCCGAGGTGCCGGCGCCGCCGGCGACTCCGGCCGAGCCCCAGGACTGGAAATGCGCCGCGGTGAGCGTGCCGTCCTTCTTCGCCCCGAGCTTCACCTTCATCAGCGCGCTCGGCGCGTTGCCGGTGCACAGGTGCTCCTGGTGGCGGTCGAGCATCAGCTTGACCGGCGCCCCGGCCTGGCGGGCGAGCCGGCACGCCACCACCGAGAACGCGCTGCCGGTGGCCGAGGGCCCGAGCTTGCTGCCGAAGCCGCCGCCCATGTGCTCGCAGATCACCCGCACGTTCTTGCGGTCGACGCCGAGCGCCTCCGCGACGCCCTCGCGCACGGCGAAGATCGCCTGCGTCGAGGCGTAGATCGTGAGCTGCTCGCCCTCCCAGGCGGCCACGACCCCATGCGTCTCGAGCGGCGCGTGGGTGTGGACGGGGCAGTAGTACGTCCCCTCGTGCACCACCTCGGCCTCGGCGAAGCCCTTCTCGACGTCGCCGCGGTTCGCCCGGCTCGTGCGCGGGCCGGCCACGTTGCCGTTTCTGCCCATGTCGCGACCGGCCGGCAGCCGGTCGAGGTTGAAGACGCGCGGGGCGTCCGGCTTCATCGCCTCGCGCAGCTCGTGGGTGAAGGGCCGCTCCTTGTAGCGCACCTCGACGAGGCGCGCCGCGTCCCGGGCCACGTCGGGCGACACGGCCGCCACCGCGGCCACGTCCTGCCCGGCGAAGCGCACCACGCGCGAGTCGGTGGTCCAGACCGCCTTCACGCCCGGCAGTGCCTCGGCCTTCGACGTGTCGATCTCCAGGATCTCGGCCGCGGGGACGCTCGCGCCGATCATGCGGCCGTGGAGCATCCCGGGCAGCTTGACGTCGTACGTGTACTTCGCCTTCCCGGTGACCTTGAGCGGGGCCTCGATCCTCGGGCGCGGCCGGCCCATGTGCTCGAACTGCGGGATGCTGTCGACGTCCCAGGGCTTGATGTCGTTGGCCGGGGGGTGGACCTCGAGCGGCTGGGGCGAGGCCGGCAGGCCCGCCTTTGCCTTGAAGGTCGCGGTCGGCTCGGGCTTCTGTTCCTGCGGCATGGCTATCTCCTCGTCGCCCGCGATGCCGCCTGCACGGCCTCGAAGATGCGCCCGTAGGTCCCGCAGCGGCACAGGTTGCCGGCGAGCCCGGCCTTGATCTCGTCGAGCGAGGGGCGCGGGTTCTTCGCGAGCAGCGCCGTCCCCGCGACCACGAAGCCCGGGGTGCAGAAGCCGCACTGGAGGGCGTCCTTCTCGACGAAGGCCGCCTGCAGCGGGCTCATCTTCTCGGGCGTGCCGATGCCCTCGACGGTGGTGATCTCGTGGCCCTCGGCGTCGGCCGCGAGCATCAGGCACGACGCGATCGGCGCGCCGTCGACGAGCACCGTGCAGGCGCCGCAGCCGCCGCGCTCGCAGACGGGCTTCGCGCCCGTCAGGTCCAGCTCGTTGCGCAGCGCGTCGAGCAGCGTGACGCGCGGCTCGACGCTGACCGCTCGCGCGGCGCCGTTCACCTTGAGGTTGAGCGTGACGGCGTCCGGGCCGAGGACGCTCGGGGCCGCCTCGGCGCGCTCGCCGGCGCCGACGATCGTGGTGGCGGCGGCCGACACGCCTGCCGATTTCAGGAAGCTGCGGCGCGAGAAGGAGGGCTGCTCACGCCCCTGGTCGTCCGGGGGCGGGGTCTTGCGGGCCATGGGCACCTCTGCTTTTTCGTGTGCGTCGGGATTGTGTGTCGCCTCGGTTTTCGGAGTCAACCAAAACCGGTGACGGGCGATGGCTCTGCGCTGGAGTCCACGGCTGAGAAGCGACGGATAGCGGCGGATCCCGAGGGCTCCCGGGGCGGGTCGCTGGTCGAGTGGAGGGCCCGTCCCGGGATGCGGGACCGCCGCGCAAGGCGATGACTCGCCGCTGAAGTTCACGGCCGAGAGAGAGTGGATCAATCCTCTGAACACCCCGAACAGTTCGTGTGAACAAATGTCACGGCGGGATCCAACACTGGAACCGCGGCGTCATAATGGCCAGCATGGGTCAGGTGCAGCCAGATCGAGGCCTCGTCGGCCGCAGCATCGGCTCCTACCAGATCCTCGAATCGCTCGGTTCGGGCGGTATGGGCCAGGTGTACCTGGCGCTCGACAAGCGCCTCGACCGGCGCGTGGCGCTCAAGGTGCTGCCGCCGGAGATGGCGTCGCACCCGGAGAAGATCAAGCGCTTCGAGCGCGAGGCGCAGGCGGTGGCCTCGCTCAGCCACCCCGGCATCGTCACGCTGCACTCGATCGAGGAGGCGGACGGCCTGCGCTTCCTGACGATGGAGCTCGTCGAGGGCGAGACGCTCAGCAAGGCGATCCCCTCGCGCGGCTTCGCGATGGAGCGCTTCCTCTCGCTCGCGATCGCGCTCACCGACGCGGTGAGCGCGGCCCACCGGCAGGGGATCCTGCACCGCGACCTGAAGCCCGAGAACGTGATGCTCACCCCGGACGGGCGGCTCAAGGTGCTCGACTTCGGCCTCGCCAAGCTGCGCTTCGACGCGGACGACGCCGACCGCACCACCAAGGAGACCCAGTCCGTCACCCAGGACGGGCGCATCGTCGGGACGGTCGCCTACATGTCGCCGGAGCAGGCGCAAGGCCTGCCGCTCGACCACCGCTCCGACATCTTCACGCTCGGGATCCTGCTCTACGAGATGGCGACGGGGGAGCGGCCCTTCCGCGGCAACACCAACATGTCGGTGCTCTCGTCGATCCTCAAGGACGTGCCGCGTCCCGTGAGCGAGCTGCGCGACGACATCCCGAAGCCGCTCGCGCGCATGATCCAGCGCGCGCTCGAGAAGCGGCCCGAGGACCGCTACCAGTCCACGACCGACCTGCGCCGCGACCTCGAGGACCTGAAACGCGACGTCGACACCGGCGAGGTGATGCTCGGCACGACCGCGGGCCGCAGGCGGCTCGTGGCGGCCGTCTCCGGGCGGCGCCGCTGGGCGCTCCCGGTCGCCACGGCGGCTTCGCTGGTCGTGCTGGCGGCGATGGCCGCGCTTTTCTTCAAGGGGCGCGCCCCCGCCACGGCGGACGACGGACGCCGCTCGCTGGCGGTTCTGTACTTCGACAACATCACGGGCGAGCCCGGCCTCGACTGGCTGCGCACCGGCCTCACCGACATGCTGGTCACGAACCTGTCGCAGGCGCCCGAGCTGCGCGTGCTGAGCACCCAGCGGCTCTACCAGATCCTCGACGAGAGCGGCCACCGCGACGACCGCTCGCTCTCCGGAGACGCGGTCGCCACCGTGGCGCGCCAGGCGCAGGCCACGACCGCGCTCGTCGGCAGCTTCGTGCGGGCGGGATCTCGGATAAGGATCCAGGCGAGCCTGCAGGACCCGCGCACCGGCGAGGTGATCGCTTCCGAGCGCGTCGAGGGCGATCCCGAGCAGGGGCTGTTCGGGCTCGTCGACGAGCTCACCGCCCGCATCCGCAAGCGCCTGGAGACGCCGTCGCTCGTGCGCTTCGCCGACAAGAAGGGGAAGAAGCTGCAGGAGGTCACCACCACGTCGCTCGAGGCCTACAAGGCCTACGCCGAAGGCAGCCGCTTCCACGAGCGGATGCAGGAGCGGGAGGCCAGGGCCCACTTCGAGAAGGCGGTCGTCGCCGATCCCGGCTTCGCGATGGCGCTCGCCAAGCTCTCGGTCGTCTCGGCCAACCTGGGCGACATCGAGGCGGCGCGCCAATACTCGGCCAAGGCGATCGCACGCGCCGAGTCCCTGCCACCGGGCGAGCGCTACTACATCGAGGGCCGGCACTATTCGCTCGACCCGGGATCCGCCGAGAAGGCGGTCGCCGCTTACCAGAAGGCCGTCGACGCCGCGCCCGACCACACCGCCGCGCGCAACAACCTGGCCCAGACGCTGATCGAGCTCGGCCGCTACCCGGAAGCGCTCGGCCACCTCGAGGAGCTGCGCCGGCGCGGCATGTCGTTCCCCGGCAGCTACATGAGCCTGGCCGAGACCTACCTCGCGACCGGCGAGCCCGAGAAGGCGCGCGAGGCCCTCACCGCGTACGCGATCGTGCACCCCGACAGCAGCGCCGGCCTCGAGAACCTGGCCTTCTTCGAGCTCGGCCAAGGCGAGACCGAAGCGGCGCTCGCGGCCTTCGACAAGGCCGCGGCACTCGCCCCGTCGGACATGATGAAGATCGAGATGGGCCGCGCGACCGCCCACGCGCTGCGCGACGAGTGGCCGGCGACCGAGCAGTGCGCGAAGCGCATGCTCGACTCCGACGAGCCGCGCGAGCGCTACCAGGGCGGCGCGACGCTCGCGATCGCGAGCCTGTACCGGGGCGACGTGGGCGAGGCGCGCCGCCTCGCGGTGCAGGGCGCCAGGTCTGGCGGCTCGAGCTACGAGCGGGTCGGGGCGCGCCTGTTCAAGGCCCGGCTCGAGTCCGACCTCGGCCGCCACCACGAGGCGCTCGCCGAGGCCGAGCGCGTGCTCGCCGAAAAGGGAGCCGAGCCCAACCTGCTCGCCGAGGGGCACGGCATGCGGGCCCTCTGCCTCACGCACCTCGGGCGTGAGAAAGAAGCGGCCGCGAGCGTCGCCAAGGTGGACGCGTTCTTGTCGGCCATCCCGCCCGTGAAGGCCGAGCCCGCCCGGCTGCAATTGGCCGGCGAGCTGGCGCTCGCGCGCGGCGATCACGCCGGGGCGCGCAAGGCGCTCGCGAAGGCCGTCGAACTGCTGCCGCCGCTGGGCGTCTCGATGGACTCCGCTCCGGTGGAGATCCACTTCGCGCTGGGACGCGCCGCGCTCGCGGCCGGCGCCGAAAAGGAGGCCAGGAAGTCGCTCGCGTTCGTGGTCGAGGCCGGGCCGCGCCGCGTCGGCACGCCGATCCCCTACGTGCGCAGCCTGGCCCTGCTCGCGGCCCTCGAGGAGAAGCAGGGGCGGTCGAGCGAGGCCCGCGGGCTCTACGAGCGCTACCTCCGCTACTGGAAGCTCGGCCAGGTCGACCGCAGCGAGGTGGCGCGGGCCGGCCAGCGCCTCGCGGCCCTGCGCACGCGGCCCCTCGCCTGAGCGTCTCGCGCGCCCCCGCGTCCGGGACGCGCGTCGCCCCGCGATAGACTCGCGGGATGTCCGTGAGCGACCCCCGCGTCACGCCGAAGCGCCGGCTGCTGCCCTGGATCGCGCTCGTCGTGGTGTGGATCGTCTGGGGCTCCACCTATCTCGGCATACGCGTGGTCGTGCACGACATGCCGCCGCTCGCCGCGGGGGCGCTGCGCTTCTTCTGCGCCGGCACGATCATGGGGCTCGTCGCCCTCGTCGTCGACCGGGGTCACGGCTGGCCCGGCGCGCGGCAGTGGCTCGACTACGCGGCGATCGGCGTGCTGCTGCTCTCGGTCGGCAACTCGCTCGTGATGTGGGCCGAGAAGACGGTGCCGAGCGGCACCGCGGCGCTCATCGTCGCGACGGTCCCGGTCTGGCTGCTGCTGCTCGACGGGCTGCGTCCCGGCGGCCAGCCCTGGACCGCGCGCGTCTGGGTCGGGACGATCGTCGGCCTCGGCGGGGTCGGCCTCGTCGCCCGCCCCGAGGCGGGCATGGGCTCCGGCCATTGGCTCGCGATCCTGGGGCTCCAGGTCGCGTGCCTGGCGTGGACCATCGGCTCGCTCTACGCCCAGGCGACACCGAAGCGCCTGCCGCTCGCCTCCGCCGCGGCGATCGAGATGCTCGCGGCCGCGCTCGTCAACGCCCTGGTCTCGCGCCTGCTGGGAGAGGACCTCGCCCGCGTGGCGGAGGCGTCGCCGCGCGCGTGGGGCGGCCTCGCGTATCTCGTCGTCTTCGGCTCGCTCGTGGGCTTCACGGCCTTCGCCTACTGCCTGAACGAGCTGCCGGCCACGACCGTCGGCACCTACGCCTACGTCAACCCGGTGGTGGCCGTTTTCCTGGGCTGGCTGATCCTCGGCGAGGCCCTCACGCCGGGTCTCGTCACGGGAGGCGTGCTGATCGTGCTCTCGGTCGTGCTGACGACCTTGCGCAAGCGCGGGGTCAGGTCTTGAAATAGCGCCTTCCGCGAAGCGGGCGAGCGGGAAGGCCCACGCCTTCAGCCGAGGGTTTCTCCCGCTCACTGCCCGAACCGAGGAATCCCGTTCTGGAGTGGACTCCGGGTCCTCATTGCGTGAAGCCCGCCCATCCGCCCGCGTGAAGCCCGCCCATCCGCCGACTACGAAGGCGCGCTCGACATCCTCTCGGGCCGTTATCCCGGGGGGCTGGGTGCCGGTAGGACGGAAGCTTCCTTGGCCGATCGCCGGCTGATCGCAGCCCGGCCGTAGTCGCGTTCGGCCAGGTAGCGGTTGTGGCTCGAGCACACAAGTCCAAGGTTGGCGGGGCTGTGGTCTCCGCCCATGCCAAACGGGTGCCGGTGGTGGAACTCGAGCCGGTTTCGCTCGGAGCATCGCCGGCCGCGCTCGTCGACGTAGCGGCAGCGGTTGCCGTCGCGCTCCCGCACGGCACGCCGGATAGCGGCCGGGATGTGGCGCGAGGTCGGGGAGGTTCCGGTGTCTCCAAGCTCCTTGCGGGGAGCGCTGGTCGTGGCGTAGCGCCTGGCTTCGATCCGCTCGAGCTTTTCGGTGACAGCGGCCTCGATGATTGCGGCGAGATCGCCGTCGGGCACCTCGGAACGCATCAGGGCAGAGAGCCACTCGAGCTTGTCGCGGAGCCGGGCGCTGGCGGTGAACTGGACTTTGTAGCGGTCGGGCGAGAGCGGCTCCACGACCGCCGACCGTGACGGCGCTGGTTGCGGGACGAAGGCTGTGGCAAGGCCCGAGGCGAGGGCGACTCCGTCCGGACCGAGTTGGAAAACCCCCGTA
>DATEUE010000196.1:0-7752 GCA_035283305.1 Vicinamibacteria bacterium | reverse complement strand
AAGCCGGGTCGTCTGGTTGCGATGGAGCGACCGGGCGCCCGCGCGGGCGCCCGGAGCGCAAGCGTGCTACTTCTTCGTCGCCGCCGGGGCGGCCGGCGGGGCTGACTGGTGCAGCAGCATCAGGACGTCGTCGGTGTGGGCAGACGTGTCGCTGACCTCGGCGGCGCGCGCCGCGAGCTGCGGTGTGATGCCGGCGACGAGCGCCGCCGTGATGCGGTCGATTGCGCCCAGGTCAGAGACGCCGTACCAGGAGCGGTGCGTCCACTTCCGATCGGGCTGGAACTGGCCGTGCAGCTCCTGCACGTGCAGGCCGTAGCCGACCACGACGCCGTCGGCGACGAGCTTGTCCGCGATCGGCACGATCGCCTCCTTGTACAACTGAGTCAACGCCGCGTCCTGGCCGGCTCGCGCCAGGTAATGCCCGACCAGGAAATAGCCGATCTTGGCCCCGGGCTTGCCCGGCACGAAGACGGCGTTGCGCACGACCTCGTCGAAGTGGCTACGCCCCTCCTCGACGGCCTCGTAGCTCGCCTCGATCGCCTTCGTCTCCTGCTCGCTGCGCGCCTGCATCGTTTGCATGGCGGCGCCCGCCCACTTCTCGACGCCGGCCCAGTTGTCCACCGTGACCCAGGTGAGCAGGTTCCAGCCGAACCCCGGCCGGTGATTGACCGGCGTCGCGACGCCCCACCCGCGCACGACACCCGCGGCCATCAGCTTGTCGTAGATCGGCGCGTCGTGCTTCAGCGTGAGTTTCAGCCACTCGGTGGTCTTGCCCGGCTTGCCCTGGGCGTAGGCGACCCAGGTGAGGGACGGCGGCGCCTGAGCGAATGCGGGTGCGGCCACGGCAGCGAGCGCGACGCATGCGGCTCCGGCGAGAATGCGGCCTCTCATCCCTGCCTCCTTCCCCGAAGTGAGCGCGCCCGGACGCGCGACGACGGCTCTCGTCGACCGAGACTCGAGGGTGCGCTTACAGGCGTGGCGCCACGCTAGCCGAGCCTTCACGAGGCGTCAAGGCCGGAAGCGCAGCCTTTCCCGTCTCGCGATCTCGCCGCGACTACTGCGCTTCGGACGGCGTGGGCGGAAGCTCGAGCGCCACCCGTCGGATGCCCTTCAGCATGCCGCGGAAGACGAAGGCGTGGACCGGTAGCACCGCGTACCAGTACGCGAGGCCGAGGAGTCCTCGCGGCAGAAAGCGAGCTGTCTGCGTGAGGCGCGTGCCACCGGCGCTCGACTCCGACCATGGCGCGTCGCAGCGCGCCGGGATCGGCGGCGTCGGCCTCCACGATCTCGACGCGCGGGTCGCCGGCCCAGGGCCGATCGCCCAGCTTGCGCGGGGAACGGGCCAGGCAGCGCACCGGGTATCCCGCCGCCAGCAGGCGGGGCACGAGCCGCCCTCCGATGTAGCCGGTCGCCCCCGTGACCAATACCCGCGGCCGGCCCTGCGGCGCGGGGTTGTCCGTCACCCGAGCGGGATCCGGTCCTTGTTCACCGCGAGCCACTGCGCGAACGTCTGCAGCTGCGGGTTGAGCGAGCGCGAGAAGCCCAGGTCGCGCGCGGCGCAGTACTCCGTCTCGAACTGCGCCTTGTACTGGAACATGTTGCCCAGGTCCTCGGCGCCCGGGAAGCCGAAGCCGCGGTAGGCCTCGGGCGACACGGCGTTGTGCACGACCGGCTGCCCCAGGGCCCGCGTGAGCTCGGTCGCCATCTGAGCGCCCGTCAGGTGCTCGCCGGCGATGCCCACCGTCTTTCCGACGAGCTCGGACCCGCGCTTGAAGATGCCGTAGGCGCAGCGGCCGATGTCCTCGACCGCGATCCCCGGCAGCTTCTTGTCGCCCATCGGCAGCACGAACGCGAGCTTTCCGTCGGGGCCCTTCTTCGGTCCCATCCCGAAGTGGATCAGGTTGTCCCAGTAGAAGCTCGTGTTCAGCAAGGTCGTGGGCACGCCCAGCTCGGTGAAGAAGCGGTTGGACTCGCCCTTGGCGTCGAAGTGCGGCACCTTGTACTTGCCCATGAGCGTGGGCATGCGGGAGTCGGCGAGCGGCACGCGCAGGCGCGTGTCCTCGAGCGTCGACCAGATCGCGTGCTTGATCCCGGTTTCCTTCGCGGCCTGGGCCATGGCGCGCGCCTGCGCCAGCTCCTTCTCGGGCGAGAAGTGGTCCCAGAAGAAGGTCACGCAGAACGCCCCGTGGGCTCCCGCGAACGCCGGGACCAGGCTCTTCGGATCGTCGACGTCGGCCCTCACGACCTCGGCGCCGAGCGCCGCGAGGGCCTTCGCCCTGTCGCTCTGCGGATCGCGTGTCAGCGCGCGCGCCGCGAAGCCGCCGCTCGGGTCGGCCAGGATCGCCCGGGCCAGCCCGCCCCCCTGCGCGCCCGTGGCGCCCACCACCGCGATCGTCTTTTTTGCCATGGATTCCCCTTTGGTTCGATCCTAGCGGAGGACTCGCGCGCCTGCCAGCCGGCGCCGGCAGCGCTCGCACGCGGGGTAGAATCCGCCGGGTGAGCGACCGAGACGCGGTGCCCACTCCCGCCCGGATCCGGCAGGCGCGCCTGCTCGCGACGTTCCTGTGCTTGCTGTTCGTGGTCTTCGGCCTGGTCGACCTCTCCGGCCTGCTGTTCGTGGCGGGCTACGTGCCGCCCTGGTACGGCTACTTGTTCCTGCTCACGGCGTGGCTCGTCAACCGCTCGGGCCGCTACACGGTCGCAGCGGCGCTGACGCTCGCGATGTTTCCGACGGTGATCCTGGTCTGGGTCGCGAGCGGCGGCAGCACGCAGCCGGTCCTGTCGCTCGCGTACCTGGCGCTCGGCGTCCAGCTCGCCGGCATCCTGCTCCCAGCGCGGGGCACGGCGCTCTTCGCCGTGCTGACGGCGCTCGCGCTGCTCGCCACGCCGGCGGTCGCGCCGGCCGCGATTCGGCCGGCGCACCTGCTGGTGCACCCGCTCGCGTTCGTCGCCGTCTCGGCGGGGCTCGCGGTCGTGTCGATCCTGCACCGCGACCGCCTGGAGCGCGACCGGGAGGCCGAGCGCGAGGCGCTGATCCGCGAGCTGGAGAGCAAGAACGAGGAGCTCGAGCGCTTCAGCTACACCGTGTCGCACGACCTGAAGAGCCCGCTGATCACGATTCGCGGGTTCCTCGCGATCATGGCGAGCGACCTTGCGGACGGTCGCAGCGACCGCCTGCGTGGCGACGTCGAGCGGATCACGGCCGCGGCCGACTCGATGGAGCTGCAGCTGCACGAGCTGCTGAGGCTGTCGCGAATCGGGCGCGTGGTGAACCCGTCGCAGCGCGTGCCGTTCGGCCCGGTCGTGAAGGACGCCGTTTCGCTGCTCCGGTCGCGCCTCGAGGAGCGCGGGATCCGTCTCGTCGTCGACGAGCCGCTGCCGGACGTCTTCGCCGACCGGGTCCGTCTCGTCGAGGTGGTCCAGAACCTGGTGGAGAACGCGTCGAAGTTCCACGCCGCGGACGGCGATCGCTTCATTCACGTGGGTGCGCGGGCGCCCCGGGCTGGCGGCGGGCCCGTGATCTTCGTCGCCGACAACGGCATCGGGATCGACCCGCGCCAGCACGAGAAGGTGTTCGGGCTGTTCCACAAGCTCGATGCACGGGCCGAGGGCACGGGCGTCGGCTTGGCGCTCGTGCGCCGGATCGTCGAGGTGCACGGCGGGCGCGTGTGGATCGAGTCGGAGGGCCGCGGTCGGGGGACGACCGTGTGCTTCACGCTGCCCGAGCCGCCGCCGTCTGCCTGAGCCCGGCGGCGGGGGCCGAGAGGCCCTGCTTACCGGTACAGGCGGTGCAGCACGGGCGCCAGCACGAGGCCGCCCAGGATGGCCGCGCCCGCGACCGGCAGGAGCTGCGGGAAGGCCAGGATGAAGATCGCGGCGGTGCCGACCGCGAAGATCAGTCCTCCACCCTCTTCAGCAGGGATCTGGTCGATTCGGATTCCGGCATGCGGGTACCTCATGATTGCCACTCTCTCTCTCTAGGTGGGATTACGTGGCGGGAAAGGGCCGGGTTCCAGGAAAGGGCCGGCCGGGGTGTCCGGGCTCACGCCAAAGCCTGAGGGGCTCAGATCCTCACGAAAACCCTGCGGCGGTACATCCAGAGCAGGATCAGCCAGGTCACGGCGAACGCTGCGGCCCCGACGAGCGAGGCCTCGAAGGCCGGCCCCAGGAACCGGAAGACCGGCCCAAGATGCCGGACCAGCGCCTGGGAGATGGGTTCCATGAAAGCTTCGTATAGGCAGTAGGCCGCGATCGAGTTCGACCCGAGGACGAGGAGCGGGAACGCCCAGCGCTTCTTCTCCCGAACGTCGAGCACTTCGTGGAGGAAGGCCGTGAACAGGAAGCAGAAGCCGCCGCTCCAGAGGGCGAAGCTCGGCGTCCAGATGCGCTTGACGACCGGGCACAGGCCGATCGCTCCGAGCAGCCAGCCCGTCACGAGGCTCGCGGCCCCCGCGACGAGCAGCCAGCGACCCTTCTGCCGTGCCGAGCGGTCGCCGCGCAGGACACCCCCGGCGAGAAGGCCCAGGATCATCGTGCCGAGCGTGGGGAGGAAGCTCAGCGTCTGGTAGCCGCCGCGGTTGAAGACGAACGGCTGCTCGCGCGGGAAGAGGTTCAGGAACCAGCGGTCGAACTGCGCCGAGAAATTCTCGTTCTTGTTCCAGTGGGCCGCGAAGCCGGTGAGCTGGTGCGGCCAGTCGGCGGGAACGCCCACCGCCTCCCAGTCGAAGCCCGCGGCGGGCGCCGGGTAGAGCGCGAAGGCGGCCCAGAAGCCCACGAGCACGACGGCGAGCGCGACCCAGGCGACGCGGCGCGGAGCGAGCCCGACCAGGAACAGGATCGGGTAGCCGAGGCCGATCTGGGTGAGCGTGTCCTCGAACGTGAAGTAGGTCTGCGGCCGGCCGAGCGAGCGCAAGACGATCCCGAGCACGACCAGGATCAGGCCGCGCCGCAGCGCGTGAGCCAGCATGCGGCCGCGGCTCTCGCCGCGCCCGGCCCGGGCGGCGAGCGAAAACGGCAGCGCGGCGCCCACCAGGAACGAGAAGCCGGGCTGGATCATGTCGTGGAGCGAGCCGCCCACCCACTCGACGTGATCCTGGTGGTGGCACAGGAACGCCCAGAAGGCGCTCGCCGGAAACGCCGCGGCGATGCCGCACAGGCGCAGCGCCTCGCCCATCATCAGAGCGAGCACCAGGCCGCGGTAGGCGTCGAGCGACGCGAGCCTCTTGTCCATTCGCTGCCCGCAGACGCCGCCGAGGGTAACACGCCGCCGCGAGCCGCCGCGGCGGATATACTTCGTAGCGAGGCTGACCGGACCCAGGGGGACAGTTGGACAGCGGGCTATACATCGGCAAGCAGGTGGATCCGGAAACGGGCGCCCTCGGTTCGAGACTCGAGCTCGAGGCGTCCGACCTCCTGACCCACGGCCTGATCGTGGGCATGACCGGGTCGGGCAAGACCGGTCTCGCCATCGTGCTGCTCGAGGAGCTGCTGCGCCAGGGCGTGCCGGTGATCGCGATCGACCCGAAGGGCGACCTCGCCAACCTGCTGCTGCTCTTCGAGGGCCTGCAGGCCTCCGAGTTCGAGCCCTGGATCGACGCGGCTGGCGCGCGGCGCGCGGGCAAGGACGTGAAGGCCGCGGCCGCGGACGCGGCTTTGGCGTGGAAGAAGGGCCTCGCCGAGTGGGGCCTGGGTGTCGCCGAGATCAGCGCGCTCCGGAAGAGCCACGACGCCGTCGTCTACACGCCGGGCTCGAGCGCGGGCGTGCCACTCAACGTGCTGCAGTCGCTCGAGGCGCCGTCGGGCTCCTTCGCCGAGGCCGAGGAGGACCTGCGCGACGAGATCCAGTCGATCGTCACCGGCCTGCTCACGCTCGTCGGCATCGAGGCCGATCCGCTCCAGTCGTCTGAGGCCGTCTTCCTGGCGAGCCTCGTCGAGCACGGCTGGCGCGCCGGAAAGGGCTTCAGCCTGGAGACGCTCATCGGCGCCGTCGCCGACCCGCCCTTCGAGAAGATCGGCGCGCTGCCGCTCGAGACGGCGTTCCCGCGCAAGGAGCGCCAGAAGCTGATGACGTCGCTCAACACGCTGCTCGCCTCGCCGTCCTTCGAGGCCTGGCGCGAGGGCGAGCCGCTCGACGTCGCGCGCATGCTCGGGACCCCCGACAGGCCGCAGCTCTCGATCGTCTCGACCGCCCACCTGGGCGAGCCCGAGCGGCTGTTCGTGACGGCGCTGCTGCTCGACAAGCTGAAGACGTGGATGCGCCGCCAGGGCGGCACCACGGCGCTGCGGGCGCTCGTCTACATGGACGAGGTGTTCGGCTACTTCCCGCCCCATCCCGCGAATCCGCCCACCAAGCGCCCGCTGCTCACGCTGCTCAAGCAGGCCCGCTCGCAGGGCGTGGGCATCGTGCTCGCGACCCAGAACCCGGTCGACCTCGACTACAAGGGCCTCGCCAACATGGGGACCTGGCTGGTCGGCACGCTGCAGACGCAGCAGGACCGCGAGCGGCTCCAAAGCGGACTCTCGGGCGCGGGCCTCGAGGCCGCCGCGGCGCAGAAGCTGCTCTCGGCCACGAAGAAGCGAGTCTTTCTGCTGCACGACATCCACCGCAAGCGGCCGGAGCTCGTCCAGTCGCGCTTCGCGATGTCCTACCTGCGCGGGCCGCTCACGCGCGACGAGATCGCGCGGCTGATGAAGGACCGTGCGAAAGCCGCGGCGGCGAGCGCACCGCCCCGCAAGCATGAGGCGGCGGCCGCGCCCGTGCTGCCGCCGCCGTTCCGGCAGTTGTACCTGGCGCGACACGGTGGTCAGCTGGCCGAGGCCCACGTGGTCGTGAAGTACGCGGCGCGCTACAGGGGCGAGGCCGAGGTGACGGGCGTGCGGGCGTGGCCGCTCGCGGGCGCGAGCGCCCGCGACGCGCTCGAGGCCGAGCCGCTGCTGCTCGACGAGAAGGCGATCGCCGAGGAGGCGCCCGCCGGGATCCGCTACGGCGAGCTGCCGGCCTGGCTCGACGCAGGTGCGGCGCGCGAGCTTGAGCGGGCGCTCAAGGACCGGCTTCCGGACAAGCTGGCGCTCGCGAGTTTCCGCGATCCCGTGACCGGCGAGAGCTCGCGGCCCGGCGAGCCGCGCGAGGCGTTCGCGGCGCGGCTCGCGACCGAAGGCGGCGGCGAGAAGGCCCGCGCGATCGCCCAGAAGCTCGCGAAGAAGAAGAGCGACCTCGCGCTGCGCGAGCAGGAGGTCACCGGCCGGCGCCAGGAGAAGTGGCTCGCAGTGGGCTCCGCGGTGCTCAAGAACATCGGCCTGTTCATGGGCCGCAAGCGCTCGGTGACCGGCGTTTCGTCCGTGCTCACGAAGAACCGCCTGGAAGACACGGCCGAGGCGCGGCTCGAGGCGCTGCGCTCGGAGGTGGCGGCGCTCGAAGAGCAGCGGCGCGCGGCGGTCGAGGTCGATCCCGAGCGCTTCGCGGAGACACAGGTAGCGCCTGTGCGCGGCGGCGTGGCGCTGCTGCGCCAGGAGCTCGTGTGGGTGTACTGACCAGGGTGTACTGATCATGCTTCAGCAGTTCCTGCTGCACCTGCCGGACGGGACGCAGTACGGCCCGATCGACCGGCCGACGCTCGAGGCCTGGCACCGCGAGGGCCGGCTGCCCGAGGACACGCTCGTGTGGCCCGAGGGCGCGCCCGACTGGATGAGCCTGACGCGCGCGCTCGAGGCCGCCGACGCGAGCGCCCCCGCGCCCGCGGCCTCGCCCGCGCC
>DATEUE010000195.1:0-8823 GCA_035283305.1 Vicinamibacteria bacterium | reverse complement strand
ATTGCGGCGGTACGAGCTGCAGGCGAGCCGGCTCGACCGCCCGCCAGAACGTCACGCCCACCGCGGCCAGAGCCGACACGACGAGCATCACGACCAGCACACGCTTCCTCATAGCTTGCCTCCGAGGGCCGCTCTCCGGCCCGAAGCCTCGACACCCCTACCGCCGCGGCCGCTGCGTTATTCCCCTGGTCTCTGCGAGCTTGGACACCGAAGGGGCTGGACTCGCTCCCAAAGCGGAAGACGAGGCCCATGCGATTCGATTCCCCACGTGCCGCCCCTGATCGCGACGCTACTGCTCACCGCGCCGGCGCTCGCCAAGGAGAAGCCTCGGCCGCTCGCAGGGCTCGACGCGCAGGTGGCGCGGGCCATGGAGGTGTTCGCCGTGCCGGGCATGGCGGTCGCGGTCGTGAAGGGCTACGGAGTGCGCCGCGTGGGCCAGCCCGCGGCCGTCGACGCGGACACGCTGTTCGGGATCGCCTCCAACACCAAGGCGTTCACCTGCGCCGCGTTGTCGATCCTCGCCGAGGACGGCCGGCTCGACTGGGACGATCCCGTCACGAAACACCTGCCCGAGTTCCAGATGTACGACCCCTGGGTGACGCGCGAGGTGACCCTGCGCGAGCTCGTCACGCACCGTGCGGGGCTCGGGCTCGGCCAGGGAGACCTGATGTGGTGGCCCGCCACCGAGTTCACCAGGCGCGAGATCGTGCGGGGCATCCGCCTGAAGCCCGTTTCCAGCATGCGCAGCCGCTACGCCTACAGCAACGTCATGTACGTACGCGCGGCATGCTGGCCGACCTCGAGCACCGGCAGCACGACACCTTCGTCGCGCGCTGGCGCGAGGCGTTCATGTCCGACACGCAGCCCGCCGACGCCTACGTGAGCTTCGCGCTCAAGCCGGACGCGTCCATCGAGCGGATGACGATGGCTCCCGTGTCGCCGGCGATCGACTTCAGCTTCGACTTCCAGGACCTGCTGTTCACGAAAGTGGCCCCGGCGGGAGGCGACGCCGCGAAGTCGAACTGAAGCCCGCGTGCGGGCTGCGGCAGCCCGCTTCGAGGGAGGCGCTTCAGCTGGTGTGGACGACGAGCACCGGGCAGCGGGCGCCCCTCACGACGTGGTGGGTGGTCGAGCCGAAGAGGGCGAGGTCGATCGGGTTTCGGCCCCGCACGCCCATCACCACGATCTCGGCGTCCCGCTCCTCGGCGACCCGCAGGATCTCGCGCCACGGCCGCCCGCCCGTGACGAGCTCGTGGGGCTTGCACCAGTTGCGCGCCTCCTCGGGCACGAGCTTCGAGAGGCGCTCCTCGGCGTCGTGCTGCAGGTAGCGGCGGAACTCGGGCACGTCGAAGCCGGGGACGCGCGCGGCGGGCTCCTCGGCCAGCCACTCGACGACGTGCAGCACGTGCAGCTCCGCGCCCGACTCCTCGGCGAGCCGCAGCGCGTGTGAGAAAGCGGCGAGCGAGGCCGGAGAGAAGTCGACCGGGCACAGGATGCGGCGGAAGAGCACGGAGCCTTCCGGGTGGACCCCGGTCGCGGGCGGCGGGACGGTCAGCACCGGGCACGGCGCCTGGCGCAGCACCTTCTCGGTGACCGAGCCGAGCACCCAGCGCTCGAAGCCGCCCCGGCCGTGAGTACCCATGACGACCATGTCGGCCGGCCAGGAGCGCGCGCGGGAGAGCAGCTCGGCGACGATGCGGCCCTCGACCACCTTGGGGGTCACGGAAACACCGCGCGGCTCTGAGCCCGCGACGAGCGCTTCGAGCGCCGCGCCGAGACGCCCGCGAACGGCGGGATCGAGGACACTCCAGGGCGGATAGGACACGGGAGAAGCGGGTCCCGGCAGGAGCGGCTCGCTGACGTAGAGCAGCTCGACCTCGGCCCGGTGGAAGCGGGCGAGCGCGAGGGCGTTCTCGAGGGTGCGCGGGGCGATGTCCGACAAGTCCGTCGGACACAGGATCCGTCGGATCTCGATCATGGCTTCACCATCCCTGCTTCCAATCTGGCTCCGCCACGTGAGAGCGGGAATAGGCTCGATGGCTCAGGCGTGCGAAGCCACGCCGGGGCGGGGCGCTCAGCACGGCCCAACCGGCTCAGGACCAGTAGGGGCGGTAGTAGTGGTCCGGCTCGGGCGGCGTGGGCTTTCGCCCCGGGTGCCTGAAGAGCGCCAGGACGCGCCGGCGCGCGCCGGAGGGATCGCGCAGCAGCGGCACCAGCAGGGCAAACAGGGCGAGGGTGAGCAGGGCCAGCACGACGATGAGGACGCGCAGCAGCATGACCTCGTGAGTATACCTTGACCCCCCGCGCCATGGTTCCTAGAATCCTCCAATGTCTGAGGGCCCCCTGCGGCTCGTCTCGCTCTCCATCCTCGGTGGTCCGCTTCACGGGCGCCGTCACAACCCCGACGAGGTCGTCGCCGAGATCCTGATCGGGTCCGATCCGGACTGCCACCTGGTGGTGGAGCTGCCCGGCATCAGCCCGATCCACGCGAAGGTGTGGGCCGACCTCAACGAGTCGATCGTCTACGACACGAGCGCACCGCTGGGCGTGTACGTGAACACCGAGCGGGTGGAGGGGAAGGCCCCTGTCAGCGAGGGCGACGTCCTGTGGCTGGGCCCGCCCAAAGAGCCGGACAGCGTCTGCGTCCAGCTGCAGTTCGAGCCATGGGTCGAGGTGTTGCCCAGCGTCCCCGTCGAGAGCCTCGACGCCGACGCCGCCGTGGTCATCGAAGGCGACGCGGCGTCGACGCTCGCGGTGACCTCGGACATGATCCCGTCCGAGGCCCCGCCGGAGCCCGAGCCGCAAGCCGAGGCGCTCGAGGGAGCGGAGCCCGCGGCCTCCGTTGCCGCAGCCGAGGATCCGTTCTTCGTCGGGGAAGAGGCCTCGGACGGCGTCGGGGTTCCTCCCGAGCCCGCGAGCGGAGCGGCCGACGCGCTGGCCGAAGACTGGGCCATTTCGGAAGAGCCGGGCAGCGAGCCCGAACCCGCACCGGCTCCCGCCACGGACGAGTTTTTCGTCGCGAGCGAAGTGGAGCCGTCCGCGGCGCCGGAGCCGGCGTTCATCGATGCGGAACCGGTGCTCGAGGCGTCCGTTGTGGAGCCCTCGTCGCCGGAGGCTCCCGTCCCGTTTCTCGACCTGCCGCCGCTCGCGCCGCCGGCCCCGCCGCCACCGGCGCCTGTGCCGCCACCGCCACCCCCGGCTCCCGCTCCCGCGAAGGCGGCAGCTCCGGCGCCCAAGCGCGCACCGGCGCCTCCGGTCCAGGCCGAGCCCGAGCCTGAGCCGCCCGCCTCGGCGCCGGAGCCTGCCGCTCCCCGCGCCGCCGAGGCGCCGGCCGCGAAGCCCGCGGCCGTGCCGCGTACCCCGCCCGCCGCCGCTCGCCGGCCCGCGGGAGCGGCGCCCGCGGCCAGGGCCACGCCGGCACGCAAGGCAGGCGGCACGCGACCCGCGACCCGCGCCGGAGCGGGCCAAGCCACGTGGCTACGCCCGGTCGCTCTCGGCGCCGCCGCCGCGCTGCTCGTCGGCGGGCTCGGCTTCGGTGCCCTGAAGCTCTTCGGAGGATCGGTCCGCCTCGATGCCGTGGAGCCCACGCGCCTGCGCGTGGGCCAGCGCGCCATGCTCAGCGGCTCGGGATTCGGCTCCGAGCCACAAGCGCTCACGGTCGTCTTCGGCGAGCGTGAGGCGCGCGTGCTTCAGGCTTCGCCGAAGCAAATCGAGGTCGAGGTTCCGGAGGCGGTCGTCGCGGCCGGCGCCGAAGGCCGCGTTTCCGTGGTGGTCCGCGTGAAAGGCCGCACCTCCGGAGTCGTCGACGTGACGGTGTTCCAGGGCCCGCGGCTGCACGGGATCTCGCCGGGCGCGGCGATGCCGGGCGAAGAGGTGATGCTCGCGGGCGCGGGCTGGGGCATCGGCGCGACCGTGCAGTTCGGGTCGGTGCCCGCGCAGATCCTCGAGGTGCAGGCGACGCAGATTCGCGCGCTCGTTCCCGAGCTTCCCGGCGGCCCCGGCACCGAGGCGCCCGTCGTGGTGAGCGTGGGCGGCATCGAGTCGAACCACGCGCCCTTCATCCTGGGGCACCTGCCCGTGCTTTCGGGCCTCAACCCGCCAAGCGCCGCTCCCGGCGACGTCGTGAACGTATCCGGCCGGGGCTTCGAGACGATCGCCCCGCGCAACGACGTGCGCGTGGGCGGGGTTCCCGCGCTCGTGATCGCGTCGAGCAACGATTCGCTCCAGATCGTCGTGCCGCGGCTGGGGCCGGGCGAAGCCACGCGCGCCGTCGAGCTGCGCGTGCCCGGAAGCGCGAACGTGGGCCAGGCGCTGCTGCAGCTCAAGCCGCAGCCCGACCCGATCGACTTCCGCTTCGTCGCCGAGCCCTTCGCGCCCGCTCCCGGGCGGATGCACGCGCTGGTCGCGACCGGGTTCGGCCCCGCCTTCGTCCTGGCCGCGTCAGGCGGCATGACGGCCGCCGAGCGCGCGGCGGTGGCGGCCGACCGGCTGAACGCCGCCGCGCAGCCGCTTCGCACCACGGTGGGACTGACGCTCGAGGCGCGTGGCGTCGAGTCGAACCCGGTGATCGGGCTGGTCGGACGGCCGGAGGCGCTGCTCGAGGTCACCGAGGAGGACGCCGCGGCCTACAACGAGGACTGGACCGGCCTACGCGGCCGCGGCGGGCCCGTCACGCGGGCGCGGCTCGCTCGCTGGTGGGAAGCGCTCGCCCGCGATCTGGTGCTGCTCACGGTCCGCGCGCAGGCTCCGCAGCACACAGCCGCGCTCGCGCCCGAGGGCCGGGCGCTGGTCCAGCTGTTCGAGATCGCGCAGCGCGGCGGGGCCGCAGGCGTGCCGCGCCGGGTCGTCGACGAGGCGCGCCCGCCGCTGCGCGACGGCTTGCGCCTGCTCGGGCTGCGCGTCCCGGCCTCGGTGACGGCCGTGAGCGCGCCCGCCGCCGTAGCGGCCGTTGCGGCCGCCGCCGCGACGCCCACACCGCCCCCGCTGCAGCTCGACGGCAGCTGGGGCGGCAGCCAGGTCGAGCAGGGGCAGCGGCAGTACCTGACCGTCACGGCGCGCGGCAGCGGCGGCACCGTCGCCTTCGAAGGCGGCATCACCTTCACGGTGCCGATGCTCAACCTCGAGAAGCCGCGCCGCGACCAGGTGCGCTTCAGCCTCCAGATCCGCGGCGGCGTGCGCCACTACGCGGGCCGCTGGGACGGCGAGGCGATCACCGGCACCGTCTCGACCGACGCCGCCGGCAAGAACGTCGTCGCGACCTTCGAGCTGCGAAGGCGATAGCCTCGGCGTCCTGAGCCCGGACTCGACGTCACGCGCCGGCCCGGCTCCCGACGAGTCTCGTCCCCGGAGCACAACTGTTGGTAGTCCAAGGCGAAGTCGCAGGCGATCTGCGGCTGCGTTCGCTCGAGGCACTGCTGGCGTTACTTACTACGAGCCTCGAGAACGGAGCTCTGGCGGTCTGTTGGGAAAGGAGCTGAAGACATGGGGCACAGCATCCTCGTGATCGAGGACAGCCCCACCCAAGCCGAGCGTGTGCGTCTCCTGCTCGAGGACGCGGGTTACGCGGTCGAGCTCGCACGCAACGGGCGGGAGGGTCTGGAAAGGCTGCGTGTCGTGCGGCCCGATCTAATCGTCTGCGACGTGGTGTTGCCCGAGATGGACGGCTTCGCTTTCTGCCGCGCCGTGAGGACCGACGACGCCACACGCTCGATCCCGATCGTGCTGTTGACCGGCCAACCCTCCCCGGTGGACATCATCCGCGGCCTCGAGGTGGGCGCCGACAACTTCATCACCAAGCCGTTCGAGGACGCCCAGCTCCCCGGTCGGATCGGGCGGATCTTCGAGCACCTGGCGCTGCGTCGCAAGGGCGGCCTCGAGATGGAGGTCGCGGTTCGAATGGCCGGCCGCGAGATCGTGGTCAACGCCGACAAGCAGCAGATCATCGAGCTGCTCTTCTCGACGTCCGAGGATCTGTCGGAGTCGAACCGGCGGCTGGAGCAGGCGCGCACGGCGCTCGAGGAGCACTCGCGTGAGCTGGACCGAAAGGTGCAAGAGAGCGCGCGGGAGCTGCGAGACGCCGAGGCGACCTACCGCGACCTGCTGGAGGCGGCACCGGATGGCTTCGTGATCGTCGACGCTCAGGGCACGATCGTACTCGTCAACCAGCAGACCGAGCGTCTCTTCGGATACGGCAGGGAGGAACTGATCGGGAAGTCCGTTGAATTGCTGGTGCCGCCCGCCTCACGGCACGCTCACAAGGGCGAAAGGCTCCGCTATTCGGCCGAGCCCAAGACGCGGCGCCTGGCGGCCCGCGACCTCGCGGGCCGCAGGAAGGACGGCTCGGAGTTCCCGGCCGAGATCAGCCTGAGCCCGGCACGCTCGGGTAACGCGACTCTGGTCGTCGCCGCCATCCGCGACGTCTCCGAGCGCAAGCGAGAGCAGGAGGCTCTCCGAACCACCCAGTACGCGCTCGACCAGAGCGCGGAGGCGGTTCTATTGGCGTTGGAGAGCGGCAAGCTCGTCTACGTCAACGTCGCCGCCTGCCGCTCCCTGGGGTATACCCGCGAGGAGCTCCTGGATCTGAGCGTATCTGACATCGACGCCAACGTGTCGCACGAGTCGTGGCCCGCGCAGTGGCGCAAGTGGCGCGAGGACGGCTCGCGCACCTTCGAATCCTCGCAGCGGCGCAAGGACGGTACAGACTTCCCCGTCGAGATCACGGTCAACCACGTGAAGTTCGAGGGGACGGAGTACGCGTGCGTCTTCGCGCGCGACATCACAGCGCGCCGTTCGCTCGAAGCGCAGCTCCGCCAGTCGCAGAAGATGGAAGCGATTGGCCAGCTCGCCGGCGGCGTCGCCCACGACTTCAACAACATCCTCGGCATCATCATCGGCTACAGCGGATTGTTGGCAAAGGACATAGCTGCCGACCACCGTGGCCGGACGCGGTTGGAGCAGATCCAAAAGGCGGCGGACAAGGGGGCCGCGCTCACTCGTCAGCTGCTGGCGTTCAGCCGCAAGCAGATCATGCAGCCGCGCGTCCTGGACCTGAACGCGGTGGTGAACGAGTTCGACCCGATGCTGCGGCGGGTGTTGGGCGAGGACGTGGAGCTCGTGGTGGTCGCGGCAGACGCGCTCGGGTCGGTGAAGGCCGATCCGAGCCAGGTCGAGCAGATCCTGATGAACCTCGTGGTAAACGCCCGCGACGCCATGCCGAAGGGCGGCCACCTGCGAGTCGAGACGGCAAACGTCACCTTCGACGACGACTACGTTCGGAGGCATCCGGCGACGCAGCCGGGCCGCTTCGTGATGCTGGCCGTGTCGGACACGGGCGTGGGCATGGACGCCGCTACTCAGCAGCGTGCGTTCGAGCCGTTCTTCACCACGAAGACGGCGGGCGAAGGAACCGGCCTCGGGCTGGCGACGGTCTACGGAATCGTGAAGCAGAGCGGCGGCTTCATCTGGGTCTACAGCGAGCCCGAGCTCGGAACCACCTTCAAGATCTACCTGCCTCGCGTCGACGAGAGCGCGGAGCCCGCTCCGGCCGTACCGCCGGTGGCGCCCGTGCAGCGCGGTGACGAGACGCTTCTGGTCGTCGAGGACACTGAGAGCTTACGCGAGATGTTCTGTGACGTGCTGCAGCTGGAAGGCTACAGCGTGCTGAGCGCGGCCAACGGCGAGGATGCGCTGCGCGTCGCGCACGAGCACGGGGGTCCGATCCACCTGCTGCTCACCGACGTGGTGATGCCCAAGCTGGGGGGCGCCGACCTCGCCAAGGAATTGAACAAGCTCCGGCCGGGGCTCCGGGTGCTCTTCATGTCAGGGTATACGAACGGTGTGATCACCAAGCATGGCGTGGCCGGCAAGGGCGTCGCGGTGATCGAGAAGCCTTTCACCACCGAGCGCCTCAGCAGAGCGGTACGCCAGGCGTTGGACCGGCCCGCGGCGGACGCCAAGGAGTAGTGGCGTTGTTCGGTCCGGCCTCGAGTAGCGTTCGATCATACAGAGGCAGCCGAACCACACGCCGCAGCCGACCGCGAATGCGGGCGGTGTCTCGCGAGTTTGCGTGCTCTCGGCCCTCGGGGAGGCGAAGATGAACGTGAAGACCAAGCTGACCGTCGACGAGGCTCTCGATCAGGCCGTGGCTGCGATGAACGAGGGGGCACGTCCCTGGACGATGGGCGAAGCCGCGGCACAGCGGATCCGCGACGCCTATCGACCCGACTTCGAGATGCAGTTCACGCGCCCACGGGCCTGGGAGCGCGAGTCGCCCAAGGTCCTGAGGCTCGCGCGTTGGGCGGGAGCCGTGGCCGCGCTGCTGGCCGAGACCGAGGCCGGGCCGGGCGGCAAGCCCGGTGAGGTACCGCCGGATCATGCCTTCGTCGGCAGCCTGGCCGTGCGCCACGCGTGCCCGATTCCCGCCGCGCCACAAGGCGCCGCTATGGTGGCCGGGCGCTGGTGCCAGGCCGTGCCGACGAGCGAGGCACCGACGGTGCTGATGGCGAAGGCGGCGACACTGTTCGAAGTCGAGTGAGGCAGATCGTCGTCTTCCGTGAGCCTTCGGCGCGGAACACGAGCCTGCTCTCGAGCGTCCTCGGAGGAAGTGAGCTGAGGCGCGGCCGCGCCCGGGACGGCACCACGCTGCTCCGGGCGCGGCAGCTCGGCTGCGAGGCGCCTCGCGTCTACGAGCGGCTGGGTGTCGCGGTGGCCGACCTGAACGGCGACCAGATCGGGCGCCTCGAGCGACTCGACTCGGTTGCCGCCGTGGTTCCGAACAATCGTTGCTTCGTGCCGGCATCGGCCGTGACTGTGAGAGCGACGCGG
>DATEUE010000194.1:0-11547 GCA_035283305.1 Vicinamibacteria bacterium | reverse complement strand
CCGCGACGACTGCGGCGGCGACCGCCGCGGTCAGGAGCGCGAGACCCGCGAGTCCCCGCCGGCGCACGTCAGCCGCGCCGGTCCCGGCCGTGGCCGCCGGGGCCACCGCGACCACCGCGGCCGCCCGGGCCCCCACCGCCGGGCCGCCGGTCACGGTCCCGGTCACGTCCGTGGCCGCCGCCGGGTCCGTGGCCCGCATGCGCGTGAGCCGCGCCGCCCTCTGCACCGCCCCCGCCCTCGGACGGCGTACCGCCCTGGGCCTCCTCGAGCAGCGCCTTGCGGGACAGTCGGATCTTGCCCGAAGGATCGATGCTCACCACCTTCACGAGCACCTGGTCGCCTTCCTTCACCTCGTCGTGCACGTTGTTGACCCGGTGGTGCGCCATCTCCGAGACGTGCAGCAGCCCGTCCGTGCCCGGCAGGATCTCGACGAAGGCGCCGAACTCGACGACGCGCACCACCTTGCCCAGGTAGCTCTTGTTGAGCTCCGGGGTGGCGGTGAGCTCCTCGATGATCGCGATCGCCTTGCGCGCGGCCGACTCGTCGATCGAGGCGATCGCGACGCGCCCGTCGTCCTCGATGTCGATCTTGCAGCCGGTGCGCTCGACGATCGAGCGGATCATCTTGCCGCCCGGCCCGATGATGTCGCGGATCTTGTCCACCGGCACGCGGATCGTGAGGATGCGGGGCGCGAACGGGCTGATCTCCGTGCGCGGCTGCGCGATCGCCTCCAGCATCCGGTCGAGGATGTGGATGCGGCCCGCCCGCGCCTGCTCGAGCGCACCGGCCATCAGCGCCGGCGCGAGGCCGTCCACCTTGATGTCCATCTGCAGCGCGGTGATACCGCTGCGGGTGCCGGCGACCTTGAAGTCCATGTCGCCGTAGTGGTCTTCCTCGCCCGCGATATCGGTCAGCACCTGGTGCCGCTCGCCGTCCATCACCAAGCCCATCGCGACGCCCGCCACGGGATTCTTGATCGGCACGCCGGCGTCCATCATCGCGAGCGTGCCGCCGCAGACGCTGGCCATCGAGGACGAGCCATTCGACTCGAGGATGTCCGAGACGATGCGGATCGTGTACGGGAACACTTCTTCGGGCGGCAGCATCTCGCGCAGCGACCGCTCGGCGAGGACGCCGTGGCCGATCTCGCGGCGGCCGGGACCGCGCAGGAACTTCACTTCGCCGACCGAGAACGGCGGGAAGTTGTAGTGCAGCATGAAGCGCTTGCGGTACTCGGCTTCCTGCACGGTGTCGATGATCTGCGAGTCCTCGGAGGTCCCGAGCGTCACCGTCACGAGCGCCTGCGTCTCGCCGCGCGTGAAGAGCGCCGAGCCGTGGGTGCGCGGTAGCACACCCACCTCGCTCGTGATCTGCCGCACCTCGTCGAAGCGGCGGCCGTCGAGCCGATGGCCGTTCTCGAAGATCTCGCGCTTCAGGAGCTTCTCGCGCAGCATGTCGTAGACGGCCGGAACGGCGGCCTTCAGGTCGGCCTGCTCCTCGGTGAGCGACGCCACGAAGTCGTCCTTCACCTTCTTCATCCGGGCGTAGGACTCGATCTTGCCCTTGTGGCGGACGGCCGCGAGTAGCGGCTCGGTGAGGGCACCCTCGATCGTCGCCACGAAGGACGGGTCGATCGTCTTCTTCACGAGCGGGCGCTTCGGCTTGCCGGCCTTCGCACGCAGCTCCTTTTGGACGGCTACGATCTGCTTGATGACGTTGTGGCCCTCGACGAGCGCCTGCGCCATCACGGCCTCGGACACCTCGTGTGCGCTCGCCTCGACCATCACGATCGCGTCCTCGGTCCCGGCCACCAGCAGGTTGAGCTGGCTCTTGGCCTTGAGATCGGCGGTCGCCGGGTTGACGACGCAGGCGCCGTCCCAGTAGCCCACGCGCACCGCGCCCACCGGGCGCTCGAACGGGATGTCCGAGATCAGCAGCGCCGTCGAGGCGCCGATGATCGAGAGCGTGTCCGAGTCGTTTTCCATGTCGGCGGAGAGCAGCAGGCCGATCACCTGCGTCTCGCAGGCGTAGCCCTCGGGAAACAGCGGCCGCAGCGGCCGGTCGATCATGCGCGAGGTGAGGACCTCCTTCTCGTTCGGCCGTCCCTCGCGCTTGAAGAAGCCGCCGGGGATCTTGCCGCCGGCGTAGTTGCCCTCGCGGTAGTCCACCGTCAGGGGCAGGAAGTCGACTCCCACGCGAGGATCGCGCTGCGCGCAAGCCGTCGCCAGGACCACCGTGTCGCCGAGGCGGATCACGACCGCGCCATCGGCCTGCTTGGCCATCTTCCCCGTCTCGATCGACAGGGTGTGGCGGCCAAGGGCCATTTCCACTCGTTCCATTGTCTCCCGGTCTCCGCTCTCAGCCGGCGGCCGCCCTCGCGGCGCACCGGGAACACGAGGAGCAGGCCCGCGGACAAGAGAGCCACCCCCGAGGGCGGCTTTGTCCAGGGCCCGGTCCCTTTAGGTCAGGTGTTACTTGCGGATGCCCAGCTTGCCGATCAGAACGCCGTAGCGACTGCGGTCCTTGCCCTTCAGGTACTCGAGCAGCCGACGCCGCTGCCCGACCAGCTGAAGGAGTCCCCGACGGGAATGGTGATCCTTCGGGTGGGACTTGAAGTGCTCCGTCAGGTAGCTGATCCGCTCGCTCAGGAGGGCTGCCTGCACCTCGGGCGATCCCGTGTCCGTTGCGTGGATGCGGTATCCCGAGACGACCTCCGTCTTCTGGGTCTTGCTGAAACTCACCGAACTGACCTCCTAGTGACTCCTCTTTCCTCTTTTTGATGAACGCGAGAGAATACCATGCCCTGGCTTCACGTGTAAACCCTTGACCCCTAGCGAGCTCTCCCTCTTCCTACTCTTCGCGGCCGCCTTCGTCCTGCTGCCAGGGCTCGCGCTCCAGCGGCTCTCGCGAACCCCGATAGACCCGGCGCTGGCGGTGCCGCTGGGCACGGCCTTCTGCGCGTTCGCCTTCTGGGTCAGCCTCGTCACGGGCCTCCCGGCGCTCCTTCCCGCGGCCGTCGTGCTCCTGCTCGCGGGGGCGTGGCGGCTCGGGCGCGGCCCCTGTGAGCGCGCCTCCGGCCCGTCGCTGCGAGGTGCGATCCCTCCCGCCCTCGCTCTCGTCGCCCTCCTGGCTTCGACGCACTACCCCTGGAACCGGGTGGAGCCGGCTACCGGCGACTTTCTGCTCGACCCGCTCGTCACCTTCGACTCGGCCTTCCACGTCGGCCTCACCCACGAGATCCTGACCGGCCAGCCGCCGCAGGTACCGGGAGTCTCGGGTTTCCCGATTGGCTACCACCTCGGGGCGGATCTCGTGCGGGCGGCAGCCAGGCGCTGGGCCGGCACCGACCCCTGGGACTCGATCACGCGATTCGATGTCACTCTCTGGGGCCTCGGCCTGATCCTCGCGATACGCGCGCTCACGGCCCGCCTCGGCGCTCCCCCGCTCGCCGTCGCCTTCGTTCCCTGGACGCTGCTGCTGACCGACTTCTCGTTCGTGTTCGCGACGAACCCGCAGGCGCACTGGTGGTGCGACCTGCTGCGCGGCAACCTGCTGCTCTCGCTCGTCTACGCGAATCCGGTCGTGCCCGCGCTCGGCCTGGTCATGGGCGCCCTCGTCTCGCTCTCGCGCTTCGAGGAGACCGGGAGCCGCGGCCACCTGGCCCTCGCGACGCTCCAGGCGGTCGCGGTCCCGTTCTTCAAGGTGTTCCTGGGCGCGCACCTGCTGCTCGGGCTGGGCGTCGCGCTCCTGCTCGCCCGCGGCGCGCGACGTCTCGCGCTGGTGATCGCAGCGGCGCCCGTGGCACTCGCGACCGGGATGCTGGTGCTCGGGCAGGGCGGCGAGACGGTCGCCGTCACGTTCGCCCCGCTCGACCTGGTGCAGGTGACGCGCGACACGCTCGGGCTCGCGCCACTCTCCGGCCTCCGGCTCGCCGGCGCCGCCTCGCTCTGGCTGCTGCTCTCGCTCGGCCTGCGCCTCGCAGGCATCGGCGAGGCGCTGCGCGCCCGACGCGGTCCCGCGTTCGCCGCGGCGACGGCCGTGATCGCGCTCTCGGGCTGGCCGCTCGGTCTGCTGTTCAGCGTGTCGGCCCCCGAGGTGCTCGCGGAACAGAAGCTGGTGAACGACGCCGCCTATCTCGTCGAGCAGTCGGGACCGCTGCTGTGGGTGTTCACAGCCGCGGCGCTCGCCCGTTTGGCCTCATCCCGCAAGAGGCGCCTGCTGGGCGCCGTGGCCGTGCTGCTGCTCGCGACGCCCGCCACCTGGCAGTACGCTGCGAAGAAGAGACACACGCCGCCCGACCGGCTGCCGGCCCCGATGCTGCGGGCCATGCGCGCGCTCGAGGCCGCGTCGCTCCCGGGCGGCGTCGTGCTGCAGCGTCCCGGGGGCCGCTACCCTCCGGCGCCCGTCGTGCTCGCCGGCCGGCGGGTGACGTATGAGCGCTTCACGCCCTACCTCACGCAGTTCGCCTCGAAGGCCGACCTCGAGGCCAGGCACGCCGTCGTCTACCGCTTCTTCCGCACCGAGAGCCGCGACGAGGCGCTCGCGATCGCCCGCTCGCTCGGGGCGTCGTTCCTGGCGCTCTACGGAAACGACCGGGTGCGCTTCGACACGAACGGGGTTCTCGAGACCGTCCACCAGGAGCCGGGGGCCGCAGTGTATCGGATCGTGGGGGTTGAGCGGCGGGAGGGAGGCCAAGAGTAGAAGCGTCCCTCTTCGAAGATCCCCGCTTGAGTGTCGTTGGGGGGCGAGGAACGGCGGACTACGCACAACGGACAACAGGCAACAAACAACGGACAACGAACGGCGGCCAGGACGCTCTGGACTGAGCTTTCGGGGGGCTGAGCGCCCCCCGTGCCCCCGCTAGAATCCCCCGCTAGAAAGCCGCCGGGTAGCAGCTCAAGCGGTAGATGCCGGGGCCGGTGCGGATGTACTTGTGCTGGAAGTCGATGTCGTAGTGCTCGCTGAATGCGTTCGAGCCGGTCTTCATCACGATCTCCTCGCCGTCGTGATGGGCGCAATAGCCCTGCTTTGTCAGGATGTCGATGGCACCCTGGAAGTAGGCGTCGATGTTCTTCACAGTCGGCCAGCTCGTCCCCTGCGCGGTATCGTTGAAGTCAAACAGCTCGGGCTTGTCCTTCTGGAGCTGCGCGATCGCCGCCTCGACGTGGCCGTGGTAGCGGCCCTCGGGCTCGCGGCCGCACGCGATCTCGCGGCTCGAAGGCAGCGGACAGCCGGCAGGCGGCGGCATCGTCGCTCCCTGCGGGATCGGCACGGCCGACGGGGAGCACGTGGCCCGATAGCTCACCGGCCCGAAGCGCGCCCGGCTCTGGGCGGAGAGGACGTCGAACTGCTCGTTGGAGCTCGCTCGGTCCGTCACACCCAGCTCCTCGCCGTCGGTGGCCGCGCACAGGCCCTGTCGGTCGAGGATCTTGATCAGGCCGACGTAGTAAGCACCGATGCTCAGCACCTGGTCGCCCTCGAAGATCGCGGGCTGCTCGCCCTGCAGCGTGCGGATGGCGCGATCGACGATCTCCTGGTACTCGGAGGCTTCCGTGTTGCAGCGCCCGCCCACGCTCCCCGGCGGCAGCTTGGCGCAGCTCTGTGAGAGCGGTGGGTCGGCCGTGGGCGTCGGCGTCGGCGTGGGTGTCGTCACCGGGGGGACGGGCGGTGTCGTGGGTCCGGCTCCCGAGCCGCCGCCGCCGCAATGCCCGAGCGCGAGCGCTCCGAGGGCCACCAGTGCCAGACCTGCGGCGCGCTTTCCCGGCTTGCTCATGCTACGCGTCTCCCTTCGGCGCCTCGAGGGCACCATGCAAACAAACAATTCTAGCACGCGTGACGCGAGCGCTCCTCGTCAAGGCTCGTCAAGACGGCGCACACGGCCGCAGCCAAGGAACGCATGTCGCCCGGTCCATGCGCGCCGGGCGGCCGGGCGCAGGTAGACTGGGCCGGCTTGGCCGAGACACTGCGACCGGCAACCCGCGACGTCGCACACGGGCGCACGGAGCGGCGCCTGGCCGCGGCGCTCGCGGTTCTCTGGCTCGCCCTCGGCCTGCACGGCGCGTGGACGTTGGCCGCCGTGGTCGACGAGGTGCCTCACATCGCGGGCGGGCTCGCCGTCGTCCGCTACGGCGATCACCGCATGAACCCCGAGCACCCGCCGCTGCTCAAGGTCCTGGCCGTGCTGCCGCTCGAGCTCGTTCGTCCGCCGCGCCTCGACATCGGCCAGGCGGGTCGGCGCGTGGCGAGCTGGTGGGCGCCCGACCAGTGGGCCTGGGGCTTCGACGTTCTCTTCCGCCAGAACCGCGCGCCGCGCGTCACGATCCTGCTTTGCCGGATCGTGCCCCTCCTCGTGGGGCTGCTCGGCGGCCTCGTGGCATGGGCGTGGGCCTCCTCGCTCGGGGGGCCGCGGGCCGGCCTGCTGGCCTTCGCGCTGCTGCTCTTCTACCCCGAGTACCTGGGCCACGCCCGATTCGTCACCCTGGACGTGCCCGCAGCGGTAGCGTGCGGCGCCCTCACGCTCCTCGCTTGGCGACTGTGGGCGTCCCCCTCCGTCTGGCGCGCCGTCGCCCTCCTGGCCGGGTGTGCCGTCCTGCCGCTGGTGAAGCTGCCGGTCGCCGTCTTCGCCGGCCTCCAGCTGCTGGCCCTCTGGCTGGCCGCTCTCGCTCGGCGCGTCGGTGGCCCTTCTCCCGGCGAGGCGCGCCCTGCCGGCTTCGGCCCCGCGAAGGCCACGGCCCTCGTTCTCGCGGCCGTCCTGGCCGGCTGGGCCGGGCAGTGGGCGGCCGCAGGCTTCCGTTTCCGGCTGGCAGCGCCGCAGCTCCCGATCGAGGAGCCGGTCGAGTTCGTGGAGCTGACTCGGCCCGCCCGCACGGCGGCCGGACTCGTTTCCTCCTGGCTGGCCGAGCGCCGCCTCGTGCCGCAGACGACGCTCGCCACTCTCAACCAGGCGGACTCGGGAGAGGGCCGCACGATGTTCCTGCAGGGCGAGGTGCGGCGGGAGGGCTGGTACCGCTACTACCTGGTGAGCATCCTCCTCAAGACGCCCGTGCTCCACCTCGTGCTCGGCGCGCTGGCCCTGGCCGCGGCCTTTCGGCGTATTCGACGGGAGGGCCGCCTCGAGGTCGAGCGGGCCCTGCTGACCCTGGGGCCGTTCCTCGGCCTGTTCCTGCTTCACGTTCTCGCCCGCTTCAACATTGGCCACCGGCACGTTCTCTTCGTCTACCTGCCCTGGGCCGCCCTCGCCGGAGTGTTCCTCGCGGCCTGGTCGGCGGCCGGCGGATGGAGGCGGACGGCGGCGGTCGCCGCGCCCGCGCTCGCGCTGGCGACGACGCTCGCCGTCCACCCACACCAGTCCACGTACTTCAATCTCCTTGGGGGCGGCAGCGCTCACGCCGGGAGTCGCTACCTCATGGACAGCAACGTGGACTGGGGCCAGGACCTGCCCGAGGCCGCGCGCTGGCTGCACGCGCGGGGATGGACGAAGGTCAACCTGGCCTACTTCGGGATGTCCGACCCTGGGGCGTACGGCCTGGCCGACTACCATGCGATCCTGGCCGAGTGGGTGACGCCTGACGCCGGGCCACCCGACCCGACGCTGCCCAGCGTGGTCAGCCTCAACTGCCTGGGCCCCGCCGGCGTGCGCTACTGCTCCGACGCCGTCCGCTCCCTCTACTACCCCCGCTACGAGCGCGCGCCGATTCACGTGAGCAACTCGCTGCTCGTCTTCGCGCCTGAGCAGGAGGCGGCCCGGTGACACGCCGCCCGGGCCTGGAGCAGACCCTCCTGGCGCTGGCCGCCCTCGCGAGCGTCGCCGCGCTGTGGAGTGTCGCCTGGTTCCCCTCGCAGGACGGGCCGGCCCACGTGGACTCCGCAAACGTATTGCGGCTGTACCTGCAACCGGCGCGCGACGACATCCGCGCGCAGTACCGGCTTCTCGTCGAGCCGGTGCCGAACCTCACCGGCCAGGTACTTCTCGCCGCGCTCCTCGGCGTCCTGTCCCCCGCCACGGCCGAGAAGGTCCTGCTCTCGGCCTACCTGATCCTGTTCCCGTTGGCGATCCGGTACGCCCTGCGCGCCGGCGGCGGCGGCGGCGGGCTCGCGGCGCTCCTCGCGCTGCCCTTCGCCTGGAGCCGTCTCTTCCACTGGGGGTTCCACAACTTCGGCTGGGGGCTCGTCGTCCTGCTGGTCGCCCTCGGCTATTGGCTGCGCCACCGCGACGGCCTGCACGGGGCTCGGTGGCTCGGGCTCCTCGGCCTCGGCCTTTTACTCCACTTCACGCACCTCGGGGCGGTGGCTCCCGCGCTCTTCCTGATCGGAACGCTCGCGGCGTGGCGGGTCGCCGTGGATGCCCCGGATGTCGGAAGGGCCCTCCGCAGCGCGCTCGCCACGGGGCTCGCCTTGCTGCCCGCCGCGCTGCTGGCCTGGCCCTACTCGCAGCGCCAAGGCGAGGTGCTCACGGCGCCTACTGACCTCGCAGCCTCGCTCGGTCGCCTGTTGGCCTTCGACGTTCTCGTCTCTCACACGGCGAAGGAGAGCCTCGTGGCCGGCCTGCTCGCGGCGCTGTGTGGTGTGCTGCTCGCCGTCGCCCTCGCGAGGCGGCGGAGCCGCCGCCGCGACCTCGCGGACGGTCTGCTGCTCGGAGCCGCGGTCCTCGTTCTGCTCTACCTGCTCATGCAGGGCCCGGACGCACGGCGCCTGTTCCTGCCCGAGCGCCTGGCCGTGCTCGCCCCCCTCGTCGCTCTGCTCTGGCTCGGAACCTGCTCGCTACCGAGGCGGCTCGGCGTGGGCGCGGCCGTGGTGGCGGCGGCTCTGTCGCTCGCGCAGGTCTCGCTCCACGCGGCCGCCTACCGGCGCCTGCAGCCCTACGTGGCCGACTACCTGTCGGCGGGCTCGGTCGTGGAGCCCCGGGACACGCTCCTGGCTCTGAGCTACGCGCCGACGGGGTTCGACCGGCAGGGCCGGCCGCTGTCGTTGCACGTGGCGGCCTTCGCGCACACCTCCGGTTTCCTGGCTGCCGAGCACGATGCCATCGACCTCGGCAACTACCAGTCGCTCACTCGCCACTTCGCGATCCGATTCCGCCGCGCCGGTGTGCGCGCGGCGTTCGACATCGGCCTGCGCGAAGGCACCGACACTGAGCCACCGTTCCTGGATCTGCGTCAGTACGAGAGCGCGACCGGGAGGCACGTACGACTCCTCCTGCTCTGGGGCCTGCGGGCCGCCGATCGCGCCCACCCGAGCTGGCCCGTCCTCGAAAAAACGCTGGAGCGGGACTTCGAGCGAGTGCACGTCTCGCCGCTCGGTCTCATGTCCGTCTACCGGCGCCGGGCTACCCCCCTCGGCCACGCGACGGTCGGCGGGGAAGGACGGTCGAGGTGAGTGCCCTCCGGTGCCGTGTCGCGGCGGCGTCCGTCCTCGTGATCGCCGCGGCGGGTATCGTCTCTACTTATCGCACTCTCAGCCTGACCGTCGACGAGCCCACCCACGTGGAGGCGGGGCTCGAGTGGCTGGACCACGGAAGCTACCGGCTCCAGCCCGAGAACCCGCCCCTGTCGCGCCTACCCGTCGCCATTGGACCCTACCTGCGGGGCTACCGCCTGCCGGACGTGTCCGGCCGCACCCGCGGCCAGGCGCTCGACGCGCTCGACACGGAGGACAACCGCGACCTCGCGCTCGCCCGGGTCGGCGTCCTGCCGCTCTTCCTGCTGTGCGGGGCGCTCGTCTGGGCCGGGGCGCGCTCGCTCTTCGGCGAAGCGGTGGCGCTCGTGGCCGTGACCCTCTTCGCGAGCGTGCCCGCGGTGCTCGCCCACGCGGGGCTGGCCACCACCGACGTGGCCTTCACCGCGGCCTATCTGGCGGCGCTGCTGGCTTTCGTTCGATGGTTGGATCGTCCGACGCTCGGCCGGGGACTGTTGCTCGGCGCGCTCACCGGTGCGGCGTTCGCCACCAAGTTCACCGCCGTGGCGCTCGTCCCGGCCGCTGCCGCCATCCTGGCCGTCCGGGCGTTCGACCGCGGGGCCCGCTGGGGGGGCCTCCTGACCCGCCTACCCCTGCTGATTCTCGCCGCGCTCCTCGTGCTCGGCGCCGCCTACCGCTTTGACGTCGGTCGGCCCGTGGACGAGCGACCGCCCCAGGAAGTGCGGTCACTCGTGGATTCCTGCGCCGCGCCGGGCAGCCTCTCCGGGAAGGTGCTGGCCCGCCTCACCGAAACGCCCGTTCCGGCGCCAGCCTTGTTGACCGGGCTCCTGGAGCTCTGCGTGCACAACGCGCAGGGACACCCCGCGTTCCTCATGGGCCGCGTGAGCCCGAACGGCTTCGCGCTCTACTACCCGTTGGCGCTCCTGGTGAAGTCGCCCATCCCGTTTCTCCTGCTCGCCGGCTCGGGTGTCGTCCTCGTCCTGCGCCGGCACCGCGGGTGGCGGCCGCTCGCGCCCGTGCTCGCGGCCGCGACCCTGCTCGCCTTCTGCTCGCTGGGGCGCATCAACATCGGCGTGCGGCACGTGCTTCCCGTCTTCCCGCTGCTCTGCATCCCCGCGGCGGCGGCGGCCCACCGGCTCTGGACCGCGGGGCGTGTCGCTCGCGCGGCGGTGCTCGCCCTCGGGGCCTGGCAGATCGCCGCTCCGATCGTCGCGTATCCCCACTGGCTCGGCTACTTCAACGAGGCCGCCGCCCCGCACGCGGCGCGGATCCTCACCGACAGCGACCTCGACTGGGGCCAGGATCTCTACGCGCTGCGGGACGCGCTGCGCGAGCGCCACGTCCCCGAGCTGTGGATCGCCTACTTCGGCAAGGCCGATCTCTGCCGGCACCGCCTGCCCCCAGCGCGCTGGCTGGCCCCCGGCCGGCGCGTGACCGGCTGGGTGGCTTTGAGCGAGATGCAGCGCGTGGGGCTCCTCGTGCCGCAGTTCGAGGGCGATGATCCCTGCGACCGCGACCGCCTCGTCTGGCGCGAGGGCGTGGGCGACGGTTACGCCTGGCTCGACGCCTACCAGCCCCTGGTGCGGGTTGGCCGCTCGATCCGCCTGTACTACATCGACCAATAGGCCACGCTGGCCTGGTCAGGCCCGAGGCGCTCAGCTCCCAGAAGAGGAGTCGACCTGGGATCCGGTCAGCACGACATCCGGGTGCAGCGCCGGGCGCCGCGGCAGCGCCGACCCGCCGCCATCGAAGCCGCGAGGCACGGCGAGCGCGAGCAGCTCGCCGTGTTCGTCGAGCAGGCGAACCCGCTCCACCGCGGCCTTCGGAAAGCCCTGAAGAACGTGCTCCGGACCCAGCTCCCGGCCGTGCCCGAGGCGCCGCCGCCCCTCCTCGCCGACCGTCACCGAAGGCAGGTCGAGCAGCAGACCCGCGAGCGGAATCAGCCGCGCCGCGGCTCCCTCGAGGCTGTCTCCTGGCACGGCCTGCCCGAGATCGAAGACACCGGACCGGGTGCGGCGCAGGGCCACGAGGTGGGCTCCGGTCCCGAGCCGCTCACCGAGGTCCCGCGCCAACGCCCGCACGTAGGTGCCGGCGGAGCAGCGCAGCTCCAGCTCGATCGTCTCGGCGGCCCGC